>NZ_JBMEZS010000003.1:0-523571 GCF_048822555.1 Klebsiella sp. C283
AACGATCACCATTAAACATATAGTCTGGATTAATAAAATAATAGTTTTGTATCATGGTCTCAGCAATAAATTTCTTGTCAGCAAGTTCTTTCATACCTTTGAAATAAGTAGTTCTTGATATTTTTACGATATCTTGATCAACAATATCGAATGACATTAATATAGTATCTGTATCTTTATTATCTCTGATAGCAAGATACAGTATCTTGAATACTTTCTTACCGGATGAGGATAAACCCTCAATAGCTGATACGCCATCCACATAAAGCTTCACGAACTGTGTCTTGTCTACTTCCATAGACTGAAAGAAACCACCATTACCAACTTGCTCTCCCGTACTCTCATTAACTAATGCTAATCGATCTTTTCCTGTAGTAATACGTCTGACGCCAGTTTTTGTATGTAGACTTGTATCATTAAGAAATGGGTTTTTAGTATGACGTGGGAGACCTCTTCTTGATTTCTTTACTTCAGTTTGTATCTTATTTTTTATCATGGTATTTACTCCTTTATTTTTTTAGTTATACATTTAAGTAAATACTATATTTTGTGTGCAAGTCAATACTTAAAGTTTATATTTTTTAAAATAACTAACACTTGATGTTCTTACGTATAAAACTTGTAGTGCTACAGAATATATAAAAATAACACTTTATTATTTGAGAATAGTTATCAACTTAAGTACCGGGATTCGGGACTTTAACTCCCGAGAGTGCGTACTTTGTTTTAAGCTATAGCTTGCTTGAGAGCATTTTTCTTCTTCATTATTCAAATAGCGAAGCTTTGGATGACATTTTAAAGAATGTAATATTGAAAATAGTTCTTCTTTTTAGTTGATTGGTGCCTTATCAAAATGGTACCAGTTGTGTTATCTGTGTTATTTTTCCTACTATGATATTACAGCGAAGTGATTGTTTTCTACAATCACGAACCGCTGCGACTATCGGGACTGCTTAATTAAGATTTCTTTTGTTTTATTAGCGTCTACGACGCGATCTTTTTTGGATAAATCCAATATTAACAGGGGCAAGCCCTGTTCAGCAGAGTGATTGTTCGCAACAATCACGAAGTGCTGCTACCAAGGATATAGTTTTCCTATACGTTTAAGAGCAAATGCTATATGTCTAAAGGGAAAAACTATGTTTAAACATAGGATCTAAATTCAGCATCATGAGGAAAAGAGATCAAACAATGATCGAGTACTTTTCTTTTTATTTAACAGACAGGAGATGAATAAAATAAAAATGTCAGCGTCAGGGCGTAGCCGTGCGTCAGCACAGAGATAAAGATTTTTTCAAAAAGTAGTTTAAAAATAAGAGGAAAAATCATGGTTAAAACATAAATAAATTTGATTTTCACGATCGCGATGTAGTATTAAATAGTAATAAATAAAAAATCAAATGAAAAATATTAAAATGATAACACTCTTTCATCCCCATGAGAAAACACCATTTATGATCTGTATTGTAAACAAAGTAGAAGGTACTGAATATGGAATAAAACTCACTCTTGAAAATGACAATGATATTTATGTCAATAATTATAGCCATTATCTGTTATCGGAGTCTGTAAGTCGTTGCGATAAAGATAGGTTGAAAAATATTTATATTCGCTTGGTTTCAGAACTCACACAGATGAGTGAAGAAACTATAAAATCACAGATGTTATAATCTGAGTTATCAGTTTCAGATATTGTGATGTTATCCATAAGGTCAATGCTTTTGGGTTGAATCCATATCCAGAGCTATCAACGAACATGGGTCAGGTTAAAGTCGAATGCGATAAGTAGCAGTGTTCTGGTAAAATGCGTTGTCTGATAGCGTCAGGAGGCGATGAGCGATGGAAGGTAAATTAATTTTTTGTTCCGATGCAATACTGCGGTTTCAGTCCGATTACGATGAAAGCTCGGCGGTTCCATTGCTACCCATACAGAACACGATGGCCAATACCGATCCCTTTTTTCTTCTTCGCTTCTTCCACCATACGACTCTGATTGAAGAAGGAACAACACTGGCAAGTATCTTCTTGGCTATAGAGCCGTGGAAGGCGTTGTTAGCGGCTTATCTGGACAGAGATGTTGGTGCATATATAGATGAGGTAAGAAAACCGTCCGGGCCAACGACATGGGATATTGAATGGATTGGAATTGACCGTCGAAGCTCGGTTTATCGTGCTTACAAGCGTCAGGATATGGAAGAAGGGGAAGATTTTTCGGCCTATTTTAATCGCGAGCGGTTCCCGACTGATGAGTTTGACATAGAAAGTAGCTGCGATGCTTCAGGCTTCATTAAAGGGGATAAAGAACGCTGGAGTATCAGCGGTGATGTTCACGAAATTAAAAATCTGCCTGTAATTCTCTATAGTAAACAAACATTGATGACTTCGTCGAAGGATGGATTGTTGAAGAAGAACGTATCAGGGGTGAAGAGTACCAAGCATTGCTGCTTAGTTTATGGTGATACCTCGTTTTCGTTCAGTGAGGTAATGGAAGCTATCTTCATCAGTGGGCTGTTCTTCTATGCGCCAAGAGACGCCGCCAGCAGCCTTGATGAGTTGAAAGCGAGTTTAGCCGGGTTGGAAGAAAAACTGGCTGAAGGGCCTAAAACAGAATCGACTGATAATAAAACAGATAAAGAGCCTAGCATAGTCGTAGCCGAAGGTGCTTTTGACTCGGTTGCTCTTCATATGGAGTCGGAAGCTGAGGAGTGGCAATCCATTAAGGAGCAGTGCCAGCGAGAAGGTGATCTACCTATCCGCATTGGTGACATTAGAATGGCTGAGCCTATCCAGATTATACCTTAGTTGATATTCTTACTAAAATGTGAATGCTAAATTATAGAGCGGAATTTAATAATGTATAAAGAAGAAAATAAAAATATAGCTCGTAAAAGTGTTTTAAAAGCTGCGATTGAGGCGCTTACTTTGCGTAGAAAAAACTCGACTTTAGCTCCTAAAGACTATATTCGAAAAGTTAAAGAGTTTTATAAGAAAGACGAAAGTGATCCTCGTGCGTTTATAGTTGATGCGTTATCGGAGGAAACAATAACTCGGTGGGAAGAATTCTATGATTCAGTAATTCAAGATAGGACTGCGCGTAGTATCAAAGTCGCATATTTATCTGGGCCTAACCCTGAGAATGATTTAACTGAAATGACTAATATGGGGCTTTTGCCAGAAAATATTTGGGCATTTGAAAGTGATGCCAAAATATACAACGAGGCAGTAATCTCTGCACTTGCTTCAAAATTTCCTTTTATAAAATTAATTAAAGCAAATATTGGGGATTTTTTTGAGGTGTCACCGCAGAAATTTGATCTTATATATCTTGATTTCTGTGGACCATTGCCAAGTAAGAAAGCTGGTCAGAAAACATTAAAGGCAATAACATCAATATTAAAATATCATGCGCTTTCATCTATCGGTGTTATGATAACAAATGTAAGTCTACCGTCAAAAGAACAAAATGCAAATGAGCATAAAAATATCGTAAATTTAGTTGCGAGTTATCTCTATCCAAAATCAACATTGGAGAGTAATAATCCTGAATGGAACTGTACTGATGGTGCAATTTCTAAAGGTTATAGTCTCGATGAATGGCATAAAAAAGTTGAATGTGAAATTGAAGACTTCTATGGCCAGTATATAACGAGATTATTAGTTGACCTGATTTCGGTGATCTCTCCATACGATAATTTCACCTCATCGCATTCTTTATATAAAAATATGTTTAATATTTCTAATTACAACGATCTAACTAAAAGCGTAAATGATTTATTTCATTTTGATAGCAATGGGAATGGTGGGGATATTATAGTTGATTCAGGGCTATTTCCAATCCTTTGGACAATTGCATCAATAGATAAAAAAAGTAATAAGAAAGATGAAAATTACTATCAAGATATTTATTATGATAATGATTTTAATGATTATGCTCAGTCTTTTTTATCTCAAATGAGTGCTAATGGTAATGCACATGATCTAATAAAAAATGTTTCTAATATGCATTTTCTATTAGATGAAGGGCGTACAGAGAATGATTTCTATAGTGATTCCCTGCTAAATCTCAATAAAATAAATTGGCATCAATCAGTTTATCCATTTTGCGATCTTTTTTTGTTTCATCAAATTAAAGAGGTTTTATTCAGGCAATTATCCGTACCTTATCATGTAAACATGGAAAGGACAATGAGATGGAAATACAAAGCAAAAGACACCAATATGTATATGGATATGTTGGTGCTTGATGAATGTCGTTATCTATACGATTGGATGCCTTCACTTGATATGTTTTATAGTGGGATGATGGATATCGAGAGGCAATTTAGTTTTAGGTTTATTCTCGACGCTGTAGCTAAGCATCGAATGATTTATAATAATGAATTCTTTTATGGGACTGCATCTGTTAGTAGATTCGAAACTGATTATGTTGAAAAAGTATTGAGTGTTAGAAAGAATATAATCTAATCATATTGAGTAAAATCACTTCTCAAGGAAGTGATTTTACTCATGAAGTTAGTTTTCATAAAATTAAATGAAACCACTAATCAAGCATACCTCGTGTAACTTTACTGGCTGTCTGACTAAAATTATAACGTTCTACAACATCACCCTTAAACCAGATATCCAGCGATCTAATGTGTGCTGTACTGCTATTGGTTAGTAGGGCGAGACCGGGAACGTAGTTAGATAGCTGGCTTTCTCCCGTCATACTGGAGTAACTCCACATCTCTTGTCCGTCATTCGTGGCGCGTGTCTGTGGTTCTCCGAATGCGGTAAGTATCTCTTGTTGAGTGGTTTTCCCCTTGATGATTTTTAGCTTTACCGTCTGATGATTTTCATCTGTGAGAGATTTATTTCCCTGAACGGTGCAACTGGTAAGTGGAAGAATAACTAATACAGCAATAAGCATTTTTTTCATTTTAGTTCCATAGGTAGATAATAGTTAAAAATAATGGTTTACAATACATATCGTTGAAAAACTAACAGCCAGCGTTCGCAAAGTTCTTGATTTGACGTTATTTTATTTTTAACGGGAACATTAATTTTCCATATGGGATTTTTAATATCATCGGTTAAGATATTAATACCTGAGCGTTGATTAGCTAAAATCTGTTCTCTTCCGTTAGCAATGGCTGCATTATTCATGCCTCGTAATGTTCCATTCCCGTAAAATTTTCCAGCCTCTGAGAGCGTGTAATTGATCTCTCTAATATTGTCATAAGAATATGTTTTGTCTTTTTCTTTATCGAAAAACCGAACTGTACGCTGTTTGGTGTCTATAACGATCCCGGTTCTCTGACACTCATAAGATAAGATGTCGCCGTCCAGAATTTCCATGAAGCTGTTGTAGTGCTTTTTCTTCTGTATATCTACTGCGGTCATGATAACGATGAAAAGTACCACTAAAAACACGATACTGATTGCTTCCACTTTTACTTCCTCCATGTAAATGAATTAATGGGATATGGCCTGCTCGCAGAACTTTAAAGGGTTTTTGGCTCTTATGGCGTTGCGGCTAAGGCTCTTGTCCCAGCTTTTCAAGCCTATCAGAATGTAAAAATATGATCGATACAAAAGATCAATAATTGAATATTGATAGTTTTTATCGATTAAATGCATGATATCGATCGGTGATTAATTGCTTAAAACGATCGAATATTAATTTATGATAGGTGTAACATATCAAGATGTTGTTTTTGATCGTTTTAAACGATATGACGAGTCTCAAAAAGAATTGAATCCTATCAATTGGTTAGGCAGTGGTTTTGTTGTGACTATCGGTATCAACACGTAGAAACACTACGGCTAGCCACAAAAGCATCAACATATGGCAACATTTTTGATTATTAGGATGGATAAGCAGATGAAGAAGATTTTACTCATTGCTGGCGTAGCTCTGGCACTGGCGGGATGTGGTGAAAAAGGCGATTTTGAGAAAGCGATCAACGCGAAAATATCACAATCAAAGCTGTGCTACTCCCTGCAGGACAACGACATTGTATTCAACAAAGGTTTTCCGATTAAGGTTAACCGTGGCTACCGTTCTGCCGGATACAGTGCCAGTGATGAAATCCTTAAAGGACTTGCTGAACAGGGTCTGCTCACTGTTTCTCAGCAGTCTAACGGCTTTAGCAGTGTTGATGTTCTGGAAGTAACAGACAAAGGCCAAGAGGTTGAGTTTTGGGATCGTAAAGGTGGTGCCTGCGTTGGTCATCGGATTGTTGACAAGATTACAGAATGGACGGAACCGGGTGAAGGTAGTCAAAAAGTAGTTCGCGTATCTTATACGTGGAAACTCGCTGACGTTCCTTCATGGGTGGACAAAAAAGCGTTCTCCAGCGTCAAGGGTATGAATGAACCTGAAGAGAGCATGATTAATCTTGTTAAAACCAGCAATGGCTGGAAAGCGCTCTAAGGTGTCTATCATGGAAAACAATACCATCAAATGCCCGTACTGTTTCAAAGAGGGTCAACGTGGTTTTCACGTTTGCACTGGGTGTCAGGTGATTATTCTGTATGGAACCTATATAGTCTGGTATGTGTTTGTGGTTATTCTGTAGGCTTTTGGTCTGTCCTTGCTAATTGGCATGTCTAAAGATATGGCAGGGGTTATGATCAGTTTGCCAATAGTCGCTATGGTAGGATTTGTCGCTGGTAAGGTGATTTACTCAGATAATGTTATGTTTATACCAGAATATAATTGAAAATATTATTTTCACATAGTGTTTTAAAGTTGACACCTATTAGTATACCTATATCTCGAATCACTTATTAAATGAAGCGATTCGAGATGTTTTTAATACTTCAACTTCTTATGTTTATAAATAGAGTTTAATAATTCTTGATTAGTGTGTGGTTTATTTCTATTTTTCTTTTTTGGCGAGAAAATCATTTTTACTTCTAGCATATAAGTATCTATCTGATTGCTCATGAATTATACCATTTATAATGGATACTTTTTCAGAGCTAAAAAGATAATCTATTGAAATTCTATTTGGGTTTACATTATTGAACGTATTTCCTTTTTCTATTTGCATTAATAACTTCGGTGTTAATGGAATAAATCCAAATATATTATCCTTGAATATTATCACGGATGGTGAATCAGATGTAATAAAACGTTTTTTTGTTCTGTTTTTAAAAATCCTTATGGAATAATTTTCCTTTGCGAGCCTTTCTGCTAATAAAAATGAGTCTATGTATAGAATGTATTGAATTAATGATTTTTTTTGTATATTTGTAAGTTCACTTTCAATTTCATTTTTAATAATGGAAAATGAGGAGATTGTATTTTGGAATGTCGCTAATGCTTTAGGGGTTCTATGTAGTTGAAAACAATAAAATGCTAATAAAGATTCAAATGTCCCATTTGGTATGAATGTTTCAATCAATGTACTATTTAACTCATTGAACTGATTAATTGATTTAGATAACGTATTCTCTATATTGGAATATTTGTCCTCTAAGAAATTTTTTTTAAAAACATCATACAATTGTTCAAGCTTATTTATTGTATGTTTATCATTAAAAACAATACCCTTTTTTTTATATGCAATATCATCTATAAGTTGAAATTTTTTAAATTCTGATAAAATGGAATGCAATAATTTATCATTATTTTTAAGACGCTCAGAATACTTATATACTAGCATGTCATAAACAACATCGTCAATTAATGAACCATAAAAATATCTTTCTTCACCAACATCTTTAGTACTTTTTTTTGCATAAGGAGGCTTGTTTTTTTCTGATTTATGATTAACCCATATACCATCTCGACCAATCCAATTTTTAAGGTAAAACTGCGGCACATAATGTTGTTTTTGTTTACTCTTAATATCTGTCATAAATTATCACTCACATTGTAGTTGCTGCTTAAAAGTAAATAGTCTGGTATGTGAAAATTTTGTAGTAGAAACACATATATACACCATTACAGATGATTCTATCAAGAGTAATGTATAAGCTAAAAATGAATATCATCTACTTTTATTGAATACTGATGCCCTAAATGAAGAATGATTCTTATTTCTTTCTGATACTGATTGCGATGAAGAGGTATAGCCCGGATCATTACCTGCTTTACGCTGTTCCTCTTTAGTGCGACTTGGAAAACGCATGATCTCATCCGGTTTTGGACTATACGTGTCACTGTTGAATCTGACACGTTTTTCATGTTCAGTGCGTGGCACATAGATGCCCAGCACTTCATCGAACACGTAGTTTTCTGCTATACGCTTATCGTGTTCAACATCGCCTGAAACCGTGGCAGGCTTCTTCTTGGCCCAGACAAATTTTTCTTTGAAAAAGTCTATGATATAGACTGTGAAACGCTTAAAGACGCCACTCTGGCGAGGTTTAACTTGCTTCCTCTTACTTTTAACAGGAGCGCGTTTAATCGTGCCAGTTGCTGGAGAAGTGGGGGTTTTCAGTTTAGTCCGAGGTGAGGTAGGGATCACCAGTGACGGTTTGGGGTCTCGGTTAACCTGACTTACCTTATCAGGATCACGATATGATTTTGTTGCTGGTCTTTTTTGTGAAACTGGAATCGTCGGAGCAGGTATTGTTTTTCTGTTATCTGCTGTACTGGCGAGAACATCAGCCAATATGATTTCCTCCGGCTCAGGGAGAACAGATACAGTAAAGTTCCTGACATCAACCACAATATCCAGTGGCAGATCTTTAAACAGGGAATACGTCTTCTTGGCTTCTTCCCTCCTGTCATCACGAACAGCCTGTTCTGCTGCACGCTGCTGTTGAGCGGTCTGAGTGTTCCAGCGACTACGGGGGATGTGTCGCATTGGATCACGGTTTGTTTCTTCAGCTTTGGCAAGCCAGATAGCTTTGTCTTCATTGTTAACAGCCACTGCTGCCAGTTTAAGTGCTTCTTGATGCTGAACCCTGATGGAACGGTGGTCAACACGAACCTCATGCTCATATTTCTCAAGGAATTCGTTACAGAAGTCCTGCCAACCTTTGCGCCAGCCATCAAGCGTTTCAGGCTTATCCCACTCACGGACCTTTTTACCAAAGCCGGTAGAAAGAACCCCACGGGTTGTTCCCATGATATGGATATGAGGGTTATGACCATTAATATCGTGGATAACAACATCGGCAATGATTCCCTTCTTGGTGAAGTGTTCAAGAACAAAAGCAGCGGTGAGTTCAATGCTTTGTTCTGGTGTTAGCTCAGCGGGCAGGGCAATTTTAAACTCTTTGGCGAGACGGGCATCTTTCCTCTTCTCTGATGCTTCAACAGCATTCCAGAGTGTTTCACTATCTACTATCAGATCTGGTGGTGTATTTTCAGGGGCAAAAATCTGCGCAAAATAAAGGTCCTTTTTATGCGCTGTTTTACGACCATGAATATCACCAGTACGATTATCAGTGAATACTTTACGATGACGATAGGCAGCGGAGGCAACCGAAGATTTGCCTTCGCCTCTGCTGATGTTCTCCATTTTAAAACTGTATATCGCCATCCAAAGATACCTCTAATGCTGACTAGCTGGTTTTCGTTTTACGCAAGGAAAACGCTGGGGTTGACCTTGATTTTGTTTCCGAAGGAAACGGTTTTAGCCCCGCAGGGACCGTCGGTAGACCCCACGGCATTACGAAGTAATGCGTAAGTGGGCATTGCTTTATTTTTATTTGCCATAAATGGCTCAAAAAATAACGACGATGTATAACGTTTCACTCTTGTTAATTAATACCGCTAAACAGAAAGTCTGTAAAACAAATAGGGCCAAAACTTACTAATGACAGCTTTAAAACAGGATGAGTGGCAGAGGTATAGCGCTAATGTCTGCAGTTTGGGTTTTTAGATAGTGTCCGAAGGACGAAAGGAGTATTAATATTTCCCGCCGTAAGGCGGGAAGCCTAAAATAAGACTAAAAAACATAAAATAAAAGATGCTGTTAGTGAAATTTGTTCTACAGGTTGAGAGATGAAATTGGAATATTGAAATGTACGGTTAAAACGTTTTCATTAAAATGCAAAAATAAGTAACGGGGAGAGTATTGGGTATTTTATGTTAGTGAACGCTCGCGTATGTGTTGCATAATTACATATATAGGCTGTTGCACTTTTGTGTAAAAATTTTAAAGCTTGGCGCTCGATACTAATTTAACATTTCCATCTTGAGAAATGATAAATATGTGTAAATTAAGTCTTTGCAAGACTAACGCTGGTATCTTATTCATCTGCTGATGATAGTCAATGATATCAGGTATCGCTATAGCATATTTATATTCAGGATTATTCATACGCATTAACAACTGCCCCAAACATGTCTTAAAATCAAGGCCAATTTGTGCTGTTTTCCCTTTAACCTCAATAATCCATGTTTCATTAGTGCTTTGGTGGACACATTTTAGATCTATTGGTTTCTCCGGGACTATAGAGTATTCTAATTGTATAAAATATTTTTCTAGTTGTTCCTGAATGAACGATTCATTAGGAAATACATGAGGCAGTTTGTAACCTTTTTTGAACATAATGGTTCTGACGCTAAAGTAATTTGATGAAGAACATTGTATCTTTATTTTAACTAAATGTATAGAGCATAGTATTTAGACTGTGGTGGTTTTTTGACAAATAATAAGAACTATAATAAGTAACATTTCATATTAAATAATAAAAGGAGTGTTTAATGAATGTATTTAACAGCAATGATTATGAAAGGGCCTGCATATGGTATGAACGCATCAAATATTGCGTTGAAAAATTTAACATAAAAATAGAAATTCTAAGAGAGAAATTAGCAGTGGATTTACTGAACAATCAAAGTGTCAACTATTTTCATACCGATTACCAATCGATAATAGATAACTTTGAAACAGAAGTTTATCACATTATTGAAACATATGAAGTAGAACAACGATACCTGCCATTCTTATGTATGATAGTCGAGGAGTATGTTGATTTAATATATGACTCAACCAGCTTTGTTTTACGTGTGTTAGGTCACAATGGTTTTCATGAGCCTCATAATATTCCAACCTTTGGCTATGAGATATATGAAGCTATTGGTATATTAAATTTAGGCATAGAAGATGTAAAAGAGCAGACAATATATAAATATCATAAGATGGATTTTGCATATCACGATTGGTGCTCTAAGTATGGCGAACAAGAGTTGATTAAATTATGTACTAGTTTTGAAGGCCGAGTCGCAGGGCTATTTAAAGAATATTGTTTCGAGACAAACTGCATTCCTGTATTGATGGCTATCATTATTAATGAAACTGACCAGATTTATGGATTTTCAGATTACGGATTTATTGATTCTTTAATCATAGCTATAGAGAACAAGATGGATGAATAATATGAGTGAAGAAGATAAAAACCATAAAGTAAGTAAATCATTACAGCAAAAAATTGCCAGTGCTCAACTACGTCTTAATCGATTGCAACATAAATCAAAGGTTGAAGCCAAACAGATTGAAACACGTCAGAAGATCATTCTTGGTGCTGAAGTTGCAAAAGCAGTTGATAGTAATGTGTTTGATGTGGACAAAGAGTTGGTTCTTGGTTTTCTTTTGCACATTCGCGATCTTAATGATGAAGAGGTGATTAAATATAGAAAGAAAGGACGTGCATTTCTTCTCGAAATGAAGGGCAGGCAGATTTAATTATTCATATCTAACATCTATATATTTATTGCTGCATATTAATTTGACTCTTTATCATTCAGTGATGTATGTACATCATCATTATAGAATAAATAAGAGGTGTGGTGCTATGATATGTGAAATTATACAAGGGTTTAAAAATTTCGGATGGAATAAGAAAAATCAAGACATAAGTTCTTCGAAAAACAAGGCATTTGCCCGACTACAATGGATTACAAAAAAAGATCGTGGTGATATATAAAATTATCATTTTAAATTAACTTTGGCATTGACTTTTAAATAATATAATTATATATATTATTCATCACTTATAAAGTGAGACCATTAATACAGATGAATAACTCCATATTCAATCTTGTAATTCTGTATTGATGGTTTTTAATAAAGTCAGGAAGCTTGCTTCCAATAAAAGGGTTGGATAATCTCCAGCCCTTTTGTTTTTTATAGAGACTTATAAATGATAATGATGTAAATTTTTACCTGAACTTGATTTATATTATTTATGGATTACTTTATCTCTTGTCAGTTAAATACAGGAGTTATAAAGCAAATGAGAGAGTCAGTATTAGTTAATTATAGGAAAAGTCAGAAAGGATTTTCCCTGTTAGAGCTTTTGTTAGTTCTTGGGATTGTTGCAGCACTAATAGTAGCCTCATTTATCGGGTATCCGAAGGTAAGAGATGCAAGATATGTTGATGTCGAAGCTAAACATATTGGACAGATTTATGCCTCTGTAAGGAATGTGTATGCCGGGCAACCTGACTACAGCGGGCTGGCAACAACAGCAGTAGCTATACCTGCACAATTTTTCCCGGATGACATGCTTTCAAAAAAAAACACATGGGGAATATCATCATGGGGGGGGTATGTTGTCGTTGATGCTAATGATGTCAGTCCATCAGGACTGGCGGCTTCATCATTTACGATAAGTTATTCAGATGTGCCTGATAGTGTTTGTATAAAGCTAATATCTGCTGTTGAAAGTTTCCTTCTATAATATCTATGTTTCAAACCAAAAGGGTATAAATGGCAGTGGTGAATCAGCGGGTAAGAATTATGGAACAATGGTTAAACAAAATGGGACTGGCACGGACATAACGCTAATGACATCCACCTGTAATAGTGGAGGTCAGAATAACAGGATTGTATTTTTGGCACTTTAAAGGTAAGCCGTTCATCAGTAAAAGTGAGCTAAAACTATTTTAGTGTCTTGTTTTTTATCGTACATCAACTATTTCTTTTATAACCTTACGATTACCAACAGGAGATATAAAGGAAATGAAAAAAACAGTATTAATTAAAAATCAAAAAAGCAGGAAAGGTTTTTCTCTCTTAGAATTATTGTTAGTTCTTGGGATCATCGCAGCATTAGTTGTTGCTGCTTTTATTGTTTATCCTAAAGTTCAGGCTTCACAACGTGCACAGGCTGAAAGTAATAACATAGCAACAATACAGGCTGGTGTAAAAGCACTCTATACATCAGCATCCAGTTTTACCGGATTGACAAATACTGTTGCGGTTCAGGCGAAAATATTCCCGGATAATATGTTGAGCGGTTCAGGTTCTTCTGCAACACCTATCAATGCATTCAAAGGAAATGTTGTCGTGGCATCGGCAAATACAGGGCCTTCCGCAGCGACAGGCTCCTCATTTACAATAACCTATTCAAATGTGCCAGCAGCAGAATGTACCAAGATTATCACTGCAGCCGCAGGGAATTTCTATACAGCAGGTGTAGGAACTGCAGGTAATGTCAAAGCCGCAGGTGAAGTATTAGATGTTGCTAAAACCGCGACGCAGTGCCAAAGTGGTGGGAATAGTAATACATTGATATTTACTTCTTTATAAAAGTAGCATCATAGCCATAGTGTTCCACCTTGCAATATGGTTATGATTTACCTCTATAGCCTTTCATATAATTAAAGATGGTTAGTGCCATCTTTAGTTTTTCTGTTTTTGTATACAATAAAAAGACAACGCATTCTCTGGTAATCCGTCTATCTATTATTAAATTTGTTTCATGTTTTTGCTGCTTTGATATCTTGATTTATTTAATCATTTTGATAATTGTAATATTTAAGAGCAATAAATTAAGGTGAAAAAATGAATATGATTAATGTAAAAAGAGGGTTTTCTCTGTTGGAACTTATATTGGCATTAGGTATTGGTAGTGCAATGGCCTTGTTGAAGTTTCAGGATATGAAGGCATCACAAGAGGACTTTACGGCAAAAACAGCCGGAGAACAGATCAGACAAATTGGTGAAGCTGTTAATGGATACATTAACTTACGCTACGATAAACTTTCTACGTTAACATCGAGTAGTAGTCAGAGTAATGATCCGGGGCCAAGAACGTGTAATGCGTCGGAGTGTGAAATAACCTACCAGACACTAATAAATGAAGGGCTTTTGCCTGTTTCTTATAGCGGTCTTAATATTTACAAGTCATCATATAAAATCTTGCTAAAACGTAGCGGAACGACTCCTAACTATGTGATTAATGGTTTGGTTGTAGCTACTACGGCATGGAAAGAGGGTGGAAAAACACGCTACGATCTGCTTGGAAAAGCAATGCAAACTGCTGGAGTGGATAGTGGTATGACTCAAAGTACAACAGTTATTTCCGGGATGCAGGGGCAATGGCAGGAGTCTTCTTCTAATTTCAGTAATATTACGGGTAGTGGTTTGCTTGGATTCAGAACTGGTTTTAATAGTGCATTATATTCCATATATTTACGCCGTGATGGAACTCTCCCCATGACAGGTGATTTAAATATGGGTGGCAACAATATTAACAATGCAAAGAATATTACTGCGTCTGGTACCGGTAGCTTTGGTGGCAATATCACATCAGGTGGCACGGTCACAGCCGCAGGGCAGGTGGTTGCTCATAATGGATATGGAGACACTATTGCACTTGGTGGTGATGCTGCTGGTAATGATTATGAAATAAGATTAAGTAATGGCACTAAACCACTGACGATTTATTCTCCAAATGCTGCAGATTATACCACTGTTTTAAATGTTTATAAAAATGCAAAGATACAGCAACGCCTTGCGACTAATGGCCTTGATCCTAATGATTTGCCTTCAGGCTGGAGTGGTGGTCTAAGAACTAATGATGTTTATGCGGCGGGAACAGTTGGTGCAGGTTCAGGAGGTGCTATTAATGCTTATCTAAATAGCAGTGGTAATATTTATGCTTCCAATGATATTAATGCAGGACATCAAGTTAATACTCAATATTTGTGGGCTTCAGGTAATGTTAACTCTAACTATATCCACTCGAATGGAAATATTGATGCTGCTGGCCGACTTAATGTTGGTGAATATGCTTATGTAAACGGTCAGGCGGGAATTGGTGGTGGTTGTTCTCCGAATGGTTTAATCGCAAGAACAAGCAGTGGGAGTCTTGTCTCCTGTGTAAATGGGGTTTGGAAAGCAGCAGGTCAAGGAAGTATTTACTATAACTCTGCTACAGCTACTGCTTACAGATTTCCAACTGCTTCTGTTTATTGTAATGGTAATGATATAGCTCTTGGCGGTGGAGGGCAATGCTCAAGTAAGTCTGGATATATATGGTTAAATGGTAATAGACCTGTTGGAGATAATGGTTGGTTTGCCTCGTGCGATCAGAACAAAACAGATGATGGCAATTCAAGTATCATAACGTATGTAAAATGTTCGGCCCAATGATAAATCTCCAAGAGAATTTTTACTTTATAATTGTAATGGATTTTGTGAGGAGGAATATATGTCTGTAGCTGATTTTTTAATTTTGATATCAGTTTAGAAATTTTTTGCTCATAATCCATTTAGTGGGTCTATTACTATAGTGCTGTAGCTGAGAGTTTGAACCGAAGATGGCTCGGTATACATACTGTTGAAGAATATCTTGATGGCGTGTTATATAGATTTGAGGAATGACAGTATTGGCTTCTCTTTGTAAGGGGCCAATTAACAATATTTTTTATATAGGCATGTCTTATCTGCAAAATCATTATGTCAGATATTATTTTTCTATATTACTTGGGTTTGATTTTAATTTCTAATGGTTAGAGGCAGACGTTTTATAAATCTAACTAATAATTGATATTAGATTTATCGATTTTCGTGACCTTCAGATTATATATATTAATAATATATTACTGATTGGTTTTCTTCCGGTTTTAGGAAGAAACCGAAATGAATCAGTATGATCTGTAAATTACTATGAACAGCACGCTTATAAATGATATGTACTGTTCATAGTTTCCCTATCCATTACTTTTGCTTACGTCTTCTGGCATTATACCATTTTTTTGTATTCATTAGATAATCTTCATTTGCCATAGCTTTCTTGACAAATTCATCTACTAATGCTGGTGAATAATAGTGGTATTCTGGATTGTTATTTTTGTGATGATATTTATTATTTGATTTTTTCCATCCGTTTTTACAAATAACAGCATCAAAGCAATTTTTATTTATCGCTTTCTTACCTGTTTTATTATCTTTGAATACTAAATGTTTTTCTATTTTTTCTATACTATAAAGCTCGTGGATTTTTTCATTTATATGCTCAATGGCATCCTTTTGCAAATACGGATGTGTTCTTGACCTATCTACTGGTTTTTCTATAATTAGAGCCTTCTTAAGTCCCTCGATTCCCTCATCAGCTTTAGCTAAGGTTATCGTATTCCCGTCATCATCTGATGTTGCAAAAACAAGTTTTACATTTAAGGGAATTGCATACTCTATATCATTTTTATCATCAACTTCTTGCTGAAGAGTTGTTGCTAAGTCTAATATATCAGTAGCTATTTCTCCATAAATAGATTTCAGTACAGATATTGGAGGTGTTCTAAACTCACCTACCAAGGATATCATTCCTGTGCTATTGTTATTAAGAAAAGAAACTTCTGTGAATTTTTCAAAATATGATGAATAATTAAGAACACCAGATTGGAATATTCTTGAGGCTATTCCTTGTATTTCTGGCATTAAAAGGTGTACAGCCTGATCTCTGAAGATTGTTATTTGTTCTATATTATCCCTTATCTTTGAATTCAATGGGAATGTTTTTTCTAAGCAGTCCCTTAGTGAAATGGTCTCTCTGAATCCTCGCTTGTTTTCTTTTTTGAAAATTGACTCTTCACCATTTTTTTCAATCAAAAAAGCTTTTAATAATTGTTCCCATGAAGTGCAAAAACACATCACAAATGCATCCATTCTATTCTCAATTGAAGGTCTATTATATAATTCAAGAGCAAGCATCATATTATCTCTAGATTTTGTTAATAATGCTTTTGCTAGTTTCGACTGGCAATTATGACCTAACCCTCTTCTATGCTTACTTTGAGATAATAGTTTCGAAAACTCTATAACTGAGATGTTTTGACAGTTTGATGCCTCAAATGTATCTTCATCAATTGCGCTAATGAAATCAGATAATTGCCCTTTAACCCAATAAGTTCTAAATGTAGCAGCTTTCCAACCGGTGGCTGTGAGTATAGCCTCTTTATTGAATAGCTGACCTTTCTGCTCTTTTTCCTTTAGAAATGTAAATAATGATTCTAATGTTTTTGATATTCTCATTACTTTTACCTTATGCTGTGTCATAATTATCTAATTAAAATTTATTTATGCTGCCATCATCTTATATTTTTTGCTGCTGACATAATCCCCCCACCATTTCATAAGATCTTCTCTTTCAACTAGGTGTTCTGAACGGTTATATGCTGCTATTATTTTATCTTTTTTAGTACGAGCCAGAGCGGATTCAAGCACCTCAGTTCTAAACCTACCGTATTCTTCGGCTGCTGTCCTTGCAATAGATCTCATACCGTGAGCTACTAGTTCACCACCGAATCCCATTCTGATAATTGCTGCATTAGCTGTTTGTTCATGCATATGGTTTAACGGGGTTTTGATACTTGGGACAACCCATTCTTTATGACCGTTGATAGGCTGCATGTTTTCTAGAATACGGAGGGCTTCTTTGCTCAACGGAATTTTGTGAGGATGCTTCATCTTCATAAATTCACCGGGGATGTTCCAAAACCTATTATCTTCATCAATAGCGGATCAACGGGTACGAACCGCCTCACTGGGCCTTATCGTAGCCATCATGTGTATAGCTTTTTTGATGGTGTTTTCGAACAGAACAGCTAAGCATTGGCAAAGCAATACCCCGCCCAATCATCCATCAGCGTAACTCGCTTAGGCCATAACGTCCCGCGCTGGTATGCTGCTTCGGCCTTATCTGCCAACTGGTGTGCTAACGCATGTTCAATGACCTCACGTTGATGGTCTGTGGTTTCACCAGCCCAATCACGAAAGGTGGAACGTTAAGCCACTATGTCCCATTCGTTTCAATACAGCCAGCAATGACATATCTGATAGCTGTCCATCTCGCGGGACTGGGAAAATAAGGTTTCTCCCTGCCGTGTGGCAAAGATTTTAACAGGGTAACGGCAGTATCAGAAAGAGGGACCCAATGTTTTTACTTGTAGGAGGTAACGTATTCAAGTTTTTCAGATGTGGAGGGCATGCAAGCTATGGTAAGTTCGTTGCAATAACTAAAAGTTCAAAAACAGACCTTTCATTAGAAAAATCACAGTAAAAACAGGAAGATTAGATACAAAAAAAGCCCGTTTACACGAGCTTCTTTATGCTACATTTTATGCAGGACAAAACCAATATTACGTTGTAAGCGATTGATTTTGTATCAAATATGGCGGTGAGGGGGGGATTCGAACCCCCGATACGTTGCCGTATACACACTTTCCAGGCGTGCTCCTTCAGCCACTCGGACACCTCACCATATTGTCTTGCTGCTCACCTTGGGTGGGCAACGGGGCGCTACTATAGGGAGTTGCGTTTAAACGGTCAAGCATAATTTCTTCTTTCTTTACCGACCGCTCACGCAATGAACAACGCCCCGCTGCGACGTAGCGGGGCAGGCGTTTTAGCGCTGGGAATCAAGCTGTTCGTTATTCTTCACGACGTCCTGCGCTTTGCTATAGCTTTCGATCAGCAGCTGGTAGGCCGGGAAGACTTTGGTGTACACCTCCGCCCATTCTGCGGCGTCCGGGCGATTCCAGGTACGCTGCAGCTCAGAGGCGACGGCGGCGGTATCCATCGGCACTACGCCGGCCTGTACCACGCGAGCCAGGGTGATCTCCTGCGCCATTTTGCTGTAGGTGCCGGAAGCGTCAATCACGGCAAACACTTTATAACCGTCGGCGACGGCGGCAATCGCCGGGAAGGCCATGCAGACGCTGGTGATGGTCCCGGCGATAATCAGCGTTTTGCGACCGGTCGCTTTCACCGCGGCGACGAATTCCGGGTTATCCCAGGCGTTGATCTCGCCTTTACGGGCGATGTATTTCGCATGCGGCGCGTTCTCATGAATCTCCGGGATCAGCGGACCGTTCGGCCCCTGCGGCACGGAAGCGGTGGTGATCACCGGGATCCCGGCAAGCGAGGCCATCTTCGCCAGCGCGGCGGCGCGAGCGCGCAGCTCTGGCATCGGCATATCGCCGACGGTCTGGAACAGGCCGCTCTGGTGGTCAATCAACAGCATGGCGGTATCGTTGACATCAATCACCGGACGAGCACCGTTAAAGTTAGCGGGAGTAGACATAGTATTCACCTCAATGAGTTAGATTTGGCCAAAGCGGCCGCTGTTAAAATCGCGAACGGCTTCTGCGATCTGTGTTTTGTTATTCATGACAAAGGGGCCATAGCCCACAATCGGCTCCTGCAGCGGTTCGCCGGCCATCAGCAGAACTTTTGCCTGGGTTGTCGCCTCCAGGTGCAGTGCGTCTCCTGCCTGGCTCAGGACGGCGAGCTGGCCTTCGCGGGCGGGTTCGGAACCGTTGATGATCACTTCCCCTTCCAGTACCACCAGCGCAGTACTCCAGCCTTCCGGCTGGCGCAGCGTGAGGTCGTGCCCCTGATTCAGCTGCAGATCCCACACGTTAAGCGGTGAGAAGGTATGGGCCGGGCCGCTGACGTCGTCATACTGGCCGGCAATAACCCGAACCTGTCCGGCGCCATTCGCCAGCGCGGCGGTGGGGATTGTCCCGGCGGTAATGCTCTGGTAGCCGGGGGCCGTCATTTTGTCTTTGGCGGGCAGGTTGACCCACAGCTGGATCATCTTCAGCTCGCCGCCGCTGCGGGTGAAGGCCTCCGAGTGGAACTCTTCGTGCAGGATCCCGGCGCCGGCCGTCATCCATTGCACGTCGCCTGGGCCGATCACCCCGCCGCGTCCGGTGGAGTCACGATGCTCTACTTCACCGGCGTAGACGATAGTGACGGTTTCGAATCCGCGATGCGGATGCTCACCGACGCCGCGTTTATCGCTGCCTGCCGGGAAGGTGTACGGCCCGGCATAGTCGAGCAGTAAGAAGGGGCTCAACTGCTGGCCGTGCGTCTGATAGGAAAACATCGAACGAACCGGGAAGCCGTCGCCTACCCAATGCTGCGCAGGCGAGGTGTAGACTCCTGTAATCTGTTTCATGGCTTTCTCCTGTGTATCGGTATCTGATGTGAATAAGCTTATATCCGGGACGACGTGTGCGGTAGTAAGCAAAAATGACCTATACTGTTCCAAAAATGGAACAATGGAGGAAGGATGCAGGATCTCAATGACTTCGCCTGGTTTGTCCAGGTCGTGGACCATGGCGGTTTCGCCGCGGCGGGGCGAGCGCTTGACCAGCCGAAATCCAAGCTCAGCCGCCGTATTGCGCAACTCGAGGAGCGGTTGGGCGTGCGTTTGATTCAGCGAACCACTCGCCAGTTCGCGGTCACCGAGGTCGGGCAGACCTTTTACCAGCATTGCAAAGCGATGCTGATTGAGGCCGAGGCGGCGCAGCAGGCGGTCGACACGCTGCGCGCCGAGCCGCGCGGCAGCGTCAGGATCACCTGTCCGGTCACCTTGCTGCATGTCCATATCGGACCGATGCTGGCGCGATTTATGGCGCGCTATCCCGGGGTAACATTGCATCTTGAGGCGACCAACCGCCGGGTGGATGTGGTCGGTGAGGGCATTGATGTGGCGATCCGCGTCCGTCCCCGGCCAATCGAGGACAGCGACCTGGTGATGCGCGTGCTGGCGGACCGCGGGCACCGGCTGGTGGCCAGTTCGCAGCTGATTTCCCGGCTCGGACGCCCGCAGGCGCCGTCTGAGCTGAGCGACTGGCCAGGGCTCAGCCTGGGGGCGAACAAGCATCAGCATAAATGGCAGCTTACCGGGCCTGAAGGGGCAAGGGCGGAGGTGTATTTCACGCCGCGAATGGTGACCACCGATATGCTGGCGCTGCGCGAGGCGGCGATAGCCGGCGTGGGGGTGGTGCAGCTTCCTTTATTGATGGTGCGCGATCAGCTGGCGTCAGGGGAGTTAGAGGTGGTACTGGATGAGTGGCAGCCGCGGCGGGAAGTGATCCATGCGGTATTTGCCTCCCGGCGCGGGCTGCTGCCCTCCGTTAGAGCGCTGGTGGATTACCTCAGCGAAGAGTATCAGCGAATGGAGGAGGATTGATGGGGGAGGCAGGGTATTTAGTACCTGGAAAAATATATATGGCAGGATCTTGTTGGGATTTGGAATCCATACTAAAGTGTTTATAACTTATGTAACCTGATTTAGCGTATTGTTGTGAGTAAATGATGAGTAATGAACGAAGTCTCCGCTACTTAGCGATAGGCTCGAGAGTCTAATAAAGAGAGAAAATCACTTAAATGTGAAACCACTCCGATGAGGTATTAAATTGGATCAAAATCTGCTTCAGATGTATCTTTATTTCTTTGCTGTTCATCTACCTATCTCAACCAGGCAAGATAGCAATGCATCTACTCACATCACAAATGAATTCTACATATATCTCATTCCTTTACCAAATAAACAGTATAAGATAATCGCCTTATGATATTATTAGTTGGCGTAGTCTGGGTGTTATCAGAAAAATGGCCTCAGATAATCTATATTTAAGGAGGGTGTGCTGATGGCTATAGATTAACAAATCGATATGATAAAAGCATTGATGAAAAAGGATTGTTTTATTTATAGGGCTAATATAAGTGGAGTTTATTAAAGTGGTTACGATAATAATATTGTCTTTTTTGTAGTATCATGTCATTCTTCGCCTCATACATATAAAAGGGATGGTTCTGACTTGCCTGGATATTCAAAAAGACAATATATCTGTAATTTGTATCGCGATTGTATTTTATACGGAATATTAATAACCCTAAAAAAGATTTGTCAAAATGAAATTGGTTTGAGTAAAATGTTATGATAAAATTAATGATTTAAGGAACGGTGTATAATTGAGAACATGAATATTTTAGATTTTATTAAAAACTCATGGCTACTGGATGAACATTTCAAAGGCATTACAGGTCCACTAATAGTAACGATTTGTTTGTGGTCAGTAAGGTCAATAAGAAGACTTTTTTTTCCATTTTTCTGGATTTTTAAAAATAATCTCTCGTCTGGTTTTTTAAAACTATCGGTGGACGATAAAATTAATGCTTTGAAATTAATAAAGGAATATAGAGGAACTGATGATAAATATGAGGTTTTGATGAAGGAATTAAAGCTCAAGCAATATGGGCTACTTTACCCTGTACCGATATTGCAAGTTTTATTTTGTTATATTCACGATAATAACATTCGTATTAATAATACAGGGTTTTTATCCTTTCTTGATTGCCCACAAATTTTTGATTATGATAGGCACACGATACCAATATATTCACTCAAAAAAATAACACTCCATTTATTTGCCCATACTGCTTTTTTGTTGTTTTTGATTTACTATATCATTGCAATATTAAGGTTATTTTGTGAATTGACTTATCCACCTGAAAATATTGATAGTGTAATGACAAGTTTATCTTTGTTCATCATTTTTATTATAACGTCTAGGATTGCCTATATCATTATCGAGAATTCGATTTCTTTTATTTTGGCGGTTATTTTTTCGAGGAAATTAAAGACGTATTCTTCTGCAAGGAAAACTAATGAACTAATGGAAAAATACAATCCGACATTTCTTTTTTTGAATGGCGATAAATTTAAATAAATCATGCAAATTTTTTTGCGCAGCTTCAGAAATTGTCGGGCGGATATGGTTTGTTAAGAAAACGATTTCCTCCTGAACTCCTTATGAATATGGCAGACGTTGGGGCAGTTAGCTCGCAGGTTCGTGGTCTGTCCAGGTTGCTGCGACAGTTGTCGACCCAGATCTAAGGTTTTCATCTCTCTGTGCTCCACCAGTAAACGGTACTAGGATAAACTGGAGTATTCGATCTTTCTTTCCCCGAACAATGACTCCAGATGGAAGTGAACAGACAGAAACAGGACATCATTAATAACTAAAAAAGGATACCAAAAATAGTAAAGCGATCATTTGGTGTTGGTGCTGATATTGTCATTTCCAGAAGATGGCTTGCCGAGCGTACTCTATAAGTTTTGGTGGAAGACGCTCAGGAACATATCTGTGGTATATGTTGTTGGGGTGAAATGCAGGGGCTAAAACGCCGTAGAAAGACATATGATAGCGGAATGGCCACCCGCTGAGTAGCCAGTCCCCTCAGTACTATTCCGGGTGCTGGCATACCCATACTCTATGTGCGTAATACAGTATAATGAAAGCGGTATTATAATCGCACTGCATTAAACTTTAAGGGTAAACACTTGTAGTAGTGACGATACCATTAACTACTTGTAAACGCCTCTTTGTGACAAGGCTACCGATCCTTTCTTCAAGGGCTTGCGAAATCTTCGCTGTTGCACGCCCGAAGCCCAGGAGATCTAATGCGCCAGAAATGGCATCCTCATGACTTATTGAAAAGCCGAGAGTTACTGTTTTCAATAAGGCCTGATCTATTTCTTCAGGTGCTACCCATTCAAGTTTCCGTTCTGCTGACTCCATATGGGCGCGATTACGGATAGGGATAGGCAAACTCTCAAAGGAATACACGAAATCTCCTTTAATTCTAAAAAAGTTTTGTCTTGTACCAAGGTTAATCGCACCTTCAACAGCAGCCGCGATTCTTGAACCTGCGCGAGTTACGCCAAAAGCTTCCAACAGACGTCGTGTTATTTCACTGGTGTGTACTGGTGCCTCTGTATCAACAACAGTCCTAATCATCTGCATCAATCGTTCTGGCTTCTCTTGATGCAGGCTGATTGATGATATCACCGGAACCAGCTTGGTTTTCACATAAGGTTGACTGAAACTGGAGAGCACTTCAGTTTTCGCTGCTGGGGCGCCTCGCTCAATTTTATACTTTGGCTCTGGCTTAGGTTCTACCACACTTCTTCCTTCGGCAATTTTCGCTCTGGCCGCTTCAATTGCGGCGACAACTCGAGCGGTTTCCTGCTGTGGATTGCGGAACCAATCGGTACTCCAGATTCGATGGAAGTTCCAGCCGAGTCCTTCCAGCACACCCTGGCGCAATCGGTCGCGATCCCGGGCTGAACGCGAACTATGATAAGCTGCGCCGTCGCACTCGATCGCCAGAATATAGCGCCCGGGATACTCTGGATCCTTAACCGCAATATCGATAAAGTACCCAGCAGTTCCTACCTGTGGCTCAACCTCATAGTTGCGTTCGCGTAGAGCCTCGATAACTTCCTGCTCGAAGGGTGAATCAGGGGCTTTCCCCGTCTCTATGGCGACTTCAAGCTCGCCTGTTTCTGCATACTTAAGAAAGTTTTTCAACGCCCTGACGCCAAGGCTGGCACCTGAATCAAGTTCAAGCTCTTCGGCTCTGAAGTTACAAAATACCTGCATCGACAGCTTGGCGCGGGTGATCAGAACATTGAGTCGGCGGTGCCCGCCTTCACGATTCAGCGGGCCAAATTCTTTCGCTATTCGCCCCGACTCATTGCGCCCGTAACCGATGCTGATAAAAATCATATCCCGTTCATCTCCCTGGATGTTTTCCAGGTTTTTGACAAAGAACGGCTCGCTGCTCTGCGTAGTGAAAAAAGCTTCGGCTTCGGGCCGTTGACGGCGCAGTAATTCAACCTCAACCTGGATAAGATCACGTTGCGATACGCTGAATGCCGCGACGCCCAGAGAGAGTTCTGGTGTTCGAATCGCATGCTCAATAACGGCCTGTGCAACCGCCTTAGCTTCCCCCCTATTGGTACGCGTTCGTCCCCGGTCGTACAATGCATCGGGCAGGTAGTTGAAACTCACGCCATGAGCATGTGGATGCTGCCCAGCAGAAGGGAATACCACCAGTTTGTTGTCATAGAATTCAACGTTAGATACCGCAATCAATGATTCGTGACGACTCCTGTAGTGCCAACGAAGATAACGTTCTTGGCTACCGGCGGCTTTGAACAAGCTGAGGATGCTTTCAATATCGGAAACTGCAGCCTCGTCATCTTCTAGCTCTACGTCCCGGCTGAAGAAATCAGTCGGCGGCATCTGACGGGTATCCCCGACCACAACCACCTGCTTACCGCGCATGATTGCGCCGAATGCATCAACAGCCTTCACCTGCGAGGCCTCATCGAATACGACAACATCGAATTCAAGTTTTCCGGGTGGAAGGAAGTTCGCAATAGACATCGGGCTCATCATAAAGATGGGTTTGATCTGTTGAATCGCCCGGCCAGCCTTATCAATAAGCTGTCTTATCGGGATGTGCCTGCGTTTCTTATTGAGTTCGGCCCGCAGTACAGCTATTTCACCAGGCTGATTGATATTAGGCATACCTTCCCATATCTGCTTAGCCAAATAGCTTTGAGCATGATTGAGTGAAGCCAGATCGAGCGACTTGAAACGTGCAATCTGGTGATCGTGTTTAATTCTGTCGAACCGCTGCAGCACGGGATTCTCGGCATAGACCTTCTGCACCAGGCCAGAATACCAGGAGAGGTCTAAAATTGTTGTAAGCTGCTCAGGTTTATCAATGCTGATAGCGATTTCTAGCAGATCGTCCAACTTAACCTTGCGTAATTGCTCTGAGAGCACGTTAAATCGCGCTATCTGGTAAAGCGCATTCAGGTTGTCTTGCCACAATTGTAGATATTTGCCAAGCCTGGTGAGACCTTGTGTTCTGACGCTGGATTTGGTGTTTTCTGTCTGCATTCCGGTCACTTCAAGCGCTCGATGCAGCTCCTTCTCCAACCCACTGATGTGTTGTTCTATTTCGGTAACGGAATTGCCGAGACCGCTGGCATCAGAATGCCCGGACAGGAAAGCGATGATGCCTTTTGGAATCTGTCCATTTCCCAGATCGTCATGCAGTTTGATTACCCAGGCACTCAAATGCTCAAGCACAGGCCAATCTGTTTTCTGATGCTGCCATTGCGCGCCGAACAGGGCGCTACCAAGCACTTCATGCTGATCGTACACTTTCTTACTTTGTTGGTAGGCCAGTACCGTATCCACTAACTCCAGCATATCCGCGCTGGCTTTAGGTAATTCATGCCGGGATAACCCTTGCAAACGCGCACGGGCTGCCCGAAAACGGCCAGACAATACTTTCCACCATTTATTGCCATATATCGAAAGGCTTTGGCGGACCTCTAAAAGGTCTTGTTCCCAGGCCGCGTCGATCAACTGGCTGTCGTGTCTGATACGGCAAGCCGTCATACGCCCACCAGCGTCTAACAATTCACGGATCTCATCACGCCTTGATTGCCACTCACCCGTGGAAAGCTGAACTCCATCCAGTTGTGGTGCTTCGGCCGCACGACGTGCCGCCCGGCACACGATATCGACGTCTGCCAGCGTTGCTGGTTGAGTGAGCATTAATCGTTCAGAAAGCGCAGAAGCCGTGGACTGGAGTGCAATAAGATGCGAACTCGCTAACTGCAGCGCATCGTTAGCGCTGCTCTGCTCAATAGGTGAAAAGTACGTCCGGTTGCTTCCCCAGAAGGTACACTGATCGGGGCGCCCCATCTCCTTTAGATGCAGAACGAGCTCATCAACCAGCTCACGATGCTTTTGCTGATCGGCATAGCTCCAGGTCGCCATTGGCGCAAACGGAATGACGGACAGCCCCGGATTTACTCGCTTTAGTTGCAGATAGTGACCCAGCACGTCGATAAACGGCATTCCGCTAGCGCCTGCTGGAGCGCTCACTGCCTCGCAATATTCATTGAGGTCATCTTGTAGCATATTCAAACTGGAAAGGTCCTCCTCGCCAATTTTGGTCAGCGGGCGTCCTTGATCCAGCGTTCTGCCTAACTCTTTGAGTACCGATTGCTTTGTGGATTTATGGCTGTGTAATTCGAGGACGGCATCGCCTAAATGGCTTTCATCAAGACGCCGTTTTACCACCTCAAGAGCGGCCATTTTTTCAGCAACGAATAGCACCGTTTTTTTCTGACCGATCAATTCCGCAATGATGTTCGTGATGGTCTGCGACTTGCCTGTCCCTGGCGGCCCTTGAATGACCAGGTTGGTTCCCTCACGTACTTCCAGAATCGCTTCCGTTTGGCTGCTATCTGCGTCCTTTACAAAATTTATATCACCCGGTTTGATGACCGAGTCAATATTTACGCCTTCGCTATATGCTGCGTGTATATCGCCGAAGCCAGGACCAAGCAAACGCTTCATAACGACGTTTGCTTCTGGTTGTTTCTCATCAGGCCAGCTCTTAGGATCAAGATCCTTGAACATCAGAAATTTACCAAACGAGAAGAAACCCAACGCTATTTCATTTTTGACGACCTTCCAGCGTACCTGTTTGCTGACCACATCGGTGACATCGTTGTAGAAACGCTCAAGGCTGTTCTCATCTGCCGCAAAGTTATCTTCATCGAATGTGCAGGAAGTCATATCCAGACCAAAATCGGTCTTGAGTTTTGCCACCAGCGAAAGGTTGGCCATTAACTCATCGCCCGAATAATTCAGCTTGAAAGCCTCTTTAGCACCACTACGTTCCAGGCTCACGGGCAGCAGCAGCAGGGGGGCTTTACGTAGAGTATCTGAACTGTCTGCTTCATACCAATGCAGGAAGCCAAGGGCCAGGAACAGGGTATTAACGCCTTGTTCCTCAATAAATCCTTTCGCCTCAGTGTGTATTTTTAATAACTGAAGGAACAACTTTTCATCGGAGAGCGCTGTCTGCAGGCGCGTATCCAGATGGCGGCGTGACGTGCCGGATTCATCTTCATCTTCCGCCTCTGCAAATACGCCAGCGTAGTCCAGATTCTCCAGCTCTGACAGCAATGCTTCTTCGTCCTCACCCCCTTCTTTTTCCGCCAGTTCTTCCAGCTTCTTGCGAGATATCGGCGAAAAAGTCATCGTTTTATCCTGGCGATAGAGGATGTTAAATACCTCTTCGGCTAGTTCATCCACCACCATCAGGGTCTTAGCCGTCTTGCGGAAGTTAAGCATATTGTTGCGAAGCCCAATATCCAGCAACTCTTTGCGGCTGCTCTGTAACTTTTGGTTGATTGCTGTTGTCATTGAAATCCTACTTATTTGACACTGAGCCTCTGAAAGGCTGGAGATATCTTTGGCTTTGAACTCTAGCTTATGGCTTGTTTGGGTTTCTCCGAGCCTGGCTATATCTTGCAGTCACTATTGGAAAAGTTGAACAATCTCCAAGCCTGATTAGAATCTGCCTATTTCGTTAAAGCGAAGATATAGGCCGAGAAATGTATTAGCGACTTATTTATTGGAGTGATTATCGGCATTCCGAAGATCACATCCTTATGCCGAGCTATACCAAGATGAGGGGCAGGATTCTGCGCGAATACATTAATCTATAGCTGTTCAATGATAGCAGTACAGGAAGAAACGGGTAAATCATTATCGGAGGATGATAAAGCATGGGAGGTAGAGTACACGAATGTGTAAGCAAGGGGATGTGAAAAAGTAATGCGCATTGGAAAAGAAATAATGTCATCCAGGTGATTATGTCGTCAAGGATACAAAGGCACAGGACATAGATGGCCACACTTTTCTAGTACTGGCCGGGCTATGGCTGAACAGATCTGACGCTGAAGGGCGAAACAGTTAGCAAGCTCTTTTTAAAATATGGCGGTGAGGGGGGGATTGACTCGCTTCGCTCGCCCCTGCGGGGCAGCCCGCTCGCGGGCTCGCGGTCTGTCCAACTGGCTGCGCCAGTTGTCGAACCCCGGTCGGGGGTTCTCATCCCCCCCCGGCGGGTGCCACATGCGAAAAAAAAAAGCCCGTACTTGCGTACGAGCTCTTCTTAAAATATGGCGGTGAGGGGGGGATTCGAACCCCCGATACGTTGCCGTATACACACTTTCCAGGCGTGCTCCTTCAGCCACTCGGACACCTCACCATATTGTCTTTCCCGTTGTTGTCGGGAACGGGCGCTAATGTAGGGAAATACGTATCGCCCGTCAATCAACTTTTTGCAAAATCAGCGCGTTTAGACAAACTTCGAACAACTTGCTCCTTAAACGTGCGAAATCCGTTTTTTTTGTCGCCACTCCCTTTTCACTTTGCGACAAGGGGAAATTTGCTATGCTGGCAAACCAATAGAAAACAATGAGTAAAATAAGACGCCAGCATTAACCTGCCCCGGGCGTTTGCTATCAGGAGCCCCTATGGAGATTATTTTTTACCATCCGACCTTTGATACCCAATACTGGATCCGAGAGCTGGAAAAGCAGTTACCCGGCGCGCGAGTGCGCGAATGGAAAGCGGGCGATAACCAGCCGGCGGACTATGCCCTGGTCTGGCATCCACCGGTAGAGATGCTGCAGGGCAGGGCGCTGAAGGCCGTGTTCGCCCTTGGGGCGGGGGTGGATTCGATCCTCAGTAAGCTGCGCGATCATCCGGATATGTTGCCCCTGTCGATCCCGCTGTTTCGCCTTGAAGATACCGGCATGGGACGGCAGATGCAGGAGTATGCGGTGAGCCAGGTTCTGCACTGGTTCCGCCGGTTCGATGACTATCAGGCGCAGAAGCTGGCGTCCCGCTGGCAGCCGTTGCCTGAGTATCTTGCAGACGATTTCACCGTCGGGATTATGGGCGCCGGCGTGCTGGGGGCGAAGGTGGCGGAAAGCCTGCAACCCTGGGGATTCCCGCTTCGCGTCTGGAGCCGTAGCCGCAAAGCCTGGCCGCAGGTGCAGAGCTTTGCCGGCCAGGCCGAGCTGGGCACATTCCTGCAGGGGACCCGCGTGCTGATCAACTTGCTGCCGAACACCGCTGAAACCGTCGGCATTATTAACCAGACGCTGCTGGCGCAGCTGCCGGATGAGAGCTATGTCCTTAACCTTGCCCGCGGCGTGCATGTCGTTGAAGAAGATCTGCTGGCGGCGCTGAACAGCGGTAAGCTCAAAGGGGCAATGCTCGATGTCTTCAGTCGCGAACCGTTGCCCCAGGAGAGCCCGCTTTGGGCGCACCCGCGGGTGGCCATGACTCCCCACGTGGCGGCAGTCACACGCCCGATGGAGGCCATTGCCTACATCGCCGGGACCATTAGCCGCCTGGAGCGAGGGGAACCGGTTAGCGGTCAGGTCGATCGTCAGCGCGGTTATTAAGGTAAGCAAACCCCGCTGCGGCGGGGTTTTTGCTAATCAAGCGCCCGGATTCCTGCTATTCTTGCGGCAAACAGAAGAGGAGAATGTGATGTATCCCGTTGACCTGCACATGCATACCGTCGCCAGCACCCACGCCTACAGCACCCTGCACGATTATATTGCGGAAGCAAAGCGTAAAGGGATCAAACTCTTCGCCATTACCGATCACGGCCCGGACATGGCGGATGCTCCGCACTACTGGCATTTCGTTAATATGCGCATCTGGCCCCGTCTGGTGGACGGGGTGGGGATCCTGCGCGGAATTGAATCGAATATTAAAAATATCGAAGGCGAGATCGACTGTTCCGGGCCGATGTTGACGTCGCTCGATCTGATCATCGCCGGATTCCACGAGCCGGTGTTTCCGCCGCAGGATAGCGCCACCCATACGCAGGCGATGATTGCCGCGATGGCCAGCGGTAAAGTGCATATGATTAGCCATCCGGGGAATCCGAAATTCCCGGTGGATATCCCGGCCATTGCCGAAGCGGCGGCCCGTTACCAGGTGGCGCTGGAGATCAATAACTCCTCTTTCGTTTCATCGCGCGTGGGCAGTGAAGATAACTGCCGGGCCATCGCCGCCGCGGTGCGCGACGCCGGAGGGTGGGTGGCGCTGGGCTCGGACTCTCACACTGCGTTTACCCTCGGAGAGTTTACCGAATGCCGCAAGATCCTCGATGCTGTCGATTTCCCGGAGGAGAGGATCCTCAACGTTTCTCCGCGTCGCCTGCTTGACTTCCTCGAGTCGCGTGGTATGCCGGCGATCCCGGAATTTGCTGACCTTTAATTTGTATAACTGGAATAACTGAATGAACGAGTTTTCAATCCTCTGCCGCGTGCTGGGTTCGCTGTATTACCGTCAACCGCAGGACCCGCTGCTGGTGCCGCTGTTTACCCTGATCCGCGAGGGTAAACTGGCCGCCAGCTGGCCGCTGGAACAGGACGAGCTGCTGGCGCGTCTGCAGAAAAGCTGTGAAATGCAGTCCCTGGCGACGGACTATAATGCGCTGTTCGTCGGTGAAGCCTGCAGCGTCCCGCCGTACCGCAGCGCGTGGGTGGAGGGTTCCTCGGAAGCGGAGGTCCGGGCTTTTCTGAGCGAGCATGGCATCCCGACGGGAGAAGGTCCGGCGGATCATCTCGGATCGCTGCTGCTGGCCGCCTCCTGGCTGGAGGATCATGCCACAGAAGAGCAGAGCGAGACGCTGGAGCGCCTGTTTGCCGACTATATCCTGCCGTGGTGCGGGACAATGCTGGGGAAAGTCGAAGCGCATGCGCACACAGCGTTCTGGCGCACGATGGCGCCGTTGACCCGCGACGCCATCGCCGCGATGTGGGACGAGCTTCAGGAAGAAGATGAGCAATAAAATGTGATTTAAGTCACTATTTGAATGTAACTGAAATTAGGTTCATTCATATAGTGTGTTTTTGATCGCATTCTTCCGGCGCGTATCTGCTAGGATACGCGCCATGAACATACTCTTCGCAATCGCATTAACGACGGGCATTCTCTCCGGGATTTGGGGATGGGTGGCGGTCGCCCTCGGCCTGCTGAGCTGGGCCGGTTTCCTCGGCTGTACCGCCTATTTCGCCTGCCCGCAGGGCGGTCTGAAAGGTCTGGCCATCTCCTCCTGTACGGTAATGAGCGGCGTGGTCTGGGCGTTGGTGATTATCCACGGTAGCGCGCTGGCCCCGCAGCTGCAGATCCTCAGCTATATGATGACCGGCGTCGTGGCCTTTCTGATGTGCATCCAGGCGCGACAGACGCTGCTGTCGTTTGTCCCCGGCACCTTTATCGGCGCCTGCGCGACCTTCGCGGCAGACGGCGACTGGCGTCTGGTTATCCCTTCTCTGGCGCTGGGCCTGGTCTTTGGCTATGCCATGAAAAATAGTGGCCTGTGGCTGGCGGCCCGTGCGGATAAGCATAAATCGTTCGCCAATGACAACGCCTGACGGCGGGACGATGATAGCAACAGGACCCTCAGGGTCCTGTTTTTTTTACCTTCTTGTCGCCGGCGCGGCGGGATAATCTTGCTCCCGGGGGCGGGTATGCCCTAGTATCGGCAGAAAGCCGTATCTACGCGCTATGCCGACAGGAGGAGAAATGGCTGTTCAACCTGAAGTAATTCTCGGCGATATTACGACGCTTGATGTCGATGTGATTGTGAATGCGGCAAACCCCTCGCTGCTGGGCGGCGGCGGGGTGGATGGCGCGATCCACCGGGCGGCCGGTCCCGCGCTGCTGGCGGCCTGCAAGCAAGTGTTGCAGCAGCAGGGCGAATGTCCCCCTGGTCATGCGGTGATCACGATGGCGGGCGATCTTCCCGCCAGCGCGGTGATCCACACCGTGGGCCCGGTCTGGCACGGCGGCGACCGCATGGAGGCGCAAACCCTGGCCGATGCCTACAAAAACAGCCTGCAGCTGGCGGCGGCAAACAATTATCGCTCCATTGCGTTTCCGGCGATCAGCACCGGCCTGTATGGCTATCCGAAAGAGGAAGCGGCGGCGATCGCCGTGCGCACTGTGACCGCGTTTCTCACCCGCTATAACCCGCTTGAACGGGTCCTGTTCGTCTGTTTCGACGAGGAAACGGCGGCTATCTATCGTCGCCTGCTGGCGGCATACCCCTGATTCCGCAGAATAGGCTATGATAACCGCCGGTATTGACAGGAATGATGGATTGCAGGAGGGAGCAGGTGTCGGAAGGAAAAGTACAGCAGAAGCAGCAGGCGCGCCGCGCGGAGATCGTTGCCGCTGCGCAAAGATGTTTTGCGGCAAAGGGATTGCATGGCGCCTCTGTCGCTGATATCGCCCGCGAGGCGGGCCTGAGCGTCGGTCAGCTGTATCGCATTTTTGCCAGCAAGGAAGCGATCATCGAAGCGATTGTCAGCGAAATCGTCAACGCCAGGGTCGGGGAGATGATCGATGAGAACCACAATCTGGCGCGCAAAGCGGCGGTGCTGGCCGGCAGGATCCCGACTTCGGCAGCCACCAAAAGCGACAATTATCTGTTGATGGAAATTAACGCCGAAGCCTCGCGTAACCCACGCTTGCGCGAGATCCTGGTGCAGGCCGATCGGAGGTTGAAAGAGGAGGGCGGCCGTTTGTCGCAGCGCTATCATCCCGGTCTCGGCGATGCGCGACGCAATGCTGCTTCAGAGCTCATCGCCGTTCTGACGGAGGGGGCAGCCTACCGTTGTGAGCTGAGCGCCTCCACTCCGGTCGATAAAGCGGATTTAGAAGCCCTGTATAATATGATCTTCGACCGGCTGTTTGATGAGCAAGCGTAGCGCGGCACGCCTGGCGTGCCGCAAAGGCTAAAGGTTAGCTGGCCGAGGCCGGGGTTTTTGCCGGTTTGCTCATGGGTTTACCGGAGAACAGGAAACGCAGCAGCGGAATACGCAGATGAATTTCATACAGGATCAGGGCAATCCCCACCACAAAAACCAACCCGCCAATAAAGCCTAAGGTATTCGACTTAATGGCCGGGGTGATCCACGCCCCGTACAGCAGCGTCAGCGGATGGTGCACCAGGTAAATAAACAGCGAAGCATTGACGAAGTAGGTCACCCGCGCCGACTGGAAATTCAGCAGGCGATGGCCGAGCGAGAAGATCACATTTACCATCCACAGCCCCAGCACCATGGTGATCACCGATTCCGTTTCATACATCCAACCGTCGCCAGATCCATACTGCTGGTTCAGGCGGTAAGCGATGAATCCCAGCAGTGACGCCACGCAACACCATGGCGACGGGGTGGTGAACATCGCCTTTAAGCGCGGGTTAATAAAGGTCTGCGCCCCCAGCACAAAGAAGGGCAGATAGAACAGCGTCTGCATGACCACAAAGTTAAACAGACCATTGCTCAGCAGGGGCGGGTAGATCACGAATAATGACCGACGGATCAGCGCGTAAAGCACCCCCAGCGCGAGGAAAATCATCGTCAGCTGGCCCATGGTGACAGTGTCACCGAATGCGTGAGCGCCCGGAGTCGGGCGGCGCGTCAGCCATTTAAACAGCACCACCCCCAGCGAGGTCAGCACCACCAGGACCAGCAAAAACCAGAGGTGGGAAATGAGCTCCCACGCCAGGGTGTTGAATTTGTCGTACCCCGAAAGGGTGTGCCAGTTTTCCGCCTTGCCGTTGACGTACTGCAGCATAATAAACTGCGGCAGCGTCAGCAGCGGGATGGCGGTCAGCATCGGAATACCGACCCGTTCGACGCGCACTTTCCACCACTTTTTCAGCGGGTAGCGCAGGAACAGCATGTAGGAGAAATAGCCGGAGATCACGAAGAAGACCTGCATGCGGAAGGCATGAATGAAATCATTAAACAGCGTCAGCCACCACGAGGGCTCTGCGCTGTTGACATGCCAGCTATGGCTGGAATAAATCAGCGAAATGTGAAAAGGGATCCCCAGCAGCATCAGCCAGGCGCGGATGCTGTCGAAAAAATATTCACGCTGTACCGGAGTATTATTCATACGATTCACGACAATCTCAGATAATTCGTCTTATCACTCAAGATGATAACGCTTACATTATCAGCAACCCTACATGAACTCGGGGTACCTGTCTCCAGGATAAGCACGCAAAGTGCAAACGGGACTGCGAACTGTTTATTCCCTGCGCCGCTACGCTGAACAAAGCAGGGATTATGTTGTCGGATTGCCTGAGTTTCCATTAAAATAGATCGGATCGATTTAAGCACACAAAGGGGGAAGTGCTTACTTATATGAAACATAAACCACAGATGATGAAAATGCGTTGGTTAAGCGCAGCCGTAATGTTGTCCCTGTGTACTTCATCTGCATGGGCATTTAGCATTGATGACGTTGCAAAAGAGGCCAAAACGTTAGCCGGGAAAGGCTATGAAGCGCCAAAGAGTAACCTGCCCTCCGCTTTCCGCGACATGAAATACGCGGACTACCAGCAAATTCAGTTTAATCACGATAAAGCTTACTGGAATAACCAGAAAACCCCATTCAAGCTTGAATTTTACCATCAGGGTATGTACTTCGACACGCCGGTCACCATCAATGAAGTGACGGCCACCAGCGTGCGCAAAATTAAATATAGCCCGGACTATTTTAACTTTGGTAACGTTCAGCACGATAAAGACACGGTGAAAGACCTTGGTTTCGCCGGCTTCAAAGTACTGTATCCGATCAACAGCAAAGATAAGAACGATGAAATCGTCAGCATGCTCGGTGCCAGCTACTTCCGCGTGCTGGGTCAGGGTCAGGTATACGGTCTGTCCGCGCGCGGTCTGGCTATCGATACCGCGCTGCCTTCCGGCGAAGAGTTCCCGCGTTTTCGTGAGTTCTGGATTGAGCGTCCAAAAGCTACCGATAAGCGTCTGACTATCTATGCGCTGCTGGATTCGCCGCGGGCAACCGGCGCTTATCGCTTTGTGATCATGCCGGGACGCGATACCGTGGTGGATGTCCAGTCCAAAGTTTACCTGCGTGACAAAGTGGGCAAACTGGGCGTGGCGCCGCTTACCAGTATGTTCCTGTTTGGTTCCAACCAGCCTTCTCCGGCGCTGAACTATCGTCCGGCGCTGCACGACTCCAATGGTCTGTCGATCCTGGCGGGCAACGGCGAGTGGATCTGGCGTCCGCTGAACAACCCGAAACACCTGGCCGTTAGCAGCTATGCGATGGAAAACCCGCAAGGGTTCGGCCTGCTGCAGCGCGGCCGTCAGTTCTCGCGCTTCGAGGACCTTGACGATCGTTATGACCTGCGCCCGAGCGCCTGGATCACCCCGAAAGGGGAGTGGGGCAAAGGGAAAATCGAACTGGTCGAAATCCCGACCAACGATGAAACCAACGATAACATCGTGACTTACTGGACGCCGGATCAGCTGCCGGAGCCGGGCAAGGAGATGAACTTCAAGTACACCATCACCTTCAGCCGCGATGAAGACAAGCTGCATGCGCCGGATAACGCGTACGTTATGCAGACCCGCCGCTCTACCGGCGATGTGAAGCAGTCGAACCTGATCCGCCAGCCGGACGGCACCATTGCTTTCATTGTCGACTTCACCGGCGCCGATATGAAAAAACTGCCGGCGGATACCCCGGTCGCCGCCCAGGCGAGCACCGGCGATAACGCTGAAATCGTTGAAAATACCGTGCGTTACAACCCGGTGACCAAAGGCTGGCGAATGATCCTGCGTTTGAAGGTGAAAGATCCGAAGAAAACGACGGAAATGCGCGCCGCACTGGTTAACGGCGATGACACGTTGAGCGAAACCTGGAGCTATCAGCTGCCTGCCAATGAATAAGATAACGAAGTACATTGACGCATTGCCGCTGTCGGACGCCGAGAAATCGGCGCTGCCGGACACCAGCCTGCAGGCCGTTCATCAGGCCCTGGATGACGAACATCAGACCTTCGCCCGTGAAGACGACTCCCCGCTGGGGTCGGTCAAGGCGCGGCTGGCGCACAGCTGGCCGGATTCGCTGTCTGGCGATCAGCTGGTGAAGGATGATGAAGGCCGCACCCAGCTGCATGCGATGCCGAAAGCCAAGCGCTCCTCGATGATCCCGGACCCGTGGCGTACCAACCCGGTTGGCCGCTTCTGGGACCGTCTGCGCGGACGCGATGTCACGCCGCGCTATCTCTCCCGCCTGACGCAAGAAGAACGCGAGAGCGAGCAAAAATGGCGTACCGTCGGCACCATTCGTCGCTACATCCTGTTGCTGCTGACGCTGTCGCAGACCGTGGTGGCGACCTGGTACATGAAAACCATTCTGCCTTATCAGGGCTGGGCGCTGATCAACCCGGCCGATATGGTGGGGCAGAACCTGTGGGTCTCGTTCATGCAGCTGCTGCCGTACGTGTTGCAGAGCGGCATTCTGATCCTCTTCGCGGTGCTGTTCTGCTGGGTTTCCGCCGGCTTCTGGACCGCGTTAATGGGCTTCCTGCAGCTGTTGATCGGTCGCGATAAGTACAGTATTTCCGCCTCGACGGTCGGTGACGAACCGTTGAACCCGGCGCACCGTACGGCGCTTATTATGCCGATCTGTAACGAAGACGTTGACCGCGTGTTCGCCGGGCTGCGGGCGACCTGGGAGTCGGTGAAAGCCACCGGCAACGCCGCCCATTTCGACGTCTATATCCTCAGCGACAGCTATAACCCCGATATCTGTGTCGCTGAGCAAAAGGCGTGGATGGAGCTGATTGCCGAAGTACAGGGCGAAGGGCAGATCTTCTACCGTCGTCGTCGTCGTCGCGTGAAGCGTAAGAGCGGCAACATCGATGATTTCTGCCGCCGCTGGGGCAGCCAGTATAGCTACATGGTGGTGCTGGATGCTGACTCGGTGATGACCGGAGAGTGTCTGAGCAGCCTGGTGCGCCTGATGGAAGCGAACCCGAACGCCGGGATCATCCAGTCATCCCCGCGCGCCTCGGGCATGGACACGCTGTATGCGCGTTGCCAGCAGTTTGCCACCCGGGTGTATGGTCCGTTGTTTACGGCGGGTCTGCACTTCTGGCAGCTGGGGGAGTCCCACTACTGGGGACACAACGCCATCATCCGCGTGAAGCCGTTCATTGAGCACTGCGCGCTGGCGCCGCTGCCGGGCGAGGGCAACTTTGCCGGGTCGATTCTGTCGCACGACTTCGTTGAAGCCGCGCTGATGCGCCGCGCCGGCTGGGGCGTGTGGATTGCCTACGATCTGCCGGGCTCCTATGAAGAGCTGCCGCCGAACCTGCTGGACGAGCTGAAACGCGACCGCCGCTGGTGCCAGGGCAACCTGATGAACTTCCGCCTGTTCCTCGTGAGAGGGATGCACCCGGTTCACCGGGCGGTGTTCCTTACCGGCGTGATGTCCTACCTGTCGGCGCCGCTGTGGTTTATGTTCCTTGCCCTGTCGACAGCGCTGCAGGTGGTGCATGCCCTGACCGAGCCGCAGTACTTCCTGCAGCCGCGTCAGCTGTTCCCGGTATGGCCGCAGTGGCGTCCGGAGCTGGCTATTGCGCTGTTCGCCTCGACCATGGTGCTGCTGTTCCTGCCGAAGCTGCTGAGTATCATCCTGGTGTGGTGTAAGGGGCCGAAAGAGTACGGTGGATTTATCCGCGTGACGCTTTCCCTGCTGCTGGAGGTCCTGTTCTCGGTCCTGCTGGCGCCGGTGCGCATGCTGTTCCACACCGTCTTCGTGGTCAGCGCTTTCCTCGGCTGGGAAGTGGTGTGGAATTCGCCGCAGCGTGATGATGACTCCACGCCGTGGGGAGAAGCCTTTATGCGTCACGGCTCGCAGCTGCTGCTGGGGCTGGTATGGGCGGTCGGCATGGCATGGCTGGATCTGCGCTTCCTGTTCTGGCTGGCGCCGATTGTCGTATCGCTGATCCTGTCGCCGTTCGTGTCGGCGATCTCCAGCCGGGCGACCGTGGGCCTGCGTACCAAGCGCTGGAAGCTGTTCCTGATCCCGGAAGAGTATTCGCCGCCGCAGGTGCTCAAGGATACCGATGCGTACCTGACGCAGAACCGTCAGCGTTCGCTGGACGATGGCTTTATGCACGCGGTGTTTAACCCGTCGTTTAATGCCCTCGCGACCGCGATGGCCACCGCGCGCCACCGTCAGGGTCATATCCTGGAGATCGCCCGCGAGCGCCATGTCGAGCAGGCGCTGAATGAAACGCCGGATAAGCTGAACCGCGATCGTCGACTGGTGCTGTTGAGCGACCCGGTAACCATGTCGCGTCTGCACTATCGCGTATGGGCCGCGCCGGAGAAATACTCCTCGTGGGTGAACGCCTATCAGCAGCTGGCGCTTAACCCGCTGGCGCTGAAAACGAAATAAGCCGTACGTTAAGGAAAATACCGGCAGCGATGCCGGTATTTTTTTATCTGAAACACGAGGTTGTGGATGCGAATACTACCGATCATTGCCATGGCGCTGCTGCTTAGCGGCTGCGGCAGCATTATTAGCCGGACGGTGCCCGGGCAGGGGCATGGCAATCAATATTACCCGGGCGTGCAGTGGGACGTTCGCGATTCAGGATGGCGCTATCTCACCATTCTGGACCTGCCGTTCTCGCTGGTCTTCGATACGCTGCTGCTGCCGCTGGACGCCAGCCACGGGCCCTATAACTGATTAACGCTCGTCCCACTCGTCGGCCGCCGTCTGTCCCTCTTCGGTGTCCAGCGAGGGCTCGAGCTGGAATTCACCTTCATCCCACTCATGAAGCGTATTTTCCTCCAGCCACTCCTGACGCAGCTCTATCTCATCATAATCCCCATCGAAGACGCTCTGCGCGGCTTCGCCGCTGAGCATCGGTAAGCATTCGCCTTGTTCCTCTTCGTCAGCAAAAAATTCGGCCTGCCAGGCGATATCGCCATCCTGCAGCACATACTTTTGAATATTGAGCTGCTCAACGTTAGCGCTCTCTTCATCGCTGTCAGGGTTGTTGGCGAGAAATTCTTCACGTGCTGCATCAATAGCTTCTTCGAGCGTAGCATAGAACATCGAATCCTTTGGCATAGCGAATCTCCTGAGAAGAATATGAATTGAACACGATTCAATCTATAGAAGGCGCCAGGCAAGGCGTCAAGGGGCTGAGCCCCTCTGGACGTTAATTTAGTGAATGGCGGTCGGGCTGCGAGGCGTCCGCGGCTGGCCGGCGCAGGCTGAGGGTCGAATAGATCGCGTTAAACAACACCACTCCTGCGGTGACAAGGAAGACGGCGCGAAAGCCGTAGTTGGCGGAAACCGAGGCGCCGATCAGGGGGCCGGTGACATTGCCAATATCACGAAATGACTGGTTATAGCTGAAGATCCGCCCGGAGATCTGGCTGGTGGAGTTATACACCAGCAGGGTTTGCACCGCCGGCAGCAGCGCGCCGTCCGCGGCGCCGAGCAGGAATCGCAGGATACCTAACTGCAGCGGGGTCTGGACGAACGACATCGGGATCAGCAACAGCACCGAGATAATCAGCGCCACGATGAGGATTTTTTCCGGTCCGATACGATCCCCCAGTTTGCCCAGACGAGGGGCGCTCATCAGGGCGGCAATGCCCGGCACCGAGGCGATCATCCTGCTGATAAAGGCGATATTGCTGACGTTACCCGCCAGATCGCGCACGTAAAGCGTCAGGATCGGCGCAATGGAGCCGGTAGCGACCTGGATTATCAGCGAGGTGACAAACAGGCTGAGCACCAGTTTCGGATTCTGCAGCGAGGAGAGCACCGCCTTCGCGCTGAGCATCTCTTTTTTGGCGATCGGGACAAAATTTTCACGGATTAAAAACAGGGTAAACAGGAAGCAGATAAACAGCACCGCCGCGGTCATAAAGAAGACAGTACGCAGGCCCCAGTGGTCGGCCAGGAAGCCTCCCGCCAGCGGGCCGAGCAGGGCGCCGCTTACCGCGCCGGTTGACAGCGTGCCCAGCGCCCAGCCGCTTTTATGGCGCGGGATCTGGGTGGCAATCAGGGCGTTGGCATTGGGAATAAAGCCGCCCAGCAGGCCGAGCAGCGCGCGCAGTAGCAGAAACTGCCAGATATTCTGCGCCATCCCCATCAACATCATGACAATGGCCATCCCGAGGGCTGAACGCAGCAGCATGATTTTACGTCCCTTGCGGTCAGCAAGTCCGCCCCAGAACGGCGAGGCGATGGCGGAGAAGAGAAAAGTGATGCTAAAGACCAGCCCGGACCACATGTTGAGGGCGCTATGCCCGGTGACGCCGAGTTGTTCGACGTAGAGCGGCAGAAAGGGCATGACCAGGCTGAAGGCGGCGCCGGTTAAAAAGCAGCCAAGCCAGGTGACGGTCAGGTTTCGTTTCCAGTTAATGGGGGTATCAGCAGACGACATAGGGTTCCACTGGCCTGCGCGGCAGGTCAAATTAAGAGAAAATATGAGCCTGCTAATTATGCGCCTGGGAAATAAATGCCGCAATGGAGGAGAGCTTTTAAAGCTAAAGCAGAGCGTAAAGCCTGAGCGCTGGGGATTCCCGGCCGGGAGGCGCGCGGCCGGGAAAGAGGGTCAGTAGCGGGAGGGCATCCCCTCGGGGCGGGTTTTAAAGCGGCGATGGAGCCACATATATTGTTCCGGGGCCATCATAATGCACTGCTCTACGATCTTATTCATCCACGCAGCGGTGGTTTCCGCGTCGTCCAGCGGCGGGGAGCACTCTGGCGGCAGGATAATCAGTTCATAACCTTTGCCGTCCGGTTTACGGCGTGGAACAAAGGGCACGATGCAGGCTTTGGACATTTTCGCCAGCATCCAGGTGCCGGAGGTGGTCGCCGCCTGGTCAACGGCAAACAGTGGGGCGAAGACGCTGGCGGTCGGGCCGTAATCATGATCTGGCGCGTACCACACCACGTCGCCTTTTTTCAGCGCGCGGATCATGCCTTTCAGATCCTTGCGGTCGATCATGTCCTTGTTGGAGCGCAGTCGGCCCCAGGTCTGCAGCCAGTCGATGACCGGGTTATCGTTGGGACGATAGACGCCAATCCCCGGCTCGTTCATACCGAACATCCGCGCGCCCATTTCCAGTGTCAGGAAATGAATGCCGATCAGCAGAATGCCGCGCTGCTGCGCCTGCACATCGCGAATATGCTCAAAGCCGATGGTGTCGGTCCAGCGGGCGATACGGCGAACCGGCCAGAACCAGGCCATACCGGTCTCCATCAGCCCCATACCCACCGATTCAAAGTTCATCACCACCATCCGGTGACGTTCCTGCTCGCTTTTCTCGGGGAAGCAGAGCTCAAGGTTGCGATAGGCGATCTTCGCCCGGCGCTTCATAAATCGCATGGCCAGCCGGCCGATGGCGTTCCCGAGGCGGTAGATCAGCGGGTAGGGCAGTTGGACAACCAGCCACAGCAGGCCGATACCCAGCCACAGCAGCCAATAGCGCGGATGCAGCAGCGCCGGAGAAAATTTAGGCAAATGAGTCATTTCATACCCGTATCAGTGAGCAACATCTTATATTATCGCATTTTTTTACCGGCCAGCCAAAGGCGGCGACAGCCACATCGTTTTGTTAAGTGGGGGGCGACCGGTGAGAAAAATGTAGCGTAAAATGTAGGGATGTAAATTAATAAGCTTTGCTATATCATGCCCGCCGTTTATTTCCTCATTTCTATGTCGAGCAGGTACACCATGCCAGTGTTACACAACCGCATTTCAAATGAGACGTTAAAGGCGCAAATGCTGGCTGAAACCGAGCCGCGCACGACGATCTCGTTCTATAAATATTTCACCATTGTCGATCCGCAAGCGACCCGCGATGCGCTGTGGGTTGCCTTAACCCAGTTGAAAGTCTTTGGCCGCATCTATCTGGCCCGGGAAGGGATCAACGCGCAAATCAGCGTGCCGGAAAGCAACGTTGAAGCCCTGCGTGAGTTTCTCAATGGCTTCGATCCGGCGCTGGCGGGGCTGCGTTTCAATATCGCTCTCGAGGACGACGGTAAATCGTTCTGGGTGCTACGTCTGAAAGTGCGCGACCGCATCGTTGCCGACGGCATCGACGATCCCTCTTTCGACGCCTCCAACGTCGGAGACTATCTCAAGGCGGCGGAGGTCAACGCGATGCTTGACGATCCGGATGCCGTGTTTATCGATATGCGCAACCACTATGAATATGAGGTGGGCCATTTCGAAAACGCGCTGGAGATCCCGGCGGATACCTTCCGCGACCAGTTGCCGAAAGCCGTTGAAATGATGCAGGACCATAAAGACAAGAAAATTGTCATGTATTGCACCGGTGGTATTCGCTGTGAAAAAGCCAGCGCCTGGATGAAGCATAACGGCTTCAATAAGGTCTGGCACATCGAGGGTGGCATCATCGAGTACGCCCGCCGCGCCCGTGAGCAGGGGCTGCCGGTGCGTTTCATTGGCAAAAACTTTGTCTTTGATGAACGGATGGGCGAGCGGATCTCCAATGACGTTATCGCGCACTGTCATCAGTGCGGCGCGCCGTGCGACACCCATACCAACTGCCTGAATGATGGCTGCCATCTGTTGTTTATCCAGTGCCCGAGCTGTGCCGAGAAATTTGCCGGCTGCTGTAGCGAAGCCTGCATGGAAGAGCATAAGCTGCCGGAAGAGGAGCAGCGTCAGCTGCGCGCCGGGCGTGAAAACGGCAATAAAATCTTTAACAAATCCCGTGGCCGGCTGAACACCAAACTCGGGATCCTCGATCCTGAGCCGTCAGAAAAACCATAACCAGACAAGATCGATGATCGCCAGCAGCAGCCAGAGCGCCAGGTAGATCATAAAGTGCTCGCGGACGTTATTGACCAGCAAATTAAACAGGCGACGCATAACCGCTCTCAATCACTAACGGCCTCGACAGAGGCCGTTTTTTTTGCCCGACGGCAAAAGTGCCGCATTCCATTACGCGTTAAAGCGCGCCAGCGAGAAGGGCGCCAGGTTGAAGCTCGAAGCTTCGCCCTGAGCAAACTGACTGGCAATTTCCCCCAGCACCGGGGCAAACTTAAAGCCGTGCCCGCTCAGACCGGTGATGAGCAGCGTGTCTGGTCTGCCGGGTAACGTATCGATAATAAAGTCTTCATCAACGGTATTATCGTAGGTACAGGAGGCGCCGTGCAGGCAGCCGCCGATCCCGGGCAGGACGTTACGCAAAAACGGAAACGATTCGGAGCCATCGCTGGCGACAGCGCCAAACGCCACTCGCTGCTGCGGCATGGAGATCGGCTGACCGCCGTTATGCTTGCCAATCTTCAGCTCGTTATCTTCCGCCGGGAAACCGTAGTATTGATCGCCGTTGGGCAACTCGCCGGTGAAGGCCGGGAAGTGATTCTTGCTGCTGTAACGGCCATCGGCCTGGTACCAGGCGAACACCTTGCGTACCGGCTGGATGGGGAGGTCCGGAAGCAGGCGGGTGACCCAGGTCCCGGCGCTGACCAGCAGCTTTTTACCATGATATTCACCGTCGAGGGTATCGATGGTGACCCCATCTGCATGGTGATGAATAGCCGAGACCGGGCAGTTGAATAGCTGCGCGCAGCCCGCTTCCCGCGCCAGACGGATCCAGGTTTCCACGGCCAGTTCGCTGCGCAGTACGCCGGAAGCGGGTTCAAAAATCGCCCGATAGTCATCGGGGAGGCGTATCTCCGGCCAGCGCTGCATCACGGCCTGGGCATCCAGCTCTTCCACCTCAAGCTGGAACGCACGGGCGCTGGCGGCAACGTTGGCGAGGAAAGGGGAGCTGGCGGGGCCGAGGTTTATGACGCCGGTGCGTTCAAACACGGCTTCGCCACTGATCTCGGCCAGTTCATCCCACAGCTGCTGGGCGCGCAGCACCAGCGGAACATATTTTTCACCTTCACCATAGGCGTGACGGATAAGACGGCTGCTGCCGTGATGGCTGCCTTCCTGGTGAGGAGGCTGATGGGCATCGGTCATCAGAACATTGAGTCCGGCACGACGCGCATAATAGCCAGCGGCGGCGCCGACGGAGCCGCTGCCGATAATGATAAGATCGTATTGCATGGTGAGTTCCGGGTAATTGCCTTGTTAGCAGGGTAATTAACTCCCTGTGCTTATACAAGCCCGAAAATAATTCAGGCACCCGCAGGTGCCTGTTAAGCTTATTGTTAAGTCATTCCGAGGGCCGCGTTAATGTCTGCGGTACTCGTTTTCCTGGTATTCGCCAGATTCAATTTTCGCAATGCCTGCTTCCAGGATTGAAATAAACTGACGTGCGACGTCCGTCGTTAGCCATAGCGTCTGGCCTATCTCAGCATCATGACTGTTTTCTTGAGCGGGGTTCTGGTAGTGCAGGCGCAACATCAGCGCATCGTAGCTATCAACGGTGCTGATGTCCCATCCAACGAGGGGATGGGTCTGAATGACTTCATTATTTTTTTCCATCATAACCCCTTATTCATATGTTAAAAGACAACAATTCTCGAGGTTTAATGCATGTTTTTTGAAGCAAGTTAATTATATCAGGGATCAAGAATAAACTCGAGAAATTAAATGAAAGGCAGCATGATTTTCTTGTTTTGCCGCTTTTTTACTCAAGATAAGCGTGCAAAACGGCCATTTTAGTCGATATTAAGCAGAATAATCAGGAATATTCTGAACATGAGAAGAGGATAAAAAAGCCGGGGCGACCCGGCAAAGAAAAGCACAATGAGGGAGCAAACCAGAGTAACTGGATCCCGCCATGCTTCAGGAGAGGTCGTGGACAAACCAGTCGTCCGCGCTTTCCCAGGTTTCTTGCAGGATTTCGCTTATCCGGTCTTTGTCTTCTTTCAGGCCGCCGAACACCGAGAGCTGATTGCCCGTGGCGTAGCGGACGCTCACCTGGCTGTCGATGGCCGGGAACTTTTCGGCGATACGGCGAGAGAGTTCGTTATTCAGCGCTTCCAGCGCGCCGTTGGGTAAGGCGGTCGTTTTGGCGATAGAGACTTCAATGCGCATAATTGCCCCCTGTGTTTGATACTGGTTATTTATACAGTATCTGGTGAGCATTGACAACAGGGGGCCGCGTTTTTTATCGCTTCATGGTCCAGCGGACGGTTTCACCTGCCAGGAACGGCACCAGGGTGTCATTGGGCAACGCAATACTGTCGACGACGGTCGTCTCTTCACGCACCAGTTCAACATAGCTTTCATTGACCGGCAGACCGTAAAAGCGCGGGCCGTTCAGCGAGCAGAAGGCCTCAAAGTGCTGCAGAGCGTTCATTTCTTCAAATACGGTGGCGTAGCTGCCGAGGGCGGTCGGGGCGTTGAAGCAGCCGGCGCAGCCGCAGCTGGCTTCCTTACGATGGCGGGCATGCGGCGCGGAATCGGTGCCAAGGAAGACGCGGCTAAAGCCGCTGGCGACCAGTTCGCGCAGTGCCTGCTGATGAATATTGCGTTTGAGTACCGGCAGGCAGTACAAGTGAGGACGAATACCGCCGACCAGCATATGGTTACGGTTGAACATCAGATGCTGCGGGGTGATAGTGGCCGCCAGCAGTTCATTACCGTCACGCACATACTCGGCGGCATCTTTGGTGGTGATATGCTCAAAGACCACCTTCAGGCCGGGCAGGCGCTGGCGCAGCGGCTCCATCACGGTTTCAATAAAGCGCGCTTCGCGGTCGAAAATATCAATCTCGGCATGGGTGACTTCGCCATGTACCAGCAGCGGCATCCCCAGTTTTTCCATCCGCTCCAGCACCGGCATAATAGCGTCGGTGCTGGTGACGCCGTGGCTGGAGTTGGTGGTGGCATTGGCCGGGTAAAGCTTGGCGGCGGTGAACACGCCTTCGTTAAAGCCGCGCTCCAGCTCAGCCGGGTCGAGGGAGTCTGTCAGATAGCAGGTCATCAGCGGGGTAAAATCGTGCCCGGCCGGGACGGCGTCCATAATGCGCTGGCGATAGGCGATAGCCGCCGCGACGGTGGTGACAGGCGGCACCAGATTCGGCATCACGATCGCCCGGCCATAAAACTCACTGGTATAAGGCACGACGGTTTTCAGCATATCGTCATCACGCAGATGGATATGCCAGTCGTCTGGGCGGCGGATTTTCAATACCTGGGATTGTGCTGTCATGGAAGGCTCCGGCTAATAGGTTCAGTCATCAGGGCTGTTTTTTGCCGGGCACTAAGGATAAGCGTAAACGTTTTCCTTTGCACTCATTTCCGTAAAAAATTGAGGGCGCCGCGGCGCCCTGGAGATTAATTGGTAAAGGGGATGACAATCTCGCCCGGCTTCACCTCTATGCCTTTGGCGTATTTCTTCGCCAGCGCTTCACCGGTGCTGGCGTCCTCACGCAGGACATAGGCAGGCTGCTGGCTGAAGTAACTGCGCAGCGACTGATTCAGATAGGGGAGCAGGGCCTGAATGACCGACTGCAGCTTCTCGGGCGCCACTTTGGCATCCACCACCTCCATTTCCTGCAGGAAGATGGCGCCTTTCTCTCTGTCAAAGGTTGGCAGCGCTTTGAGCTTCAGATCGATCGTCGCTTTCTGCGTACCGAACAGGGAGTTCAGGTCGACGTTAGCGATCCCGGTCAGCGTGACTTTGCCCGGCTCCTCGCGCCCGATGGCGCTGGTGAGGTTCTGCAGTTCGATATGGGCGTCGGCAACGCCTTTCAGACCAATATCTTTGGCAAAATGGTTTCGCTTCTGCAGGGCCTGGTTAATCTCCTGCTCGCTTACCGTGTATTGGGTCAGCTGATTACAGCCGCTCAGCAGGCCGCTGACAATCAGCGCGGCGGCGATCAAAATCTTTTTCATGGGGGTCCTCTGGCTCATATCTTCATTCATCCTGACACAAAGCATCATGACCTGTCAGCACCCTCGATACCAGCAGAATAGGCTGAAAGCGGGAGAAACCGCCGCCGCGCGCATCAGGTCCGCGGCTCCAGCATGCCGGAGGTAGAGCGTTTCGGACTAAACTGCCACCACAGCGCCAGGAAGGTGATAACCCCGATGGCCCCGAGCATCAGCCACGGCAGCTCGGGCTGACCCGCGGCCTTACCGGCATCAAACAGCCAGCCGCCGCCCGCATATCCCAGCGCGCCGCCAAAGGCGAGCCCCAGGCGGCTGAAGCCCATATAGCTGCCGCGCGCCCGGGCGTCCGCCAGCGAGGCGCCCAGCGTCTCCCGGGCGGGTTCGGCAATGATGGATCCGATGTAAAACAGGCAGATCAGGGTAAACAGCTGTTGCAAACTGCTGGTCATGCCGATGGGGAGCATGGCCAGAGTCATCACCAGCAGACCGGCCATCAGCCGGTGCTCAAGGCGAAAACGTTTTTCGCTCCAGCGGGCAATGGGATAGAGCAGGGTCAGCGAAATGGTGGCTTCGATGGCGTACATCCACTTCACGGCGGCCGGCGAGCCGGCGATGTCATTCACCATGATCGGCAGCATCAGCATCACCTGCACCGCCAGCATGTAATAGCCCGTCAGCGTCAGGACATAGGTGACGAAGCGCTTGTCCCGCAGCACCCGGCCCAGCCCCTCGCGGATCGGCGTTTTCACCGTCGAGAGCTTCCATGCCGGCAGATACCAGGCGTTAAATGCCGCGCAGGCGATAAACAGCGCGGCGCCGGCGCTGCACACCAGGCGGAAATCATACTGCAGCAGCCAGCTGCCCAGCAGCGCGCCAATCACCGCGCCGGCGCTATCCTGCATCATCAGGATGGAGAAAAAGCGGCCACGCTGATGCGGGCGCACCAGCTTAACCACCAGCGCCGCCCGCGGCGGATCGAACAGCGTGCCGCCGAGCCCGGAAAGTATGCACGAGAACCACAGCACCCACGGCTCATGGGCGACGGCCATCGCCGCGAAGCCGCCGGCGCGCATCAGCATACCGGTGACGATCATCGGTTTGGCGCCGAAGCGGTCGGCGATAGCGCCGCCAAAGATACCTAATCCCTGCTGCACCAACTGGCGCAGGCCGAGTGCGATGCCGACCATCAGCGCCGCCCAACCCATCTGATCGACAAAGCGGATGGAAATCAGCGGGAAGACGACAAAAAAGCCCAACACGACCAGCATGTTATCGACTAACAGGAAATATTTACCCAGGCTCCTTGCCTGCGAGACGCGGGACATTTCCCCTCCAGGGAAAAATAGAGATAAGCGTGGATATTCTGCGGGCAATCTGCTGCTTTTCCCAGCGCCCTTGCGACAATATTTTTTTATCAAAATGCAAGTTCGATTGAGGCTATTCATCGAAAAGAGGAGATGGCGCAGAAAATGGTATGTTGCTGTTTTCACACCGTCGCGCAGGACAGGTATAGTGAAGGCAGCAAGAATGAAGTCAGGGGGACTGAAAAGGAAATGTTTGGCTATCGCAGTAACGTGCCGAAGGTGCGTTTGACGACGGACCGGCTGGTGGTGCGCCTGGTTCACGATCGTGACGCCTGGCGTCTGGCCGATTATTACGCCGAGAATAAGGCGTTCTTAAAACCCTGGGAGCCGGTTCGTGACGACAGCCACTGCTATCCTTCCGGATGGCAGGCGCGTCTGTCGATGATCGCCGAGTTTCATAAACAGGGGTCTGCTTTTTATTTCGCGCTGCTCGATCCGGAGGAAAAGGAGATCGTCGGCGTGGCGAACTTTTCCAACGTGGTGCGTGGATCATTCCATGCCTGCTATCTCGGCTACTCTATTGGCGAGAAGTGGCAGGGGCAGGGGCTGATGTTTGAAGCGCTGACGTCAGCGATTCGCTATATGCAGCGTACGCAGCATATTCATCGCATTATGGCCAACTATATGCCGCATAATCAGCGCAGCGGCGCGCTGCTGGCGCGGTTGGGGTTTGAAAAAGAGGGTTACGCCAAAGATTACCTGCTGATCGACGGGCAGTGGCGTGACCATGTATTGACGGCGCTAACGACGCCGGACTGGTCAGCGGGACGTTAAGGAGAGAGGATGAAATATCAGTTAACCGCGCATGAAGCGCGCGTCATTGGCTGTCTGCTGGAAAAGCAGGTCACCACGCCCGAGCAGTATCCGCTGTCGGTGAACGCCGTCGTGACCGCCTGCAATCAGAAAACCAACCGCGAGCCGGTGATGTCGCTGAGCGAAGGCGAGGTCCAGACGCTGCTGGATACCCTGGTGAAACGCCACTATCTGCGCACGGTCAGCGGATTCGGCAATCGGGTAACCAAGTATGAGCAGCGCTTTTGCAACTCCGAATTTGGCGATCTGAAGCTCAGCGCCGGCGAGGTGGCGGTGGTGACGACGCTGCTGCTGCGCGGCGCCCAGACGCCGGGTGAATTACGCAGCCGGGCGCAGCGGATGCATGAGTTCAGCGATATGGCGGAAGTGGAAAGCGTGCTGGAAGGGCTGGCGACCCGCGAAGATGGTCCCTTTGTCGCCCGTCTGCCCCGGGAGCCGGGAAAACGGGAAAGCCGCTATATGCATCTGTTTTGCGACGAGATGGACACGCTGATCACGACGGTGGAAGCACTCGCGCCGCTGGAAGAGGATGACGATCTGCGAGCCAGGGTTGAAGCGCTGGAAGGCGAGGTGGCGGAGCTGAAAGCGCGCCTCGATTCGCTGTTACACCATCTGGGGGACTAAAACGTGGGGACAAGATTGCGCATCGGAGTGGTTGGCTTAGGCGGCATTGCGCAGAAAGCGTGGCTGCCGGTGCTGGGGGCGGCGGAAAGCTGGACGCTGCAGGCGGCCTGGTCGCCGGGAAAAGAGAAGGCGCTGCGGGTCTGCGAAACCTGGCGGATCCCCTACGCTGAATCACTGGATGCTCTGGCGGCGCAGTGCGATGCGGTTTTTGTCCATACGTCGACGGCTTCACATTATGAAGTGGTGAATCATTTGCTGAATGCAGGGGTTCATGTTTGCGTGGACAAACCGCTGGCGGACAAGCTGAGTGAGGCGGAGATGCTGGTCGAGCTGGCGGCGCGGCGGCGTCTGACGCTGATGGTCGGTTTCAATCGCCGCTTCGCACCGCTCTATCGGGAGCTGAAGGGACGGCTGGGCGAGGCGGCCTCGCTGCGGATGGATAAGCACCGCAGCGATAGCGTGGGCAACGATCTGCGCTTTACCCTGCTTGATGACTATCTGCACGTGGTGGATACCGCGCTATGGCTGGCCGACGGTCAGGCGCGTCTGCGCGGTGGCGCGCTACAGATCACTCCGCAGGGCGAGATGCTCTATGCCGAACACCAGTTCAGTTCGCCCCGGCTGCAGGTCACCACCAGCATGCACCGCCGCGCAGGCAGCCAGCGCGAGTGGGTGCAGGCGGTGACGGATGGCGGGCTATATGCCGTCAGCGAGATGCGCGAATGGCAGGAAGAGTGCGGTCACGGCGTGGTCCAGCGCCCGGTCGCCGGCTGGCAAATCACCCTGGAGCAGCGCGGCTTTGTCGGCTGCGCGCGCCATTTTATCGAATGCGTGCAAAATCAGACCGTTCCTGAAACTGCAGGCGAACAGGCGCTGCTGGCTCAGCGGGTGGTCGACAAACTCTGGCGCGACGCCATTAGCGAATAATCCGTTGTAACAACTGACAGTAGTAATTCATGTTGAACCCGGTAGACTATCGCCACTTTCCAGCGCCCGCATTTGCGGGCGTTTTACTCCAGGGTTTGGAATAACAGCGTAATGAACCTTTTAAAATCACTGGCGGCCGTCAGTTCGATGACCATGTTTTCGCGCGTGCTGGGCTTTGCCCGCGATGCGATTGTGGCGCGCATTTTTGGCGCCGGGATGGCGACCGACGCCTTTTTCGTCGCCTTCAAACTGCCTAATCTGCTGCGGCGTATTTTTGCCGAAGGCGCCTTCTCGCAGGCGTTTGTGCCGATCCTTGCCGAATATAAAAGCAAGCAGGGCGAAGATGCCACCCGGGTGTTTGTCTCGTATGTCTCCGGATTGCTGACCCTGGCCCTGGCGATCGTCACCGTTATCGGGATGCTGGCGGCGCCGTGGGTGATCACCATCACCGCCCCCGGGTTTGCTGATACCGCCGATAAATTTGCGCTGACCACCCAATTGCTGCGCATTACCTTCCCCTATATTTTGCTGATCTCCCTGGCCTCGCTGGTGGGGGCGATCCTCAATACCTGGAACCGCTTCTCGGTGCCGGCCTTTGCGCCGACGTTCCTTAACGTCAGCATGATTGGCTTTGCGCTGTTTGCCGCGCCGTACTTCCATCCGCCGGTGCTGGCGCTGGCCTGGGCTGTCACGGTCGGCGGCGTGCTGCAGCTGGCCTACCAGCTGCCGCACCTGAAGAAGATTGGCATGCTGGTCCTGCCGCGCATCAATCTGAAAGATGCCGGCGCGATGCGGGTGGTGAAGCAGATGGGCCCGGCGATCCTCGGCGTGTCGGTAAGCCAGATCTCCCTTATCATCAATACCATCTTCGCTTCGTTTCTCGTGTCGGGATCGGTGTCGTGGATGTACTATGCTGACCGCCTGATGGAGTTTCCGTCCGGTGTTCTGGGGGTGGCGCTCGGCACTATCCTGCTGCCCTCGCTGTCAAAAAGCTTCGCCAGCGGTAATCATGACGAGTATTGCCGGCTGATGGACTGGGGGCTGCGTCTCTGCTTCCTGCTGGCGCTGCCGAGCGCGGTGGCGCTGGGGATCCTCGCTAAACCGCTGACCGTGGCCCTGTTCCAGTACGGCAAATTTAGCGCCTTTGATGCGGCGATGACCCAGCGCGCGCTGGTGGCTTATTCCGTGGGGCTCATGGGGCTTATCGTGGTGAAGGTGCTGGCGCCGGGTTTCTATTCCCGTCAGGACATCAAGACCCCGGTCAAGATTGCCATTGTCACCCTGATTATGACCCAGGTGATGAACCTGGCGTTTATCGGCCCGCTGAAGCATGCGGGTCTGTCGCTGTCCATCGGTCTGGCGGCCTGCCTGAACGCTGCGCTGCTTTACTGGCAGTTGCGTAAACAGAAAATTTTCACCCCTCAACCGGGCTGGCTGGCCTTCCTGCTGCGTCTGATTGCTGCGGTGCTGGTCATGGCCGCGGCGCTGCTGGGCGTCATGCATCTCATGCCGGAGTGGTCGCTGGGGACGATGCCGTTCCGTCTGATGCGTCTGCTGGTGGTGGTGATCGCCGGAGTGGTGGCCTATTTCGCCACACTGCTGCTGCTGGGCTTCCGCGTGAAAGAGTTTGCCCGTCGTACAGCGTAATCGCTTGAATGGGAATTGATGAACCCGCTTCGCCTCAGGCGAAGCGGGTTTTTTTTATGATGCGCGGCGTTCGGCTGCAACGATACGGGCATTCTCCAGCAAGCGGATCGCCAGGGCGATCGCCCCGCTGACCACCGCCAGGGTAACCACCCCGTTCCAGCCGGCCAGTACGTAAAGCTTGCTGCCCAGCACCGACCCCAGCGACATCCCAATGAAGACCACGGTAAACAGCAGAGCGTTCAGGCGGCCGCGGGCCTGTGGCTCGAGGCCATACACTAGGTTCTGATGCGCCACCAGGCTTGACTGCAGGCCAAGGTCGAAGCCAATCGCCGACAGGGCAATCAGCGCCAGCTGGCCATGCAGTGGCAGCAGCGGCAGTATAAACATCAGGGCGAAGGAGACGGTGACCAGCGCCGCCCCCATTTGCGTCACTTTACCGGCGCCAAATTTATCGGCCAGTCCGCCGGCCAGCGGCGCAGCCAGCGCCCCGGCGGCCCCGGCGATACCAAAGCCGCCCGCTACCGCGCTGCCCATGTGATAATGTTCGGAGAGCATCACCGCCAGCGTCGACCAGAAGGCGCTGAAGGCGACAGAGAGCGCCCCCTGAGCCAGCGCAGCGCGGCGTAGCGCCGGGTAACGCTGCCACAGATGCGCCATCGAGGCCATCAGCTGCGGATAGCTCAGCGTCGAGTGAATGGCGAAGCGCGGCAGCACCCGCCACATCACCAGGCCAATCAGCGCCACGCTGACCGCCGCCGCCTGATACATCACCCGCCAGCCGAACACTGCGCCCACCACGCCGCTGACCGTCCGGGAAAGCAGGATCCCCAGCAGCAGCCCGGTCATCACCGTGCCCACCATTTTTCCCTGCTTGCCCGCCGGGGCGAGGATCGCCGCCGCCGGGACGATATCCTGCGCCATGGTCGCCGCCATACCGATCAGCAGACTAACCACCAGCAGTGAGCTGAGCTGGCCGGTGAGGCTGCACAGCAGCAGCAGGAGCGCCAGCAGCGCGCTTTTCACCAGGATCAGCCGGCGGCGATCGTGGCGGTCGCCGAGCGGAAGCAGGAACAGAATGCCGAGCGCATAACCCGCCTGCGTCAGCGTAGGGACCAGACCCATACCTTCTACCGTCAGGTGGAGATTGGCGCCCATCAACGGCAGCAGCGGCTGCGCGTAGTAGATAGAGGCGACGCTAAAGCCAGCGCCGAGCGCGAGAATGAAGATAATCCAGCCTGCGTCGCGGGCGGAAAGAGAAGTCGGTGTCATGATCAGTGCCTCGTGTATGCGATGGGGCTATTTTTCCCTGAACGCGGCTGGCGCGGTAGCCGGGCTGGTGGTAAAACGGTTATACGTAGCACGTATAGGCAAAAGAAGAATGAAAAGACAGGAGCGTATAGACCGCATTGAGCTGATGCGCACTTATATCCGCATTGTGGAGACCGGGTCGCTCTCCGCCGCGGCGGGACAGATGGATACCACTCAGGCGACCGTCAGCCGCCGCCTGCAGTCCCTTGAAGGGCTGCTGGGGGTCAAGCTGATCCTGCGTACCACCCACGCGATGAAGCTCACTGACGATGGCGAACGCTGCTACCGTCACGCTCGCCAGCTGGTGGATGCCTGGCTGGCGCTGGAAGATGACCTGCGTATTGCCGACGATCGGCCGGTAGGGGTGCTGCGGGTGAGGGCACCGCACGCTTTTGGCCAGCAGCAGCTGTTGGGGCCGCTGGTCGCCTTTCTCCAGCGTCATCCGCAGCTGTCGGTGGAGTGGATGCTGAATGATAATACTGTCGACTTTCTCAGCGATAATATCGACTGCGCCATCCGCGTGGGGGCGGAGGTGGATCCGGCCACGGTCTCCGTGCTGCTGGCGGAAGTGCCGCGCTGCGTGGTGGCCTCTCCTGAACTGCTGGCGAAGTACCCGCCGTTAACCTCGCTGGAGGCGTTATCCGGCCTGCCGTGGATCGCCATTAACACCTTTTATCAGCATGAGGTACGGCTCCGACATCAGGTAAGCGGGCAGATCGTCTCCACGGCGATTACCCCCTGTCTGAGCACCGACAGCCTGTACGTCGCGCGCAATACCGCGCTGGCGGGTCTGGGGGTGGCGATGGTGTCCAGCTGGACGGTGGCGGAAGATCTTGCCGCCGGAAGGTTGACAGAGCTGTTCCCGCAGTGGCGTCCCGCCTCGCTGCCGGTCCATCTGGTCTATCCCTGGGCGCGCTATTATCCGACGCGGCTGCGTAAGTTCCTTGACCTGATGCGGGAGATCATGCCGGACCTCGCCGGCATGCAGCCTCCGCAAAGCGCATAAAAAAACCGGCCAGGAGGCCGGTTTTTTTATTTAACACGCTTACTCGACGGGCTGTGGGCGGGTCGGTTCAGCGGTGGCTTTATGGGTCGCACTATGACCGCCGGCGGCGCCTTTACCTTCAAAGGCGAATGGCGGCCGCACCCAGGTGCTGTGGCGTGGTGCTTCCGGGACATAGTCCGGCGCTGGCGCACGGGTCATTGGCGCGGTGGCATGGCGATGACTCACCACCACTACCGGCTTGCTCACCGGGGGCTCGGCCTTGACCGGCTCGACAGGCGCTGCTTCGACAACCGGTGCTTCAACCGCGGTTTCCGCCGCCGGGGCGATGGTTTCCACTGGCGCTTCAACGACAGGCGCCGTTTCCACCACTTCAGGTTCTACCACCACCGGCTCGGCGTCGATCGTCACTGGCGCGATAGCCTGAGGCGCTTCGACAGCCGGCGCTTCGGTGACCAGCTCCTGCGGCGCAGGCTCGAGGGCTGCTGGCGCGACAACTTCCGCAGCATCAACGACCACCGGCTCGGCGGCCGCGACCGGCTCGACGACCACAGGCTCAGCGGTAACCGGCTCCATAGTAGCCGGCTCAATGGTGACCGGCGCAGCGGTAACGGTTTCAACGACGGCAACCGGGGCCGCGACGGCCGCGACGGTTTCCACGACGTTGTCGTCCTGAACCTGAACCTCTTCCGGCTGCTGGTCCTGCGGACGAACTACCGGGTAGCGGATCCAGACTTTACCGGAAGCCATCTCCGGCGATGCGCAGGCCACGGTCAGCGGCATTGGCGACTGGGTCGGATAGCGTTCGTCACGATAGCGACGACGACGCTGTCCGCTGACGCGCAGGTGACGCGGGGAACGACGCGAGCGACGCGGCATACCGTTCGCTTCACGGGATTCGCCATTTTCGTCCTGGTCCGCTACGCTCTCCACGACTGCTGGCAGCTCGGCTTTCACCGGCTCGCTGCGCGGAGCGATAACTTCCGCCACTACGGCTTCTGGCACGATCTCGGCAACCTGCTCAACGACAGCGGACTCGACGCGCACTTTCTGTGCCAGCTGGCGCGGTTTACGACGCGGCAGGGTCTGCACACGCTCTTCCTGCTCCGTCTCCTGCACTACCGGCTCTTCGCGTGTCTGCGCTTTGGCTTCCTGCTGCGCCTGACGTTTGTCGTCATTGCGGCGGCGGGTGCGTTCGCGGCGCGGCTGCTGCTCGTCACGAGATTTCGCTTTTTCCGCGTCGTCACCTGAGGTCTGGCGAACATCACGGGCTTCCACATTCTGCGACGGCTTCTCGCGACGGTTGCGACGGTTCTCTTCACGCGATTCGCGCGGTTCACGGCCTTCGTTATTCTCGGCACGCGCGTCGCGGTTATCACGGTTGTCGCGATTATCACGATTGTCGCGATTGTCACGACGGTCGTTGCGATCGCGGCGGTTGTTGGCGCGCGGTTTACGGCGCTCCTGCTGACGCTCCGGTTTTTCTTCCGCTTTCTTCTCGACCTGAACTTCAGCCGGTTTGGCCTCTTCGGCGCCAGAGAAGATATTCTTCAGCGCGCTGAAGAAGCGCGAGAGCAGGCCAGGCTGCGCCGGTGCGGCGGCCGCGACCGGGGTCGCTGCGGCGACAGGCGCGGCGGCTGGCTCTTCGAGCATCGGGGCCGGCGGCGCGTCAGGCATGACAAAAGCGGCGAGGGCCGGTTGTTCCGGACGTTTCCGTTCTGCCGGCTCATCGTCGCCCGGCAGCGCCATCTCTTCTTCATGCAGCTTCGGCAGCAGGTAGCTCAGCGTTGAGGTCTCTTCACCTTTGCGCACGCGCAGGACGGAGTAGTGCGGCGTCTGCATTTCGTCGTTTGGCACGATGATCACGCGCACATCGCCCTGGCGGGATTCGATAGCGCTCACCGCGGCACGTTTTTCGTTCAGCAGATAGGAGGCGATCGGTACCGGAACGATGGCATGAACTTCTTTGGTGTTCTCTTTCAGCGCTTCTTCTTCAATCAGACGCAGAATAGAGAGCGACAGCGATTCGTTATCACGCACGGTGCCGGTGCCGGAGCAGCGCGGGCAGACGTGGTGGCTGGATTCGCCCAGCGACGGACTCAGGCGCTGGCGGGACATCTCCAGAAGGCCGAAGCGCGAGATATGGCTGATCTGAATGCGCGCCCGGTCCTGACGGACGGCTTCGCGCAGACGGTTCTCCACGGCGCGCTGGTGGCGAACCGGAGTCATATCGATAAAGTCGATAACGATCAGGCCGCCGAGGTCGCGCAGACGCAGCTGGCGGGCAATCTCGTCAGCCGCTTCGAGGTTGGTGTTGAACGCCGTCTCTTCGATATCGCCGCCGCGGGTAGCGCGGGCGGAGTTGATATCGATAGCGGTCAGCGCTTCAGTGCTGTCGATGACGATAGAGCCACCGGACGGCAGACGGACTTCACGCTGGAAGGCGGATTCAATCTGGGATTCGATCTGGTAGTGGCTGAACAGCGGGATTTCACCGGTGTACAGTTTGATTTTGCTGCTGAAATCCGGACGACCCAGCGCGGCGATATGCTGGCGCGCCAGCTCAAGCACTTTCGGGTTATCGATCAGGATTTCGCCGATATCCTGGCGCAGGTAGTCACGGAAGGCGCGGACAATGACGTTGCTTTCCTGGTGGATCAGGAACGGCGCCGGACGGCTTTCCGCGGCTTTCTGAATCGCTTCCCAGTGTTTCAGACGGAAGCTCAGGTCCCACTGCAGGGCTTCGGCGGATTTGCCGACGCCAGCGGTGCGAACGATAAGGCCCATGCCGTCCGGAAGCTCCAGGCTCGCCAGCGCTTCTTTCAGTTCGGTACGGTCGTCGCCCTCGATACGGCGGGAAATTCCCCCCGCGCGCGGGTTGTTCGGCATCAGTACCAGATAGCTGCCCGCCAGGCTGATAAAGGTGGTGAGCGCAGCGCCTTTGTTGCCGCGTTCTTCTTTATCAATCTGCACGATAACTTCCTGACCTTCACGCAGTACGTCTTTGATATTAGGACGACCATGCGCATTGTAGTTGGCGGGGAAGTATTCGCGGGCGATTTCTTTGAGGGGGAGGAAACCATGACGCTCGGCGCCGTAATCAACAAACGCGGCTTCAAGGCTGGGTTCAATGCGGGTGATTTTGCCTTTGTAGATGTTCGCTTTTTTCTGTTCGTGCCCGGGGCTTTCGATATCCAGGTCGTACAGGCGCTGCCCATCAACAAGGGCGACGCGCAACTCTTCCTGCTGAGTTGCGTTGATTAACATTCTTTTCATCGTAACTTACTCATTATTCTTACATTGACGACTAAGCTGCGGGCAGAGTAATGCCTTTCCGGGGGAAAACCGATGGCCTCGTGTCTGGTTCACGTCGCCAACCTCACGGTTGTCGCGCGCTTAAGAGGCGCAGAGTGTCGGTCGCCTGTGTTTCAAACGGAAACACAGCGCAATTATTCAGGGGAACAGCCTGGGATGTATCACCAGAGAATATTCCATTTATACTCGTCGTCTTTCGCGTTGCAGGCATGATGGCTTAACCTGCTCACCTCGATCGGCTGATCCAGATGAGCTCCCGGGAGTCCCGGAGTTGACGCCTTCCTGCGACTTGAAATCCATAGAGCCTGTACCGGTAAGGACTGCAACCCGCAGCCCGCTAACTGTCTGAAAGATCACAACGTCTTACGCCATTGCTGCGTGGGCGATCGGTCAGACAAAATTGGTCATTCCGCTAATGTCTTGTTCTAACAAGATGCAATACGGAAAACGGTCTCATTATTCCATTGCTAACCTTGTTATAGCAAGTTGACTTTCACCTTTTATCACCCGGTTACTCACAGTTTTATCACCTGCCCATACAGATTGTTCTAATAACAAACAATATGGCGGTCAGGCAAACCGTGAAAACAGGATAATGATAAATATAAGCATATAAAAATGAGTGGCGCTAATGCGTCCGGCTATTTAGAATCGCGCACCATGAAAACTGAGACCCCAACCGTAAAAATGGTTGCCATTGCTGCTGATGAAGCGGGGCAACGTATCGACAACTTTTTGCGTACGCAATTGAAAGGCGTACCGAAGAGCATGATTTATCGTATCCTGCGTAAAGGCGAGGTGCGGGTGAATAAAAAACGCGTGAAGCCGGAGTATAAGCTGGAAGCGGGCGATGAAGTCCGTATCCCGCCGGTGCGCGTGGCGGAGCGTGAAGAAGAGGCGGTATCGCCGCATCTACAGAAAGTCGCGGCGCTCTCTGAGGTGATCCTCTATGAAGACGATCATATTCTGGTCCTCAATAAGCCTTCCGGCACTGCGGTACATGGCGGCAGCGGCCTGAGCTTCGGGGTGATTGAAGGGTTGCGCGCCCTGCGCCCGGAGGCGCGCTTCCTTGAGCTGGTGCATCGACTCGACCGCGATACTTCAGGCGTGCTGCTGGTGGCGAAAAAGCGCTCGGCGCTGCGTTCGCTGCACGAGCAGCTGCGCGATAAAGGCATGCAGAAAGACTATCTGGCGCTGGTGCGCGGCCAGTGGCAGTCGCATACCAAAGTAGTGCAGGCCCCGCTATTGAAGAACATTCTGCAGAGCGGGGAGCGAATTGTCCGCGTGAGTCAGGAAGGCAAGCCGTCAGAGACGCGCTTTAAAGTGGAAGAGCGTTATGAATTCGCCACGCTGGTGCGCTGCAGTCCGGTCACCGGGCGCACCCATCAGATTCGCGTTCATACCCAGTATGCTGGCCATCCTATCGCCTTTGACGACCGCTATGGCGACCGCGAATTTGATAAGCAACTCTCAGGTACCGGCTTAAACCGCCTGTTCCTCCACGCTGCTGCGCTGAAGTTTACCCACCCGGGGAGCGGGGAGGTGATGCGCGTTGAGGCGCCGCTGGATAACCAGCTGAAGCACTGTTTACAGGTGCTACGGAAGAGCAAATAAGCGCAACGGCGGAATCAGTTCCGCCGTTTTATTGGCCTTAGCCTAACAGCGGGTTGTCGTTTTCGCGGCGCAGCATCTGACACAGCGCGATTAAGGGTAACCCGACCAGCGTATTCGGATCGCGACCTTCCAGCCGTTCGAACAGCGTAATGCCTAACCCCTCGCTCTTGAAACTCCCGGCGCACTGCAGCGGGTTCTCTTTGCGCACATAGCCTTCGATCTCTTTATCGCTGAGATGGCGGAAGTGGACGTCAAAGGGCTCGCATTCGGTTTGCAGATGACCGCTGGCGGAGTTATACAGCGCCAGGCCGGTATAAAAGGTGACGATTGACCCGCTGGCCTTTCTCAACTGCCTGCGGGCATTTTCCTCGGTGTGCGGTTTACCGGTGATCTCACCGTCCAGTACGCAAACCTGATCGGAGCCTATAATAAGGTGATTGGGGTAGCGCGAGGCCAGGCTCTGCGCTTTGGCCTGCGCCAGCCGGGTGACAAGCTGACGCGCGGATTCTTCAGGACGGGGCGTTTCGTCGACGTCAGGCGCCGCGCATTCAAACGGTAATCCCAGTTTTTCCAGCAGCATGCGCCGCCAGGGAGAGGTTGACGCCAGGATAAGTTCAGACATATTTTTTCATCCACATATAGCGCTTCGCAGAGCATCATCTTAAACTATGCGCCGCAATGTGTGCGAATAAATGGCAAAAGGCAACCTGAGGCTGCCTTTTTCTTTGACTCTATGACATTACAAAGTTAATATGCGCGCCCTATGCAAAAGGTAAAATTACCCCTGACTCTTGATCCGGTACGCACGGCTCAAAAACGCCTTGATTACGAAGGCATCTATGCCCGCGATCAGGTTGAACGTGTAGCCGATTCTGTAGTCAGCGTGGACAGCGATGTGGAATGCAGCATGTCGTTCGCTATCGATAACCAGCGTCTCGCCGTCATTACAGGCGATGCGAAGGTAACGGTAACCCTCGAATGCCAGCGTTGCGGGAAACCGTTCTCCCATCACGTCCACACCACGTATTGTTTTAGCCCCGTCAGAAATGACGAACAGGCCGAAGCACTACCGGAAGCGTATGAGCCGATTGAGGTTAACGAATTCGGTGAAATCGACCTGCAGGCAATGGTCGAGGATGAAATTATCCTCTCCCTGCCCGTAGTTCCGGTGCATGATTCTGAACACTGTGAAGTGTCCGACGCGGACATGGTCTTTGGCGAACTGCCTGAAGAGGCACAAAAACCAAACCCATTTGCCGTATTAGCCAGCTTAAAGCGTAAGTAATTGAGGAGTAAGGTCCATGGCCGTACAACAGAATAAACCAACCCGTTCCAAACGTGGCATGCGTCGTTCCCATGACGCGCTGACCGCAGTCACCAGCCTGTCTGTAGACAAAACTTCTGGTGAGAAACACCTGCGTCACCACATCACTGCCGACGGTTTCTACCGCGGTCGCAAGGTTATCGCTAAGTAATCACGCGATACTCGCAGGATTTCCCGTTGCAGGCCATGGCGGGCGTGTGCGTACCTGGACACTCGGTTAACCCGGTAACCAGAAGCGTCAATGCCCGGATTGTTGCGTCAGCAGCGTGAAAATTCGCGGGTGCCAGCGTGATGAAGCTTAGTGAGGACTCCCCGGGCAACTGGGGAATCACCGAACCGGGCAGCGACGATACCTTGACACGTCTAACCCTGGCGTTAGATGTCATGGGGGGCGATTTCGGCCCATCCGTGACAGTGCCTGCAGCACTGCAGGCACTGAACTCTAATTCGCAACTCACACTTCTTTTAGTCGGCGATCCCGACGCCATCACGCCATTACTCGCCAAAGCTGACTTCGAACAACGTTCGCGTCTGCAGATTATTCCTGCGCAGTCAGTTATTGCCAGTGATGCGCGACCCGCACAGGCTATCCGCAGCAGTCGCGGAAGCTCAATGCGCGTGGCGCTGGAGCTTGTGAAAGAAGGGCGGGCGGAAGCCTGCGTTAGCGCCGGCAACACCGGCGCGCTGATGGGCCTGGCGAAACTGCTGCTCAAGCCGATCGAAGGTATTGAGCGGCCGGCGCTGGTGACGGTTTTGCCGCACCAGCAGAAAGGCAAAACCGTGGTGCTGGATCTCGGCGCCAACGTCGACTGCGACAGCACGATGCTGGTGCAGTTCGCGGTGATGGGCGCGGTACTGGCGGAAGAGGTGGTCGGCATTGCCAATCCACGCGTCGCCTTGCTTAACATCGGCGAAGAAGAGATGAAAGGCCTCAGCAGCATCCGCGATGCTGCCGCAGTGCTCAAAACGCTGCCTTCCCTCAACTACATCGGCTATCTTGAAGCCAATGAACTGTTGACCGGAAAAACCGATGTGCTGGTTTGTGACGGATTCACGGGCAACGTCACATTAAAAACCATGGAAGGTGTTGTCAGAATGTTCCTTTCACTGCTGAAATCTCAGGGAGAGGGCAAAAAACGGTCGTGGTGGCTGCTGTTACTAAAACGTTGGTTACAAAAAAGCCTGGCGAGGCGATTCAGTCACCTCAACCCCGACCAGTATAATGGCGCCTGTCTGTTAGGATTGCGCGGTTCCGTGATCAAGAGTCATGGTGCTGCCAATCAGCGCGCCTTTAGCGTCGCGATAGAGCAGGCAGTGCAGGCGGTGCAGCGGCAAATTCCTCAACGGATCGCCGCGCGCCTGGAATCTTTATACCCAGCTGGTTTCGAGCTGCCGGAAAGCGACAGTGACGTGAACGCCCGACAGCAAAGCGGGACGAATGGACACCACTGACGCCGCGGCGGTTGAACGAGGCGGGTATATTACCCAAGAGTGACTGAGCGTACATGTATACGAAGATTATTGGTACCGGCAGCTATCTGCCCGAGCAAGTGCGTACAAACGCCGACCTGGAAAAAATGGTAGAGACCTCTGACGAGTGGATTGTCACCCGCACAGGTATCCGTGAGCGTCGTATTGCCGCAGCGCATGAAACAGTTGCTACGATGGGCTTTGAAGCCGCAAAGCAGGCGCTGGCGATGGCGGGGGTGTCCGCGGAGCAAATTGGTCTGATCATCGTTGCGACCACCTCCGGCACGCACGCGTTTCCGAGTTCGGCTTGCCAGATTCAGTCTATGCTGGGCGTCAAAGGCTGCCCGGCGTTTGACGTCGCGGCCGCCTGCGCCGGTTTCACCTATGCGCTGAGCGTCGCCGATCAGTATGTGAAAAACGGCGCGGTGGATTATGCGCTGGTCGTTGGCGCTGATGTGCTGGCGCGCACCTGCGATCCGGCCGATCGTGGGACGATTATTATTTTCGGCGATGGCGCCGGCGCGGTGGTGCTGGGCGCCTCCGAAGAGCCTGGCATTATCTCGACGCATCTGCATGCTGACGGTAGCTATGGCGAACTGCTGACCCTGCCGAACGCCGATCGCGTCGATCCGGAAAATCCGATCTATCTGACGATGGCCGGTAATGAAGTCTTCAAAGTGGCGGTCACCGAGTTAGCGCATATCGTTGATGAGACGCTGGCCGCGAACAATCTTGAACGTTCAGCGCTGGACTGGCTGGTGCCGCATCAGGCAAACCTGCGGATCATCAGCGCGACGGCGAAGAAACTGGGCATGTCGATGGATAACGTCGTAGTGACCCTCGACCGCCATGGCAACACCTCCGCGGCGTCAGTCCCTTGCGCGCTGGATGAGGCCGTCCGCGATGGCCGCATTCAACGTGGGCAGCTGATTTTGCTGGAAGCCTTTGGTGGCGGTTTCACCTGGGGTTCCGCGCTGGTTCGTTTTTAGTATAAGGATTTAAACATGACGCAATTTGCTTTTGTGTTCCCGGGACAGGGCTCTCAGGCCGTAGGCATGCTGGCCGATATGGCGGCGACCTGGCCAGTCATTGAAGAGACCTTCGGTGAAGCTTCCGCAGCGTTGGGTTACGATCTGTGGGCGCTGACGCAACAGGGCCCGGCAGAAGAACTGAATAAGACCTGGCAGACCCAGCCGGCGCTGCTGACCGCCTCCGTGGCGCTGTACCGCGTCTGGCAGCAGCAGGGCGGCAAAGCGCCGGCGCTGTTGGCAGGCCACAGCCTTGGCGAATACTCCGCGCTGGTTTGCGCGGGCGTTATCGCTTTCGCTGATGCCGTTCGCCTGGTTGAACTGCGCGGCAAATTCATGCAGGAAGCCGTACCGGAAGGTACCGGCGCCATGTCAGCGATTATCGGTCTGGACGACGCGGCTATTGCCAAAGCCTGTGAAGACTCGGCCGAAGGGCAGGTTGTCTCTCCGGTGAACTACAATTCCCCGGGACAGGTGGTTATCGCCGGTCACAAAGAGGCCGTCGAACGCGCAGGCGCCGCCTGTAAAGCCGCGGGCGCTAAACGCGCGCTGCCGCTGCCGGTGAGCGTGCCCTCCCACTGTGCGCTGATGAAGCCCGCTGCGGAAAAACTGGCGCTTGAGCTGCAGAACATCACCTTCAACGCGCCGACGATTCCGGTGGTAAATAACGTCGACGTGAAGTGCGAAACCGCGCCGGACGCCATTCGCGACGCGCTGGTACGCCAGCTGTATAGCCCGGTTCAGTGGACCAAAACCGTTGAGTTTATGGCTGCTCAGGGCGTCACGCATCTGTATGAGGTTGGCCCGGGTAAAGTCCTCACCGGCCTGACCAAACGTATTGTTGACACCCTGACCGCTTCCGCGCTTAACGAGCCGGCGGCGATGTCTGCGGCGCTTGAGCAATAAAAGAGGAAAACCATGAGTTTTGAAGGAAAAATCGCGCTGGTTACCGGTGCAAGCCGCGGTATTGGCCGCGCCATCGCTGAAACGCTCGTCGCCCGCGGCGCGAAAGTTATCGGTACTGCGACCAGCGAAAGCGGCGCGCAGGCGATCAGCGACTATTTAGGCGCCAACGGTAAAGGTCTGATGTTGAATGTGACCGACCCGGCATCTATTGAATCTGTTCTGGAAAATGTGCGCGCAGAGTTTGGCGAAGTGGATATCCTGGTGAATAATGCCGGGATCACTCGCGACAACCTGTTAATGCGCATGAAAGATGACGAGTGGAACGATATTATCGAAACCAACCTGTCATCGGTTTTCCGTCTGTCAAAAGCGGTAATGCGCGCTATGATGAAAAAGCGTCATGGACGTATTATCACTATCGGTTCTGTGGTTGGTACCATGGGAAATGCGGGTCAGGCCAACTACGCTGCGGCGAAAGCGGGTCTGATCGGCTTCAGTAAATCACTGGCGCGTGAAGTTGCGTCACGCGGTATTACTGTAAACGTTGTTGCTCCGGGCTTTATTGAAACGGACATGACGCGTGCGCTGACCGATGAGCAGCGTGCGGGTACGCTGGCGGCAGTTCCTGCGGGGCGCCTTGGCACCCCAAATGAAATCGCCAGCGCGGTGGCATTTTTAGCCTCTGACGAAGCAAGTTACATCACTGGTGAAACCCTGCACGTCAACGGCGGAATGTACATGGTCTGACCGAGATTTGTGCAAAACGTTCAGGAACCGCGCACTTCGCACGGTTCTGTGTGCGGTTTTGTGCGAAAAGATTTGCGTTCTTAGGGCAAACGGCCTCAAAATAGCGCAAAATCGTGGTAAGACCTGCCGGGATTTAGTTGCAAATTTTTCAACATTTTATACACTACGAAAACCATCGCGAAAGCGAGTTTTGATAGGAAATTTAAGAGTATGAGCACTATCGAAGAACGCGTTAAGAAAATTATCGGCGAGCAGCTGGGCGTTAAGCAGGAAGAAGTTACCAACAATGCTTCCTTCGTTGAAGACCTGGGCGCTGATTCTCTTGACACCGTTGAGCTGGTAATGGCTCTGGAAGAAGAGTTTGATACTGAGATTCCGGACGAAGAAGCTGAGAAAATCACCACCGTTCAGGCTGCCATTGATTACATCAACGGCCACCAGGCGTAAGTGAACATCTCCAGGCGGTCATTCGACCGCCTGAGTTTTATCTTTTTTTTGTCCCACAAGAATCTATTTTCCCTCCCTGGAGGACAAACGTGTCTAAGCGTCGTGTAGTTGTGACCGGACTGGGCATGTTGTCTCCTGTCGGCAATACCGTAGAGTCTACCTGGAAAGCTCTCCTTGCCGGTCAGAGTGGCATCAGCCTGATCGACCATTTCGATACTAGCGCCTATGCAACGAAATTTGCTGGCTTAGTAAAGGATTTTAACTGTGATGACATCATCTCGCGCAAAGAGCAGCGCAAGATGGATGCCTTCATTCAATATGGAATTGTCGCTGGCGTTCAGGCCATGCAGGATTCTGGCCTTGAAGTGACGGAAGAGAATGCTACCCGTATTGGCGCCGCGATCGGCTCCGGTATTGGCGGCCTCGGCTTGATCGAAGAAAACCACAGTTCGCTGGTCAACGGCGGACCGCGTAAGATCAGCCCATTCTTCGTTCCCTCCACAATTGTTAATATGGTGGCCGGGCATCTGACCATCATGTTTGGTCTGCGTGGACCAAGTATCTCCATCGCGACCGCCTGTACTTCAGGCGTGCACAACATCGGTCAGGCTGCGCGCATCATCGCCTATGGCGATGCCGATGCGATGGTGGCAGGCGGTGCGGAAAAAGCCAGTACCCCGCTTGGCGTGGGCGGCTTTGGCGCAGCGCGGGCGCTCTCCACGCGCAATGACAACCCGCAGGCGGCAAGCCGTCCGTGGGATAAAGATCGCGACGGCTTCGTGCTGGGCGACGGCGCGGGCATGGTGGTGCTGGAAGAGTACGAGCATGCGAAAAAACGCGGCGCGAAAATCTACGCCGAGATCGTCGGCTTCGGCATGAGCAGCGATGCTTACCACATGACGTCACCGCCGGAAGATGGCGCGGGCGCCGCGCTGGCGATGGTGAATGCCATTCGCGATGCGGGCATCGAACCGGGCCAGATCGGCTACGTCAATGCCCACGGCACCTCGACGCCGGCTGGCGATAAAGCGGAAGCGCAGGCGGTTAAGTCTGTCTTCGGCGATGCGGCGAGCCGCGTACTGGTGAGCTCCACCAAATCCATGACCGGGCATCTGCTGGGCGCGGCAGGGGCGGTAGAGTCGATTTACTCTATCCTGGCGCTGCGCGATCAGGCAGTTCCGCCGACGATCAACCTCGACAACCCGGATGAGGGCTGCGACCTCGACTTCGTTCCGCACGAAGCGCGTCAGGTTTCCGGTATGGAGTACACCCTGTGCAACTCCTTCGGCTTCGGCGGCACTAATGGTTCGCTGATCTTCAAAAAAGTGTGACAGGGCTTGCCCCGGTACTGCTTTAACAAAAGGCCCGTTCGTCGGGCCTTTTTTATTCGGCTTTCTCCGCTTGTCCTCTGCTCCGTGTCCTGAGACACTCACCGACCTGTGAAAAGGAGTCCTTTATGTTCTTGATAAATGGCGTTGAACAGGACACGCTGGCGGCGAACGATCGCGCCGTCCAGTTTGGCGACGGTTGTTTTACCACCGCCCGTATACAGCACGGGCAGGTTGCGTTACTGGACGCCCATCTGCAGCGTTTGCAGACGACCTGCGAAAAATTACGCATCCCATTTGACGACTGGCTGACGTTGAGCGACGAGATGCAGCGCCTGGCTCGGCCGCGCGCCCTGGGTGTGCTTAAGGTGGTTCTCACCCGCGGCGTCGGGGGGAGGGGATACAGCACGGCGGGCTGCGCGTCGCCCACCCGCATTCTGAGCGTCTCTTCGCTTCCGGCGCACTACGCGCGCTGGCGGGAGGAGGGCATTACCCTGACCCGGAGCCCGGTGCCCCTGGGGCGCAACCCCTGGCTGGCCGGTCTGAAGCATCTTAATCGTCTGGAGCAGGTGCTGATCCGCTCTCATCTTGAACAGACGGACGCCGATGAGGCGCTGGTCCTTGACAGTGACGGGTGGCTTACGGAATGCTGTGCCGCGAATTTATTCTGGCGTCAGGGACGGGATGTCTTTACTCCGCGACTCGATTATGCCGGGGTCAACGGCATAATGCGGCAGCGTTGTATCGCGCAGCTGGCACCATCGACGTTTCGCGTTGTCGAAGTGACAGCGCGTCCCGAGACGTTGCGGGAGGCCGATGAAGTGCTGATCTGCAATGCGCTTATGCCGCTGGTGCCGGTTCGTCGCTGGGAGGAGACCGTCTGGTCCTCTCGCGAGCTTTACCATTTTTTAGCCCCTTTGTGTGAGCTGTCTGGTTAGTATGAAGAAAATGTTACGTTTTATCCTGTTGCTGGTCGTGCTGTTGGGCATCGCCGCGGCGGCAGGAATGTGGAAGGTACGCCAACTGGCGGACAGCAAGCTGCTGATTAAAGAAGAGACCATCTTTACCCTCGAAGCCGGCACCGGCCGGCTGGCGCTGGGGCAGGATCTCTATCGTGAGAAGGTGATCAATCGTCCGCGCGTGTTCCAGTGGCTGCTGCGGATGGAGCCTGAGCTGTCTCACTTCAAAGCCGGGACCTATCGCTTCACGCCGCAAATGACGGTGCGCGAAATGCTGCAGCTGCTGGCCAGCGGCAAAGAGGCGCAGTTTCCGTTGCGCTTTGTCGAAGGCATGCGCGTCAGCGACTACCTTCGTCAGCTGCGCGATGCCCCCTACGTGAAGCACACGCTTGAAGACGATAGTTACGCGACGGTGGCTAAGGCTTTAGGTCTTGACCACGCCGACTGGGTGGAAGGTTGGTTCTGGCCGGATACCTGGATGTACACCGCCAATACCAGCGACATCGCCATCCTCAAGCGCGCGCATCAGAAAATGGTCACCGAAGTGGCGAAGGTCTGGGAAGGACGGATGGATAATCTGCCCTATGACGATCAGAATCAGCTGTTGACCATGGCCTCGATTATTGAGAAAGAGACCGCGGTGGCGGAAGAGCGCGATCGCGTCGCGTCGGTGTTTATCAACCGCCTGCGCATCGGCATGCGTTTACAGACCGATCCAACGGTGATCTACGGGATGGGCGAAGGGTATAATGGTAAGTTAACGCGTAAGGATCTGGAGACGCCGACCGCGTACAATACCTATACCATCAGCGGCCTGCCGCCAGGCCCTATTGCGGTGCCGGGCGAAGCGTCGCTGAAGGCGGCCGCCCATCCGGCGAAAACGCCATACCTCTATTTTGTCGCCGACGGGAAAGGGGGCCATACGTTTACCACAAACCTGGTCAGCCATAACCGCGCGGTGCAGGACTATCTGAAAGTACTTAAGGAAAAAAATGCGCAGTAACTATATCGTCATCGAGGGGCTGGAGGGCGCCGGGAAGACCACCGCACGTCAACTGGTGGTGGAGACGCTGCAGTCGGCAGGTATTCACGATATGGTGTTTACCCGTGAGCCGGGGGGCACAATCCTTGCCGAAAAACTGCGTAGCCTGGTGCTGGATATCCAGTCTACGGGCGATGAAGTGATTAACGATAAAGCGGAAGTGCTGATGTTTTACGCGGCGCGCGTCCAGCTGGTGGAGACCGTGATTAAGCCTGCTCTGGCTCGCGGCCAGTGGGTGATCGGCGATCGTCACGATCTCTCCACTCAGGCCTATCAGGGCGGCGGCAGGGGGATTGACCGCACGATGCTGGCGACGCTGCGTGATGCCGTTCTCGGCGATTTTCGACCTAATTTGACGCTGTACCTCGACGTCACGCCGGAAGTGGGGCTGCGGCGCGCCCGCGCCCGCGGCGAACTGGATCGCATTGAGCAGGAGTCCATGAACTTCTTCAATCGTACCCGTGCGCGCTACCTTGAGCTGGCCGCGGCGGATCCTTCTATCCGCACGGTGGACGCGACGCAGCCGCTGGATGCCGTCGCGCGCGATATTCGCGCCACGATCGTCCAGTGGATGGCGGAGCAACCGGCATGAAATGGTATCCGTGGCTGCGCCCCTCGTTCGAGCAACTGGTCGGTAGCTATCAGGCCGGACGAGGCCACCACGCCTTACTGTTACAATCCCTGAGCGGGATGGGCGGCGAGGCGTTGATTTATGCGCTGTGCCGCTTCCTGATGTGCCGCCAGCCCGAAGGGCATAAAAGCTGCGGTCACTGCCACAGTTGCCAGCTGATGCAGGCCGGTACGCACCCTGATTACTACCCGCTGAGCCCCGAGAAAGGCAAGAGCGCGCTGGGTATTGACGCGGTGCGCGATGTCAACGACAAGCTCTATGAGCGCGCGCGCCTCGGTGGGGCGAAGGTGGTATGGATTAGCGATGCCGCCTTGCTGACCGATGCCGCCGCCAACGCATTGCTGAAAACGCTGGAGGAGCCGCCGGAAAATACCTGGTTCTTCCTCGCCTGCGAGGAGCCGGCGCGTCTGCTGACCACTCTGCGCAGTCGCTGCCGCCTGCACCACCTGTCGCCGCCGACGGAATCTTATGCCCTGGCCTGGCTGGAGCGTGAGGTGAACCTGCCGCAGGAGGCGCTGCTGACCGCGTTACGTCTGTGCGCCAGCGCGCCGGCCGCCGCGCTTGAGCTGCTTAAGGAGCCGCAGTGGACGGCGCGACAGCAGCTGTGTCAGGCGCTGGCGACCACGCTGGCGAGCGGTGACTGGCTGGCGCTGCTGCCGATACTCAATCATGAACAGGCGGCGGTTCGCCTGCACTGGCTGGCATCGCTGCTGGTCGATGCGCAAAAACGACAGCAGGGAATTGCCCTGGTGAGTAATCCGGATGTCTGGCCGCTGCTGGAGCAGCTGGCGCATAGTCTGCCCGCCTCCCGGCTGCAGGCGATTGCCCATGACGTCTGTACCTGCCGCGAGCAATTGCTGAACGTCGTCGGCGTCAACCGCGAACTGCTGCTCACCGAGCGCCTGCTGCGCTGGGAACATTACCTGCAACCCGGGACGGTTTTACCCGTCTCCCACCTCTGAGTGAGACATTATGTTTTTAGTCGACTCCCACTGCCATCTTGATGGTCTGGATTATCAAACTCTGCACAAAAACGTCGATGACGTGCTGGCAAAAGCGGCCGCGCGCGATGTGAAATTTTGCCTGGCGGTCGCCACGACGCTGCCTGGCTACCGCAGTATGCGCGAGCTGGTAGGGAGGCGTGACAATGTCGTTTTCTCCTGTGGCGTGCACCCGTTAAACCAGGACGAGCCCTACGAGGTGGAGACGCTGCGCACGCTGGCGGCGGAAGAGGGCGTCGTCGCGATGGGAGAGACCGGGCTGGACTATTTTTATACCCCGGAAACCAAAGCCCAGCAGCAAACCTCATTCCGTGACCATATCCGCATCGGCCGGGAGCTGAATAAGCCAGTGATCGTGCATACCCGTGACGCACGCGCCGATACCCTGGCCATTTTACGTGAAGAAAAGGTGACGGATTGCGGAGGCGTACTACACTGTTTCACTGAGGACAGGGAGACGGCGGGTAAGCTGCTCGACATGGGGTTCTATATCTCGTTTTCCGGTATCGTCACTTTCCGTAACGCCGAGCAACTGCGCGATGCGGCGCGCTATGTTCCGCTGGATCGTCTGCTGGTGGAGACCGATTCGCCGTACCTGGCGCCGGTACCCCATCGCGGCAAAGAGAACCAGCCGGCGATGGTTCGTGACGTTGCTGAATACATGGCGGTACTGAAGGGTGTGTCGCTGGAGCAACTGGCTCAGCAGACCACCGACAATTTTGCCACGCTGTTCCACATTGACCCCGCCCGCTTGCAACCTGCTTGATCTGCTTATTATTTTAAGGCTCGTAATTAATAGCCAAAGCGAGTAAAGTTCACCGCCACAAAAGTGGCGGTGAAGGTTTTTTGGCAACATCTGGATACAACTTATGTAAGCTGATGTAAATTTTTACCGGAAGGCTGATTGAAACGTGATAGCCGTCAAACAATCATCCCGTTAATTATTTTACTCTGTGTAATAAATAAAGGGCGCTTAGATGTCCTGTCCACGGCGCGGTTCTCCCCCCGGGCCAATGCGTGAAAACGTAAAAAAGTACCAAATACTCAGGAGCACTCTCAATTATGTTTAAGAATGCATTTGCTAACCTGCAGAAGGTCGGTAAATCGCTGATGCTGCCGGTATCCGTACTGCCTATCGCAGGTATCCTGCTGGGCGTCGGTTCCGCAAACTTCAGCTGGCTGCCAGCCGTGGTCTCCCACGTTATGGCAGAAGCAGGCGGTTCTGTTTTCGCCAACATGCCGCTGATCTTCGCTATCGGTGTGGCCCTCGGCTTCACCAATAACGACGGTGTATCCGCACTGGCTGCAGTCGTAGCTTACGGCATCATGGTGAAAACCATGGCGGTGGTTGCGCCGCTGGTGCTGCATTTACCTGCTGACGAGATTGCGGCAAAACACCTGGCTGATACCGGCGTGCTTGGCGGTATTATCTCCGGTGCTATCGCCGCGTACATGTTCAACCGCTTCTATCGCATCAAGCTGCCAGAATATCTCGGCTTCTTTGCGGGCAAGCGCTTTGTACCGATTATCTCTGGTCTGGCCGCTATCTTCACCGGCGTGATTCTCTCCTTCATTTGGCCGCCGATCGGTTCCGCGATCCAGACCTTCTCCCAGTGGGCTGCTTATCAGAACCCGGTGGTGGCGTTTGGTATCTACGGTTTCATCGAGCGTTGCCTGGTGCCGTTTGGTCTGCACCACATCTGGAACGTTCCTTTCCAGATGCAGATCGGCGAATACACCAACGCGGCGGGTCAGGTATTCCACGGCGATATCCCGCGCTACATGGCAGGCGACCCGACTGCGGGCAAACTGTCTGGCGGCTTCCTGTTCAAAATGTACGGTCTGCCGGCAGCGGCTATCGCGATTTGGCACTCTGCTAAACCGGAAAACCGCGCCAAAGTGGGCGGTATCATGATCTCCGCCGCGCTGACCTCGTTCCTGACCGGTATCACCGAGCCGATCGAGTTCTCGTTCATGTTCGTGGCGCCGATCCTGTACGTTATCCATGCCATCCTGGCGGGTCTGGCGTTCCCGATCTGTATCCTGCTGGGTATGCGTGACGGTACCTCGTTCTCTCACGGCCTGATCGACTTTATCGTGCTGTCCGGTAACAGCAGCAAGCTGTGGCTGTTCCCGATCGTCGGTATCTGCTATGCGATCGTGTACTACGTCATTTTCCGCGTGCTGATTAAAGCCCTGGATCTGAAAACCCCGGGTCGTGAAGATACCACCGAAGAGAGCAAAGCTGGCGCAACCAGCGAGATGGCTCCGGCTCTGGTCGCCGCTTTCGGCGGTAAAGAGAACATCACCAACCTCGACGCATGTATTACTCGTCTGCGTGTTAGCGTGGCGGATGTAGCGAAAGTTGACCAGGCTGGCCTGAAAAAACTGGGCGCCGCTGGCGTGGTAGTGGCAGGTTCTGGCGTACAGGCCATCTTCGGTACCAAGTCCGATAACCTGAAAACTGAAATGGATGAGTACATCCGTAACAGTTAAGACGTAGTATCGGGGAGACTAAGGCAGCCAACTGGCTGCCTTTTTTACGTGACCAGATCGGCCTTCCAGAGGCGATAACCCCGCAAACTGTCCGCCAAATGCTTATTCCCTCAGCAGCTAAGTCCATAGTTGAATAAGAAAAAGAGCTTTCAGGTTGAAAGAGAGGGAGGATGTCGCTCATACTCTTACCGGAACCTGTGCGTCCGCGTTTATCTGCAGAAGCAGGCCAGCGTACGGGATAAAACTAATAAGGAATCAGTCATGGCAGAAGAAACGATTTTCAGCAAAATCATTCGCCGGGAGATCCCGTCGGATATGGTTTATCAGGATGAGCTTGTGACCGCTTTTCGCGACATCTCCCCGCAGGCGCCCACCCACATTCTGATTGTCCCGAACGTTCTGATTCCTACCGTAAATGACGTTACCACTGAACATGAACTGGCCCTGGGCCGGATGATGACCGTCGCGGCGAAGATTGCCCGCGATGAAGGCCTCGCCGACGATGGCTACCGGTTAATCGTCAACTGCAACCGTCACGGCGGCCAGGAAGTTTACCATATCCATATGCATCTGCTGGGCGGTCGTCCGCTGGGTCCGATGCTGGCGCACAAAGGCTAACGTCATGCTCAGGACCCTTTTGGGCGCGTGTCTGGCGGCGGGGCTGCTGGCCGGATGTAGTTCACATCCGGAGATCCCGGTTTCTGACCAGCAGGCGCTGGTGATGGAGTCGAGCGTGCTGGCCGCCGGGATCAGCGCCAGCGAGCCTGTCGTCGTGGCGACGGAGATCCAGGCCACCGCCTCCTCTACGCTGTATAACGAGCGCCAACAGCCGGTCACCGTGCATTATCGTTTTTTCTGGTATGACGCCCGAGGGCTGGAGATGCACCCTCTGGAGGCGCCGCGCACCATCGTGGTTCCGGCTCGCTCCTCGGTGACGTTGTATGGCAGCGCCAATATCCTGGGGGCGCATAAGGCCCGCCTTTATCTTTATCTGTAAGGGGTAATTATAATGATGAAAATGTGTCGCTATGCGTTAATCACAGCACTGGCGATATTCCTCGCAGGCTGTGCGGGGCTGCGTGAGCAGCCCGCGCCGGTAGAAGAGGCCAAACCGCAGCCGCAGCAGCCTGCGCAGCCGCAGCCCACGGTGCCGACGGTACCGGCGGTGCCATCCGTCCCGTCGCAGCCAGGACCGATTGAGCATCAGGATCAGCAGTCGGGTCAGCCGGCGCCGCGCGTGCGTCATTATGACTGGAACGGCGCGGTGCAGCCGATGGTGGGACAGATGCTGCAGGCGGGCGGGGTCAATGCCGGCAGTATTCTGCTGGTTGACAGCGTGAACAACCGCACCAACGGTTCGCTGAATGCCGGAGAAGCTACCACCGCGTTACGCAACGCGCTGGCGGGCAACGGCAAATTTACCCTTGTTTCACCGCAGCAGCTGGCGGTCGCCAAGCAGCAACTGGGCCTGTCGCCGCAGGACAGCCTCGGCAGCCGCAGCAAAGCCATGGGCATCGCCCGCAACGTGGGCGCGCAGTATGTGCTTTACTCCAATGCCACCGGCAACGTCAACGCGCCTGAGCTGAAGATGCAGTTGATGCTGGTGCAAACCGGCGAGATTATCTGGTCAGGTAAAGGTGCTGTTCAGCAACAATAAGCTAACGCGCGACGAGCTCTTGTCGCGCTTCTTTCCCCACTATCATCCTGTCGCCTCGCTGAGCCAGACCGGCCTCAGCGGCGGCAGTGTGATTATCAGCGACGGCGACCGGCGACGAGTGCTGCGTCAGCCGCACGACCCGTCTGCCGCTGCCTGTTATTTTCGCCGTCAGTATCGCGCGCTGCGCCGGCTGCCTGCCAGGCTGGCGCCCAACCCCCTGTTTTACTCGCCCTGCTGGATGGTGGTGGAGTATTGCGCGGGTGAGGTGAAAAGCGAGTTACCTGACTGCCCGCAGCTGTCTGGCTTATTGTATGATTTGCATCAGCAACCGCGGTTCGGCTGGCGTGTTAGTCTCGGGCCGCTGCTGGCGCAGTACTGGCAGAGGAGCGATCCGGCCCGGCGCACGCCGCGCTGGTTACGCTGGCATCAGCGGCTGTGCCGCCGGGGCGAGCCTCGTCCTCTGCGCCTGGCGCCGCTGCATATGGACGTCCATGCCGGCAATATTATCCACAGCGACGCCGGTCTGAAGCTGATCGACTGGGAATATGCCGGCGATGGCGATATCGCGCTGGAGCTGGCCGCCGTATGGATCGCCCCTGGCGAGCGCCGCCAGCTGGTGATGGCGTATGCCCGGCGGGCGGCCATCGACCCGCAGCAGCTATGGCGGCAGGTGGCGCGCTGGCGTCCGTGGGTACTGCTGCTGATGGCGGGCTGGTATGAAATGCGCTGGCGGCAGAGCGGGGATCGGCAATTTATCACGCTGGCAGATGAAACATGGTGTCAGTTAGACAACGAACGCAAAGGATAAGAGAGGTCAGTGTGGGCCCAGTGATGTTGGATGTTGAAGGGTATGAACTGGATGCGGAAGAGCGAGAGATTCTGGCGCATCCGCTGGTGGGAGGGTTGATCCTCTTCACCCGAAATTATCACGATCCGGCGCAGCTGCGGGAGCTGGTGCGCCAGATCCGCGAAGCCTCCCGTAACCATCTGGTGGTGGCGGTCGATCAGGAAGGGGGACGCGTTCAGCGTTTCCGCGAAGGCTTTACCCGTTTACCGGCGGCCCAGTCTTTCGCCGCGCTGCTGGGGATGGAAGAGGGGGGCAAACTGGCCGCCGAGGCCGGCTGGCTGATGGCCAGCGAAATGATCGCCATGGACATCGATATTAGCTTTGCGCCAGTGCTGGACGTCGGCCATATCAGCGCCGCGATCGGCGAACGTTCTTATCATGAAGATCCGCAGAAAGCGCTGACGATGGCGCGTCACTTCATTGACGGCATGCACGCCGCGGGCATGAAAACCACCGGCAAACACTTCCCGGGACACGGGGCGGTGACTGCCGATTCGCATAAAGAAACCCCATTCGATCCGCGTCCGGCATCGGTCATCCGCGACCACGATATGGCGGTATTCAAAAGCCTTATCGCCGAGCAGCGTCTGGATGCCATTATGCCGGCGCATGTAATTTATCCAGAGCTCGATCCGCGCCCGGCCAGCGGTTCAGCGTACTGGTTGAAGACGGTGCTGCGCGGCGAGCTGGGCTTCGACGGGGTGATTTTCTCCGACGATCTGTCGATGGAAGGGGCGGCGATCATGGGCAGCTATGCCGAACGCGGCCAGGCATCGCTCGACGCCGGTTGCGATATGATACTGGTCTGCAATAATCGTAAGGGCGCGGTCAGTGTGCTGGATAACCTGTCGCCGATCAAAGCAGAGCGTGTTACGAAATTGTATCATAAAGGTTCCTTTTCCCGTCAGGAGTTAAGGGATTCAGCCCGTTGGAAAACGGTGAGTGCCCAGCTGGAGCAGCTTCATGCGCGCTGGCAAGAGGCGAAGTCCGCGTAACGCTCTGCGGGGCGTTGTTGTCTGGTGAGGATGCGATGATTATCTATTTACACGGTTTTGACTCGAACAGCCCCGGTAACCACGAGAAGGTGATGCAGTTGCAGTTTATTGACCCTGACGTGCGGTTGATAAGCTACAGCACGCGCCACCCCAAGCACGACATGCAGCATTTGCTGAAAGAGGTCGATAAAATGCTGCAGCTTACCGCCGATGACCGGCCGCTGATCTGCGGCGTTGGACTCGGCGGTTACTGGGCTGAGCGGATTGGTTTCCTGTGCGATATTCGTCAGGCGGTGTTCAATCCGAACCTGTTTCCGCATGAGAATATGGAAGGCAAAATCGACCGACCGGAAGAGTATGCTGACATCGCCACCAAGTGCGTGACCAACTTTCGCGAGAAGAACCGCGATCGCTGCCTGGTGGTGCTTTCCCGGCAGGACGAAGCGCTGGACAGCCAGCGTTCCGCCGACCTTCTGCACCACTATTATGAAATTATCTGGGATGAAGAGCAGACCCATAAGTTTAAAAACATCTCGCCGCACCTGCAGCGGCTGAAAGCGTTTAAAACCCTCGGTTAAGCCTTTTCCCCTGTCTCCAAACCCGCGCCGGGTTCACCGCGCGGGTTTTTTCATGTCTACACTTATTGGTTTCGCTGAAAAAATACGCGACAAAACTTGATGCACATCAATTTTGGTATGACCAATGCACCGTTCATGGTATTCTCGACAGTGCTGAATGGTTTCATTGACGTAACTTGTTGTTAAATAAAGGCTATTTTAATAACTTTTATTTAACAATTGGTTAATAATTTTAGGGGTACACATGACTACGCCATTGAAAAAAATCGTAATTGTGGGTGGCGGCGCAGGCGGACTGGAACTGGCAACTCAGCTGGGGAAAAAGTTAGGGCGCCATAAGAAAGCGAAAATCACCCTGGTGGACCGTAACCACAGCCATCTGTGGAAGCCGCTGCTGCACGAAGTGGCCACCGGTTCTCTGGATGAAGGCGTTGATGCGCTGAGCTATCTGGCCCATGCCCGCAATCACGGTTTCCAGTTCCAGCTGGGGTCGGTGGTCGATATCAATCGCGAAGGGAAGACCATCACCCTCGGCGAGCTGCGCAATGAAAAAGGCGAGCTGCTGGTGGCTGAGCGTAAACTGCCGTACGACACGCTGGTGATGGCGCTGGGCAGTACCTCGAATGACTTCAACACCCCTGGGGTGAAAGAGAACTGCATTTTCCTCGACAACCCGCATCAGGCGCGTCGTTTCCATCAGGAGATGCTCAACCTGTTCCTTAAGTACTCCGCGAACCTTGGCGCTAACGGTAAAGTGAACATTGCCATCGTCGGCGGCGGCGCCACCGGCGTGGAACTCTCCGCTGAGTTGCATAATGCCGTGAAACAGCTGCACAGCTACGGTTACAAAGGGCTGACCAACGAAGCGCTGAACGTCACGCTGGTCGAAGCGGGCGAACGCATTCTGCCTGCGCTGCCGCCGCGCATTTCCGGCGCGGCGCACAATGAGCTGACCAAGCTGGGCGTACGGGTGCTGACGCAGACCATGGTCACCAGCGCCGATGCGGGCGGCCTGCACACCAAAGATGGCGAATATATTGAAGCGGATCTGATGGTCTGGGCGGCCGGGATCAAAGCGCCAGATTTCATGAAAGAGATCGGCGGCCTGGAAACCAACCGTATCAATCAGCTGGTGGTTGAGCCGACGCTGCAGACCACCCGCGACGCGGATATTTTCGCCATCGGCGACTGCGCCTCCTGCGCCCGTCCGGAAGGCGGGTTTGTGCCACCGCGTGCTCAGGCGGCGCACCAGATGGCCACCTGCGCGCTGAATAACATCCTCGCGCAGATGAAAGGCAAACCGCTGAAGGCGTATACCTATAAAGACCATGGCTCGCTGGTGTCGCTGTCCAATTACTCCACCGTCGGCAGCCTGATGGGCAACCTGATGCGCGGCTCGATGATGGTGGAAGGGCGCATTGCGCGCTTCGTGTATATCTCCCTGTACCGTATGCACCAGATCGCCCTGCACGGCTATTTCAAAACCGGCCTGATGATGCTGGTTGGGCGCATCAACCGCATCATTCGCCCGCGCCTCAAGCTGCACTAATCGCTATCGCGACCCGGAGCGCGCCCTGGCGGCGCCTCCGGGCTCTTCTGCTGAACCGGCGGTGATCCCGCTCGGAATCCTCTGAATCCCTTTGATTTGCAGCGAATTCTCGCACTTTTCATCCGCTATCTGATTTGCGCCTTGCCGGGTCCGGTTGCAAAATTGTATCAACAGCAACAAAGGAGGATCTCCCGTGAATAAATCTATGTTGGCGGGTATAGGGATAGGCGTGGCTGCCGCGCTGGGCGTTGCAGCTGTCGCTGGTCTCAACGTGTTAGATCGCGGCCCGCAGTATGCGCAAGTGGTCTCCAGTACACCGATTAAAGAAACCGTGAAAACGCCGCGCCAGGAATGCCGTAATGTCACCGTGACCCATCGTCGTCCGGTACAGGATGAAAACCGCATCGCCGGTTCCGTGCTGGGCGCGGTGGCGGGCGGGGTGATTGGCCACCAGTTCGGCGGCGGTCACGGACGCAGCGTGGCGACGGTGGTGGGCGCACTGGGCGGCGGCTATGCCGGTAACCAGATCCAGGGCGCGATGCAGGATAACGACACCTACACCACCACGCAGCAGCGCTGCAAAACGGTGTATGACAAATCCGACAAAATGCTGGGCTACGATGTGACCTATAAGATAGGCGATCAGCAGGGGAAAATCCGTATGGATCACGATCCTGGCAGCCAGATCCCGCTGGACAACAACGGCCAGCTGGTCCTGAATAACAAAATCTAAAAACAGATTTGTGTAATGATTAGCCCCTCAATCGCTCAGGCTGAGGGGCTTTTTTTGTCAGAAAGTTAACGCGTAATTCAGACCGAAGGTACGGCCACGGCCTTTGTATTCATACAGCGACGAGCTGCCGTAGGTTGGGCTGTAGAGCAGCGGCGCGCGCTGGCCCCAGATGGTGACATAATCTTCGTTAAGCAGGTTTTCGATACTGAAGGTCAGTTTCCCCACCGGCAGCGCGTAACTGCCGATAAAATCGACGGTATTATAGCCTTCCAGCTTGTTGCCGGCGGCGTCGCTGAGGTCAAACACCTGCTGGCTCTGCACGCGCAGGCTCCACGGATCCGGCGCCCAGCCTACCCAGGCGGTGGCTTTGGACGGCGAGGCGAGGGTGACGTCCCATTTTTGCCAGCGGCCATCGGTCTGCACCTGTGATTTCAGCACGTTGAAGTTGCCGCCGACGCTCCACTCGCTGTCCGGAATAAAGTAATCGACCGCCCCCTCAACGCCGTAAATACGCCGCTTGTCGGACTGAACATCGATGGTCATGTCGGTACGGTTGACCACGATGGTCTTATCCGAAGTCGAGTAATACGCCGCCAGCTGGGTGCGCAGGTTATCGCCGGTGTAGCGCCAGCCCAGCTCATACGAGTTAACTTTGATCCCCTGCAGCGGCGAGTCATCGACGTTGACGCTGGAGAGCAGCGGCAGATGACCATTGACCGCGGCGCCGTATTTCCCGATGCCATAGTATTTACCCGGATCCGGCAGCTCAACGCCCTGCGAGAAGTTAAACCAGGTCTGTTGACGCTCGGTCAGATGGGCGACGATCCCGGCGTTAAACAGGAAGTTGTCATAATCGGTTTTGCCGCCTTTGATGGCGTCGGCGGAGCGCGCTTTGCCGTTGGCGATATCCTGTTGCTGGGCGTAGCCGACAAAGTCGTCAACCCGGTTTTCGGTCCACTGGTAGCGAACCCCGCCGCTGATGGTAAAGATATCGTTCAGATCGTAGCTTGACTGCAGGAACGGCGCGACGTTGGAGATGCTGTATCCCGGGTAGCGGCCGGTGGTGTAGATCGATTCGTTGTGCAGCCCGCCGGAAGCCAGCGATTGTTGCAGATCGAAGAACATCTGATTGGCATTGAAGGTCTCATGATCGGCGTCGAGACCCCAGGTAAGATCCCAGCCCGCCAGCGGCTGACTGTTCAGGGTCAGCTTTGCCCCATACTGATCGGTATCCTGCTGCGACGAGGAGAAACTGCTGACCTGGCCTTTGCTGAGCGTCGGGAACGGATAGAAGGTGAGGGATTCATCGCGATAGTACACCTGGCTCACCAGATTCTGACCGAAGAAGTCGGCATCGGAGTACTGGAGGCTGATCAGATGGCGCTCGGTGCCGGGGATACGATCGGAATTGAGCCCATCGGTGGTGTACGCTTTGCCGCCGCTGGTCACCGCGGACATATTCTTTCCGAGCCACAGGCCATAGTCATCATCGCCCTGGCTTTTATAATACTGGGTGACCAGCTGCAGCTGGCGGTTGTCGTCGATCTCGATCGTCCCCGTTCCCATGACGTCCAGACGGTCAGAGTGCTGGAGCCCCGTTTGGGTGTTATCGAGGAGCAGCGCATCGTTGTTGCCGTCGTACCAGCCGCCGAAACGCTGATAGGCTACCGATAAACGCCCGGACGCGTGGTCTGTCCCGCCGCTGACGGCCGCCGCGACGCGCTCATCATGATCGTTGCTGTTGGCAAACCCGCTCTTGCTGCCCACCTCAAGATCGACCTGCCGATCCTGCTGCCCTTTTTTGGTGACGATGTTGATAAGTCCGCCGGTACTGCCGCCGCCGTACAGTGAGGTCGCCCCGGAGATCACTTCGATATGTTCGATGTTGAATGGATCGATGGCGTCGAGCTGGCGACTGTCGGTGCGTGAGGAGTTGAGCCGGACGCCGTCAATCAGCACGACGATGGCGCGCCCGCGCATGTTCATCCCGTAATTGGTGCGCCCCTGGCTGCTGACATCGATGCCCGGGATCAGCTGCGCCAGCACGTCTTTGAACTCTTTCCCGCCCTGGACCTGCTGCTCAATCTCCTGGCCCTCAATGACCCAGGTGGTTTGGGCCATCTCGGCCACGGTACGGTGGGTGCGGTTCGCGCTAACGATGATGCTGTCTTCATCAGACTGAGCCGCCAGCGCAGGCAGCGCGCTGGCCAGCAGCAGAGGGTGGAGCACCCAGAGGCGCTTTTTCATATCCATTCCTTTTATGAGCAAGTTGCTTTGTCGTTGTTATGGGCCGGCGTCGGCCGGTATTCGTTACAATGCGAAACATCTGGAAAAACTCAAAAAAGGATTTTGCACATAATGAATATCGCAATCAATATCATTTGCGTTTATCTTGCGTGAGAAAAGGTAATAAAAATCAATCTATTTTGTGGGGGTAAAGCGAAACGGCGGGCGGTTCCGGCGGCAGAATACCGCCGGAAGCGGGGCGCATCAGGACTCGAGGACCAGCGGCCAGAGACGGAGAGTGGTGTCAGTGATTTGCATCAGTTTGTCGAAATCGGCGCCTTCCCGTGCGCTGATGGACATCCCCTGCAGGACACAGTTGAGAAACTGCGCGAGCTGCGCCACGTCGCGGCCCGCGGGCAGTTCGCCCTGCGCTTGCCGCTGCTGCAGAAACTGGGTTAGCGCCTGCTCCTGCATCGCATGGCGGGATTTGATGGTGTTGGCGATATCCGTCGAGGAGGCGGCCAGCGCGGCGGAGGTATTGATGATAAAGCAGCCGGCCGGCGTCTCTTTGCTGGTAAAGCAGGTGGCGACCGCGGTGAAGTAGTCGCGCAACGCCCGATCGACGGTTTTTCCCTCAGCAAACAGCACGGCTTCGTGCTTCGCGGCAAAGCGCGAAATGTAACGATCCAATACTGCGCGGAACAGTCCTTCTTTATTCACAAATTCCGCATACAGGGTGGGGGCTTTTGCTCCTGTCGCCTCGACCAGATCGGCGAGCGAGGTCGCCTCATAGCCGTGCTGCCAGAAGAGTGTCATGGCTTTGTCCAGCGCCGCATCCCTGTCGAACACCTTCGGTCGGCCACGGCTTTTTTTGGCGCAACTTTGAACGTCAGTTGTCATGATGCCGTTGTACCTATGTTGGTTTGATGAATGGCCATTATAAAAATAAACGATCGCCGGGGCCAGCGCTGTTGGTTCAAAAATAAATAATTCATATGCGTATGAAAATTAAGCATTTTATAAATAGTTAAACGATCGTTATAAAAATGCGTTGACGTGTGACTTAGATCACATTATTATTTACCTATCGATCGTTAAGTTAATGCTTACGACCCTACTATAAAATTCATCTGCATAGGTATAATAATCATGAAAACCGTTAATACTCTGGCTATTGCCGCCGTGCTTAGCTCCCTCTCTTTCGCCAGCTTTGCCGCTGTTGAGGTGCAGTCCACCCCAGCCGGCCAGCATAAAGTGGGCACCATCTCTGCGTCCGCAGGGACTAACCTGGGGTCGCTGGAAGACCAGCTGGCGCAGAAAGCGGATGAAATGGGCGCCACCTCATACCGTATTACTTCGGTAACCGGCCCGAATACTCTTCACGGTACCGCGGTTATCTACAAGTAAACCCGATGCGTCGCTGCCCGGCCCCCTTCACCGGTCAGCGATGAGTAAGACCCTGTTGTACCCCTGTTTGACCCTTGCCAACAAAAAACCCGCCGTCAGGCGGGTTTTTTGTTTTCTGCAGCGTGAGGTTACAGCGACTGCGGACCAGGGCCGGCATGACGGGTAACGTCAATGGGCATGCCCGAGCGGTAATTCATCGCGCGCTCCATTACCGTGCCGTCGGTCTGCGGCGCCTGTTTGAACGCCTTCATGGCCGCGTTAAGCGTAATAGGCAGCGTCTGCGGGTCGTCATCGATATGCTCAGACAGCGGCTGGTGGATTTCGACCAGACGGCGGCCGTCCGGCTCCACCGACGCCTTAATCGGCGTGTTGATAATATTCACCTTCGTGCCCGGCGAGATCGCGTTGTACAGCGCCTTGATATCGTTGTCGCGCAGACGAATACAGCCGGAGCTGACGCGCATGCCGATGCCGAAATCGGCATTGGTGCCGTGCAGGAGATAGACTCCGCCATAGGCGGCAAGGCGGATGGCGTGATGGCCCATCGGGTTGTCAGGACCGGCAGGCACCACCGCCGGCAGCTCAATCCCCATCGCTTTGTAGCGCGCGCGAATGTTAGCGGTTGGCGTCCAGGTCGGATTAGCCCGCTTGTCGGACACGGTGGTGACCATCGTCGGTGTGATGGTGGTTCCGCCCAGTTGGCCGATGCCGATCGGGTAGACGGTCACTTCATTCTTGCCCGGCGGGTAATAGTAGAGGCGCAGTTCGGCAAGGTTGATCACCAGCCCTTCGCGCGGCGCATCGGGCAGCAGCGTCTGCAGGGGGATAGTCAGCACGCTGCCGGCGCGCGGAACATAGGGGTCTACCCCGGGATTGGCCTGCAGCAGGGCCAGAAAGCCGACATTGTACTTTTTGGCAATCGCCTCCAGCGAACCGCCGTTATCCTGCACCACATGGAACTGATTCTGCCCCACCAGCCGGCTGCCCGGCGGGGGAAGGGGCCAGGTGTTAGCGCGCGCAGGCAGCGCCAGCGCGGCAACCAGCGCGACCAGCGCCAGCGCCAGGGGGAAACGGTTTCTCATTACCATAACTCCAAAATATATAACTGGTTATTTTTATATGAAAAAGGAGATGAGATTATGGCGTGAGTCTGTGTGGGGAAATCCAGGCGGATTGCAAAATGTTTGTAAAGATTGCCAGATATGTGAAAAGGGAGATACGGCGTACCGGCCGTATCTCCCCCGCGATCAGGCGACGGCGTTCTCTTCCAGCTGGCGCATGAACTGGCGAACCCAATCCATCCGCGTCTTACGCTCCTCGAGATCCTGCATGAACTTCAGGCGCGTCGGCCCGTCCAGGCGGAAGTGCTGCGGCTGCTTCTGCAGCAGGCCGATCAACCACACCGGATTGACGTTGTTTTTCTCGTTAAATTCGATCACGCCGCCTTTTTCATTGCTCTCCAGCTTACGGATCCCCAGCTTCTGCGCTTGCTGACGCAGACGGGCGATATCCAGCAGATTGCGGGCGGCGTCGGGCAGCCGGCCAAAACGATCGATCAGCTCGACTTTGATCTCCTCCAGATCCTGTTCGTTTTTGGCGCTGGCAATGCGCTTATAGAACGACAGACGGGTATTGACGTCGGGGATGAAATCATCAGGCAGCAGGGAAGGCATGCGCAGTTCGACTTCCGTCTGCTGGCTGGTGAGATCTTCCAGCGACGGCTCGCGCCCGGCTTTCAGGGCATCTACCGCATTCTCCAGCAGCTCCATATACAGGGAGAAGCCGATGGTCTCCATCTGACCGCTCTGATCTTCGCCCAGCAGCTCCCCGGCGCCGCGGATCTCCAGATCGTGGGTCGCCAGCGCAAAGCCGGCGCCAAGATCTTCCAGCGAGGCAATGGCTTCGAGGCGCTTTTGCGCATCGGTGGTCATCGCCTTCGGGTGCGGCGTCAGCAGCCAGGCATAGGCCTGGTGATGGGAGCGGCCAACGCGGCCGCGCAGCTGGTGCAGCTGGGCGAGGCCAAAGTGGTCGGCGCGTTCGATAATGATGGTGTTGGCGGTGGGAATGTCGATCCCGGTTTCGATGATGGTGGTGCACACCAGCACATTGAAGCGCTGGTGATGGAAGTCATTCATCACCCGCTCCAGCTCGCGCTCCCGCATCTGACCGTGGCCGATGGCGATCCGCGCCTCAGGCACCAGCTCCGCCAGCTTGTCGGCGGCTTTCTGGATGTTCTCGACGTCATTAAACAGGTAGTAAACCTGACCGCCGCGCAGCGTTTCACGCAGGATCGCCTCGCGCACGACCAGCGCATCGTATTCGCGAACGAAGGTCTTTACCGCCAGGCGGCGCGCCGGCGGCGTGGCGATGATCGACAGATCCCGCATCCCGCTCATCGCCATGTTCAGCGTTCGCGGGATCGGCGTGGCGGTGAGGGTCAGGATATCGACATCGGCGCGCATCGCTTTGATGCGCTCTTTATGCCGCACGCCAAACCGGTGCTCTTCGTCGACGATCAGCAGCCCCAGATCGCGCAGCTTCACCTCGCTCTGCAGTAGCTTATGGGTGCCGATCAAGATATCGATTTTGCCTTCCGCGGCCTGCTCGAGGATCTGCGCCTGCTCTTTAGCGCTGCGGAAGCGGGAGAGCATTTCGATGCGTACCGGCCAGTTGGCGAAACGATCGCGGAAGTTGTCATAGTGCTGCTGAGCCAGCAGGGTGGTCGGCACCAGTACCGCCACCTGTTTGTGGTTCTCCACGGCGAGGAAGGCGGCGCGCATGGCCACTTCGGTCTTGCCGAAGCCCACATCGCCACACACCAGGCGGTCCATGGCCAGCGGCTGGCACATATCGCTGAGGACGGCGTTGATCGCCTGCGCCTGATCCGGCGTGGTTTCAAACGGGAAACCGTCGCAGAACAGCTGATACTGTTCGCGGTCGTGTTTAAAGGCAAACCCGGCTTTCGCCGCGCGCTGGGCGTAGATATCCAGCAGTTCGGCCGCGACGTCGCGTACCTTCTCGGCCGCTTTTTGCCGCGCCCGGGTCCAGGCATCGCCGCCCAGCTTGTGCAGGGGCGCGTTCTCTTCCGCTCCGCCGGCGTAGCGACTGATAAGATGCAGGGAGGAGACCGGAACGTATAATTTGGCATCGTTGGCGTAGGTCAGCATCAGGTATTCGCCGGTGATGCCGCCCGCCTCCAGGGTGGTCATCCCCGCATAGCGGCCCACGCCGTGTTCCAGGTGAACGACCGGCTGGCCGATATGCAGTTCGGCAAGGTTGCGAATTAGCGTGTCAGGGTTAATGGTGCGACGGGAATCCTGACGACGGCGCGCTACGCGCTCGCCGAGCAGGTCGCTCTCGCAAATCAGCGCCAGGCCGCGCTGGCTGTCGATAAACCCGTGCTCGGCGGCGCCAATCATCAGATAGCGCCCGTTGCCGGTGGCTTCCTCCAGGCGCAGCAGGTGTTTCGGCGCAATTTTGATCCGCGCCAGCATTTCGCTCAGCGCTTCCCGGCGACCCTCGCTTTCAACGGAGAAGATCACCGGGCCGGCAAACGCTTCGAGGAAGCGGCGCAGATTATCCAGCGGCGCTTTGTTTTGCGCCTGGACGGCGAGGTCCGGCAGCGTCTGGTAGCCCAGGTTGGTATTCGCTGCTTTTTCGGCCAGGCGCTCGGTTTTCAGCTGAACGCGCGGCCACTTTTTCAGTTCGCTGAACAGCTCATCGCTGCGCAGCCACAGTAGTTCCGGCGGCAGGAGCGGGCGCATCGGATCGACGCCGCGGTTTTCAAAGCGGGCGCGGGCTTCATTCTGGAAACGCTCCGCGCTGGCCTCGAGATCGCCGGTGTTGACGATCAGCGTGCTGGCCGGGAAATAGCTAAATAACGGCGGCAGCGGCTCGCTGAAGAACAGCGGCTGCCAGTATTCGATACCGGCAGGCAGCGTCCCTTTACTGACCTGCTGATAGATATGCTCGGCATCGCGTTTCACCTCAAAGCGGTCGCGCCACTGACTGCGGAACAGCTCGATGGCGGTCTGGTCGGTGGGGAATTCGTGCGCCGGCAGCAGGTTAATGGCCGCCACTTCCTCCAGCGTGCGCTGGCTGTCGACGTCGAACAGGCGCAGGCTGTCGATTTCATCGTCAAAGAAATCGAGGCGGTAGGGCTGGTCGCTGCCCATCGGGAACAGGTCGAGCAGCGCGCCGCGGGTGGCGTATTCGCCATGCTCCATCACCTGATCGACATGGCGGTAGCCGGCCCCCTCGAGCTGATCGCGCAGCGCATCGCGCGACAGGCGCTGACCCTTTTTCATCACCAGCGCGTGGCCGTGAAGGAAGCTGTGCGGACAGACGCGCTGCATCAGCGTGCTGACCGGGACGATCAGTACGCCGCGCTGCATAGTGGGTAACTGGTAAAGGGTGGCAAGACGGGAGGAGATGATGTCCTGATGCGGCGAGAAGCTGTCGTAAGGGAGCGTTTCCCAGTCCGCCAGCCCCATCACCAGGCTGTCGGTGAACTGCCTGATCTCGTCGTTCAGACGCAGCGCGTTTTGCATGTCAGGCGCCACCAGCACCACCGGGCCCTTGTGGCGTTCGGCCATCTCCGCCACCAGGGTGGCGCAGGCTGCGCCGGTCAACTCGCCAAGCTGGCGCTGGTCACCGGCTTTCACCGGCAATGAGTATCGATATTGTTCAGGCATAGACGGTTTCATGGTCTCTTAGGGATTCGCTCTGCCGATATGGAGGGCAACTCGCTGATATTCAATAGTGTGATTATCCGCGATTGGTCTGGATTCGCCAACCCGAATTGCCATCGCGTGTTGAGTGAAGAAAGGTCAGCGCTGTCGATAAGCGTAAAGATTAATAAGTAAGTACATATCTATCCGTTTGTATTTGCTTGATTTTTAGGATTATTGCTAATAAAGTCGTCAGGTATCAGTCATTTACGCTGCCCCTAATCGCTTATATACTCGGGAATCGGCTATCAGCAACCAGATGGATGACATGTACCAACCTGCCGCACTCTTTATCGGCCTGCGCTATATGCGCGGGCGCGCAGCCGACCGCTTCGGTCGTTTCGTCTCCTGGCTTTCCACCATCGGTATTACCCTCGGCGTCATGGCGCTGGTGACGGTCCTGTCGGTGATGAACGGCTTTGAACGCGAACTGCAAAACAACATCCTGGGGCTGATGCCCCAGGCCATTCTTAGCGCCAAACAGGGTTCGGTGAATCCCCAACAGCTGCCGGAGCGCGAGGCGAAACTCCAGGGCGTCACCCGCGTGGCGCCGATCACCACCGGCGACGTGGTGCTGCAGAGCGCGCGCAGCGTGGCGGTCGGCGTGATGCTGGGCATCGACCCGGCGCAGAACGATCCCCTGACACCGTACCTGGTGAACGTCAAACAGAGCGATCTGCAGGCGGGCAAATATAACGTGATTCTCGGCGAGCAGCTGGCGGGCCAGCTGGGGGTGAATCGCGGCGATAAAATTCGCGTGATGGTCCCCTCCGCCAGCCAGTTTACGCCGATGGGACGCGTGCCGAGCCAACGTCTGTTTACAGTCATCGGCACCTTCGCCGCCAACAGCGAAGTCGATGGTTATCAGATGCTGACCAACATCGACGACGCTTCCCGTTTGATGCGCTACCCGCTGGGGAATATCACCGGCTGGCGCCTGTGGCTGGATAAACCGCTGCAAGTGGATACCCTCAGCCAGCAGACGCTGCCGTCGGGCACCCAGTGGCAGGACTGGCGCGAGCGCAAGGGCGAACTGTTCCAGGCGGTGCGTATGGAGAAAAATATGATGGGCCTGCTGCTCAGCCTGATCGTCGCCGTCGCGGCCTTCAACATTATTACCTCGCTGGGGATGATGGTGATGGAGAAGCAGGGCGAAGTGGCGATCCTGCAGACCCAGGGGCTGACGCCGCGACAGATTATGGCCGTCTTTATGGTGCAGGGCGCCAGCGCCGGGATCGTCGGCGCGCTGCTGGGAGCCGTGCTTGGCGCGCTGCTGGCCAGCCAGTTGAATAATTTAATGCCGATCATCGGCGCCTTCCTTGACGGCGCGGCGCTGCCGGTGGCGATTGAGCCGCTGCAGGTCGTCGTGATCGCCCTGGTGGCGATGGCGCTGGCATTGTTGTCTACGTTGTACCCTTCCTGGCGCGCTGCCGCCACTCAACCCGCTGAGGCTTTACGTTATGAATAAGATCCTGCTGCAATGCGACAACCTGTGCAAACGCTATCAGGAAGGCAATGTGCAAACCGATGTCCTGCACAATGTCAGCTTCAGCATTGATGAAGGCGAGATGATGGCCATCGTCGGCACCTCCGGCTCCGGCAAAAGTACCCTGCTGCATCTGCTGGGCGGCCTCGATACGCCCACCTCTGGCGACGTGATTTTCTCCGGCCAGCCGATGAGCAAGCTCTCTACCGCCGCGCGCGCCGACCTGCGCAACCGCGAGCTGGGCTTTATCTATCAGTTCCACCATCTGCTGCCGGACTTTAGCGCGCTGGAAAACGTGGCGATGCCGCTGCTGATTGGCAAAAAGAAGCCGGCGGACATTGAACGTCAGGCGAAAGCGATGCTGCATGCGGTCGGGCTTGAACACCGCAGCCATCACCGTCCGTCGGAGCTCTCCGGCGGCGAACGCCAGCGGGTGGCGATTGCCCGCGCGCTGGTGAACAAACCGCGGCTGGTATTGGCGGATGAGCCGACCGGGAACCTCGACGCCCGCAACGCGGACAGCATCTTCCAGCTGCTGGGCGAACTGAACCTCGCGCAGCGCACCGCGTTTCTGGTGGTGACCCACGACCTGCAGCTGGCGAAGCGGATGAGCCGCCAGCTGGAGATGCGCGATGGCCGCCTGACCGCCGACCTGACCCTGATGGGGGCCGAGTAATGGCCTCTCCGTTATCGTTATTAATTGCATTGCGTTTCAGCCGCGGCCGGCGGCGCGGCGGCATGGTGTCGCTGATCTCGGTGATCTCCACCATCGGCATTGCGCTGGGGGTGGCGGTGCTGATCGTCGGTCTCAGCGCGATGAACGGCTTTGAGCGCGAGCTGAACCACCGCGTGCTGGCGGTGGTGCCGCACGGTGAAATTGAACCCGTGAACCAGCCGTGGAATAACTGGCAGGAGGCGCTGGCGAAGGTGCAGAAGGTGAAGGGGATTGTTGCGGCGGCGCCCTATATTAACTTCACCGGCCTGGTGGAGAGCGGCAGCAATATGCGCGCCATCCAGGTGAAAGGGGTCGACCCGCAGCAGGAAATCCGGCTCAGCGCGCTGCCCACCTTTGTGCAGAATAACGCGTGGGCCGGCTTCAAGGCCGGCGAACAGCAGGTGATTCTGGGTAAAGGGGTCGCCGATGCCCTGCACGTGAAGCGGGGGGACTGGGTGTCGATCATGATCCCTAACGCCGACGCCGACCATCAACTGCTGCAGCCGAAACGCGTCAGGCTGCATGTGACCGGTATTTTACAGCTGAGCGGCCAGCTCGATCATAGTTTTGCCATGATCCCGATGCAGGATGCGCAGCAGTACCTGGAGATGGGCGGCAGCGTGACCGGCATCGCCATCAAGGTCACCGACGTTTTCCATGCTAACAAGCTGGTGCGCGACGCCGGCGAGGTGACCAACAGCTACGTCTACATCAAGAGCTGGATTGGCACCTACGGCTATATGTATCGCGATATCCAGATGATCCGCGCCATTATGTACCTGGCGATGGTGCTGGTGATCGGCGTGGCCTGCTTCAACATCGTCTCGACGCTGGTGATGGCGGTCAAAGACAAAAGCGGCGATATTGCGGTGCTGCGCACGCTTGGCGCAAAAGACGGCTTAATTCGCGCGATTTTCGTGTGGTATGGTTTATTAGCCGGATCGGTAGGCAGCCTGTTCGGGGTGGTGATCGGCGTGATCTGCGCGTTGAATCTGACGTCAATCATCAACGGCATCGAATACCTGATTGGGCATAAATTCCTCTCCGGCGACATCTATTTTATTGACTTCCTGCCGTCTGAACTGCACTGGCTGGACGTCTTTTATGTGCTGGTGACAGCACTGTTGCTGAGTTTGCTGGCCAGCTGGTATCCCGCCCGCCGCGCCAGCCGTATCGACCCGGCGAGGGTGCTGAGTGGCCAGTAATTTATCGTCATCGTCGGCCTGGCTGACGACACAAGAGGAATTGCTGAAATGTACTATGGATTTGACATTGGCGGCAGCAAGATAGCGCTGGGCGTATTTAATCAGGAGCGGCGGCTGCAGTGGGAAAAACGCGTCGCCACGCCGAAAAACAGTTATGAGGATTTTCTCCAGGCGGTGGAGGCGCTGGTCCGCGAGGCCGATGCGCGCTTCGACCGGCAGGGGACGGTTGGGATCGGTATCCCGGGAATGCCGGAGACGGCGGACGGCACGCTGTATGCCGCTAACGTGCCTGCCGCCAGCGGCCGGCCGCTGCGCGCCGACCTCAGCGCGCGACTGGGGCGCGATGTGCGCCTCGATAATGACGCCAACTGCTTCGCGCTGTCGGAAGCGTGGGACGATGAGTTTACGCAATACCCGCTGGTGATGGGGCTGATCCTCGGCACCGGCGTGGGCGGCGGCCTGGTGTTGAACGGTAAATCGATTACCGGACATAGCTATATCACCGGCGAGTTTGGTCATATTCGTCTGCCGGTGGATGCCCTGGAGGTGGTCGGGCGTGATTTTCCGCTGCTTCGCTGCGGCTGCGGCCAGCTGGGCTGCATTGAAAATTATCTCTCCGGCCGCGGTTTCGCCTGGCTGTATGAACATTTTTATCAGCAACCGCTTACCTCGCCGGAGATTGTGGCGCAGTGGCAGCAGCACGATCCGCGCGCCCAGGCGCACGTGGAGCGCTATCTCGATCTGCTGGCGGTGTGTCTGGGAAATATACTGACCATTGTCGACCCGGATTTGCTGGTGCTCGGCGGTGGATTATCTAACTTTACGGCCATTAGCGAAGGGCTGGCGCAGCGATTGCCGCGCCATCTTCTGCCGGTCGCCAGGGTACCGCGCATTGAGCGCGCGCGTCACGGCGATGCCGGGGGAATGCGCGGTGCGGCCTTCCTTCATCTGACCCATTAACCACAGAGGTAGCTATGCAGTCGCGCCGTTTACATCGATTGAGCCGTTTTCGTCGCAATAAACGTCAGTTGCGTGACCGTCTGCGTCAGCGGATTTTCTTTAGGGAGGACAGGATGAAGCCTGAAGCGATGGCCAAACCGAGAGTGGTGGTGTTAACCGGTGCGGGCATATCGGCGGAGTCGGGGATCAAAACTTTCCGCGCGGCCGATGGCCTGTGGGAAGAGCATCGGGTGGAAGATGTGGCGACGCCGGAAGGCTTCGCCCGCGACCCGGCGCTGGTGCAGGCGTTCTACAACGCCCGCCGTCGTCAGCTGCAGAGTCCGGAGATCGCGCCGAACGCGGCGCATCTGGCGCTGGCGCGTCTGGAGGATCTGCTGGGCGACCATTTTCTGCTGGTCACCCAGAATATCGATAATCTGCACGAACGCGCCGGCAACCGCCGGGTGATCCATATGCACGGCGAGCTGCTGAAGGTGCGCTGTTCGTGGAGCGGCCAGGTGCTGGAGTGGACCGGGGACGTCACCGCAGAGGACAAATGCCACTGCTGCCAGTTCCCGGCGGCGCTGCGTCCGCACGTGGTCTGGTTTGGCGAAATGCCGCTGGGGATGGACGAGATCTACAGCGCGCTGGCCGAAGCGGATATTTTTATCGCCATCGGCACCTCCGGCCACGTGTATCCGGCGGCCGGCTTTGTGCACGAGGCGCGACTGCACGGCGCCCATACGGTTGAACTGAACCTCGAGCCCAGCCAGGTGGGCAGCGAGTTTGCCGAAAAGCACTACGGGCTGGCAAGCGAAGTGGTACCCGCCTTTATCGATAAGCTGCTGCAGGAAAACGCGCTGTAAACTGAATCAGCCTGCCGGTGGCCAGGGCGACGCCCACCGCTTCCGGCAGCGCTGTTGACAAGGATGTCACGTCATGACAGGAGTCAGACCATGCATCATCCCCTGGTCATTGCATCGATCGCCTTGATCGCGGCCATTATCGTCGGCGTCTGGAGCCAGCGTGCGCTACCTGAATACGCCGATAGCCGACCGATCCTCTTCCTGCTGTGCCTGTTGATCGGCACCGGCAGCGCGTTGTGCCTGCTGCTGGATGGCTTAGCCCTGCTGTTCACCGGTCAGGTCGCGACGGGCGGTGTGCGGATATACGGCCCCATGCTGCTGCTGGTGGTGCTGTGGAAACCCCTCAACGGGCTCTTCGGCATCATTGAAGATTTTGTGCAACGGCGAGCCAAAAAGGGAAGGACAAAGGCCAGTGCGACGGTGGACGACGCTGATCCGCTTCCCCCTGAGACGCGCATAACTTTCTCCTGGCTACCGTCAGCCCCCGGCGGTCGCTCTGACGATATCGCCCGGACCGGCGCCGGGCAATGACCTCCATCCTGTCATTCTCGGCTTCTCCTTTCTGAGCGATTTCCTACTCTATTTTGTGCGTGACCGCTGATTTCTGTACGTTTTTTTGTGCATACCGGCAAATGTAGACCAGATTCAATAGGCGCCCGCACGTTCGCGCCGCGACCCTGTTCCCCCGCCCGGAAGTCTGCAAAGGAGACCCCGCCATGCCGTCACCGATGATTTATCAGGATCTCACCACCACCGCGCTGCTCAGCCATGCGGCGCAATACCACAGCGAGACGGAGATCGTTTCGGTGGGCGCCGGCGGTGAGAAAGAGCGCAGCTGCTGGGGGGAAGTGGCCAGCCGCGCTCAGCGGCTGGCATCGGCGCTGGCGTCGCTGGGGCTGCCGCCGGGCGCCCGCTGCGCCACCCTCGCATGGAACAATCGCCGCCACCTGGAGATCTATTTCGCCGTCGCCTCCGGCGGCTGGGTGACGCACACCGTCAATCCGCGGCTGTCGGTTGACCATCTGCGGTATATCCTCAACGACGCCGCCGACGAGGTGCTGTTCTTTGACCAGACCTTTTTGCCGCTGGTGGCGCAGCTGCTGCCGCAGCTGCCGACGGTGAAACACGTCGTGCTGATGGCGCCCCGCAGCGAAGCGGCGCTCAGCCAGCTGCCCTCATTGCTGTTTTTTGACGAACTGTTGCAGCAGGGGATGGCAGACTATCGCTGGCCGCCGCTCAATGAACTGACGCCGGCCTCGCTCTGCTACACCTCGGGGACCACCGGCCGACCGAAAGGGGTGTTGAATACCCATCGTTCGCTGGTCCTGCATGCCCTGAGCGGCAATCAGCCGGACGCCGCCGGGATCTCGGCCAGGGATAGCCTGTTGCCGGTGGTGCCGATGTTCCATGTCAACGCGTGGGGGACGCCGTTTATCGCCGCCATGGTCGGCGCGCGGCTGGTGCTGCCGGGGCCGCACCTCGATGGCGACAGCCTGCTGCAGCTGCTGGCCGCCGAGAAGGTGACGGTGGCGTTCGGCGTGCCGGTGATCTGGGCCGGTCTGTTGGCGACGATGCGACGGTCGGACATGCGGCTGCCTGATTTTAAACGCGCGTTTGTCGGGGGCTCCGCGCTGCCGCCGTCGATGATGGAGGCCTTTCAGCACGATTACGGCATTACGCTGATCCACGCCTGGGGAATGACCGAAACATCGCCCATCGGCACCATTAACACGCTGTTGAGCAAACATGACGCACTCCCGGCGCCGGAGCAGCAAAAACAGCGTACCGGTCAGGGGCGGCCTATTTTTGGCATCGAGCTACAGGTGGTGGATGTCGAGGGCGACCCACTGCCGATGGACGGCCAAAGTCAGGGATATCTGCAGGTCAGAGGGCACTGGGTGGTGGAGCAGTACTATGGTCAGGACGAAAGCGCCCTGACCGCGACAGGCTGGTTTGATACCGGCGATATCGGTACGCTCGACGCCAATGGTTATCTGGTGATCAGCGATCGGGCAAAGGATATCATCAAGTCCGGCGGCGAGTGGATCTCCACCGTTGAGCTGGAGAATATCGCCATCGCCCATCAGGCGGTGCGCAGCGCGGCGGCCATCGCCGCCCGCCACCCGCGCTGGGACGAGCGGCCGGTGCTGCTGTGCGTTCGCGTGGAAGGGGGCGAAGTGGAAGAGAGCGATCTGCTGGCCTGGTTTGAGAAACGGGTGCCCAAATGGCAGATCCCGGACCGGGTGATATTTGTCGATGCGCTACCGGTCAGCGCCACGGGCAAGGTGCTCAAAAATCAGCTGCGCCAGGCCTATGGAGAGATTTTAATGAGTGAGGGAAAATGAGCCACGCGCGACCCGGTCTGACGACCTGCTCTCAGTATGACGCAGCGCTGCACGCCTTGTCGGCGGCGCGCCAGCGCTGGGCGGAGACCTCAGTGAATCGTCGTCTGGCGCTCCTGCGCCAGATCAAGGATGCCCTGGCTTCAATTGCTCCTGCGTGGGTGGAGGCGGCGGCGAGGGCCAAAGGACTACCGCCAGGCGATCCGCTGACGGGCGAAGAGTGGCTGGCAGGTCCCTGCGCGCTGATGGTCGGCTGCAACGGGCTTATCGCCACCCTGGAGCAGCTGGAGGAGAAAACCTTTCTCCGGCGGATCCCGCTGCGGACGCTGGCGGACGGCCGCCTGGCGCTGCGGGTGGTGCCCGGCACGCTCTGGGATCGACTGTTGCTGTCTGGTGTTCGCGCTGAAATTTGGATGCAGCCGGGGGTCACCCGGGCCAATCTCGATCGCTGCGCGGCAGCCGCATACGATATCCCGCCGGCCGCGCGGCAGGGCAAGCTGGCGCTGGTGCTCGGCGCCGGGAATGTGGCCGCTATCGCGCCGCTGGACGTATTACACAAACTGTTTATTGAAAATCAGGTCTGCCTGCTGAAGCTCAACCCGGTGAATGATTATCTGCACGATCTGCTGGCTCAGGCTCTGGCGCCGCTGATCGCCATGGATGCGCTCCGCATCGTCACCGGCGACGTCCAGGCGGGGGCGTGGCTGACCACCCATCCCGCTGTCGATGAGATCCATATCACCGGCTCGCGGGAGAGCCATGACGCTATCGTCTGGGGCGATGGTGAGGCGGCTCGCCAGCGTCGGGCCGCCGGGACGCCGCTGAACCCGCGTCGGGTGACCTCGGAGCTGGGCGGCGTCAGCCCTACCATTATCGTCCCCGGTCCGTGGAGCGAGGCGGATATCGCTTTTCAGGCGCAGCAGCTGGCGACGCAGAAGATGAACAATGGCGGGTTTAACTGCGTGGCCAGCCAGGTGCTGATCCTGCAGCAGGGCTGGGAGCCGGCGTCGGCCCTGCTTAATCAGCTGTACCGGCTGATCGCCGCCAATACCCGTCCGGACTATTACCCCGGCGCGGAAAACCGGCTGACTGACTTTCGCCTGCGCGCCCGTCAGCCGCTGGAGATAGTCCGCGGCGACGCGCTGCCGTTGATTGTGGCGAACACCGAGGATGATCCGGACTTCTGCCAGCAGGAGGTCTTTGGCCCGGGGCTGTCGATCACCCGCCTTGAGGCCGACAGCGCGGAAAGCTTTTTGCGCCAGGCGATCGGCTATGCCAATCAGCGGCTGCAGGGCACGCTAGGGGCCAATATTGTGATCCACCCGCGCACCCGCAAGGCGATTGGGCGTAAGCGTTTTAACGCGCTGATCGCCGAGCTGCGCTATGGCACGGTGGCGATCAACTGCTGGAGCGGGGTGGCCTTCCTGTTAGCTCCCTGCCCGTGGGGGGCGTTTCCCGGCCACAGGCTCGACGATATTCAGAGCGGGCAGGGCAAGGTGCATAACAGCTTTATGCTGGAGAAAACCGAGCGCACGGTGATTGAGGCGCCGTTTCGGCCGTTTCCGCGCAGTCTGCGGCATGGCGAACTGACGCTGATGCCCCTGCCGCCCTGGTTTATTACTCACCGGGGGCAGGAAGCGGTGGCGCAGCGGCTAGTGGATTTTTACCATCGGCCGCGCTGGCGCAAGCTGCCGGCGATCCTCTGGTGCGCGCTGAGGGGCTAAAGTGAGAGCAAAAAAAGGGCGGAACCGCGGTTCCGCCCTGCGGGATTAGCGGCCCGCTTTCAGCTTCTGGTAATACTCTTCATAAATAGCGCTGGCGCTGCCGACGTCATTTTGCCATTCGCCTTTCTCGATGGTGGCGGCGTCCGGATAGAGCGATTTATCGTTGGCCACGGCCGGGCTGAGCATTTTGCGCGCCGCCAGGTTTGGCGTGGGGTAGCCGATGGTTTCCGCGACCTGCTTGGCGACATCCGGGCGTAGCAGGAAGTTAATCAACTTCAGCGCGCCGTCGACGTTTTTCGCATTTGCCGGGATCGACAGGCTGTCCATCCAGAAGATGCCGCCTTCTTTCGGCCAGATCACTTCCAGCGGCGTACCGGCCTGGCGGGCGACGTAAGCCGAACCGTTCCATACCATGCCGAGGTTCACTTCGCCTTCCATATACGGGTTCGCCGGGTTATCGGAGTTAAACGCCGCGACGTTGGGCATCAGTTTTTTCAGCTCGTTATAGGCGGCTTCAATCTCTTTCGGGTCGGTCGTGTTGCCGGAATAGCCCAGCTTACGCAGCGCTATCTGGAACACTTCGCGCGCGTCGTCGGTCAGCAGCAGGCTGCTTTTGTATTCCGGCTTCCACAGGTCGGCCCAGCTGGTGACGGTTTTCGGATCGATAGCGTCGCTGTTGACGCCGATGGCCGTCGCCCCCCAGATGTAGGGGATGGAGTAGTCGTTATTCGGGTCGAACGGTTTGTTCAGCATCTGCGGATCGAGGTTGCTGAAGTTAGTCAGCTTGCTCTTATCGATCTTCTGCAGCATGCCTTCTTTACGCATCTTGTCGACGAAGTAGGTCGACGGGACGACCAGGTCGTACGCCCCGTCTTTATAGGTCTTGAGCTTGGCGTACATGGTTTCGTTCGACTCGTAGGTCGAGTAGATAACCTTGATGCCGGTCTCTTTGGTGAATTGCTCCAGCAGGCCCGGCGGCACATATTCGGTCCAGTTATAGAAGTAGAGCGTTTTGCTGTCGTCCGCGTGGGCGGCGCTCATGCCGATTGCCAGAGCGCCCGCCGCGAGCAGGTGGCGCGACCATTTTTTCATTTTAACGTCCCCTGAGTTTTATCACGTGCAATTAACTGACTGGCGATGACCATCACCAGCGACAGAACCAACAGTATCGTTGCCAGAGCGTTCACCTCTGGCGAAACGCCGACCTTGACCATCGAATAGATCTTCAGCGGCAGGATTTCATACCCCGGACCGGTGACGAACGAGGAGACCACCACGTCATCCATCGACAGCGTGAAGCTCAGCAGCCACCCGGCCGCCACCGCCGGCAGGGCCAGCGGCAGGATGATTTTGCGCAGGATGGTCATCTCGCTGGCGCCCAGATCTTTCGCCGCCTCCAGCATCCGCACATCGAAGCCTTTCAGCCGGGAGTAAACGGTGACCACCACAAACGGCAGGCAAAAGGTGATATGCGAAAACAGCAGCGACCAGAAGCCAAGCTGGACGCCAATCAGCATAAACAGCACCAGCAGGGAGATGGCCATGACAATATCGGGCGACATCATCACTACAAACAGCATGCCGCTAACGAACGGTTTGCCGCGAAAACGGTAGCGGTACAGCGCCACGGCGGTTAGCGAGCCGATAAGGGTGGCGAAGGTCGCCGACAGCACCGCCATGGTCAGCGAGTGCTGGGCGGCCTGCAGCAGGCTATCGTTGTTCATCAGCAGACTATACCAGTCGGTGGTGAACCCCTGCCAGTTGATGCCGAAACGCGACCGGTTAAACGAGTTAACGATCAGAATAATAATAGGGATGTAGAGATACGCGTAGATGGCGGTCATAAAGCCGCCGCGCAGCAGTCGACCGATCATTCCAGCTCCACCTTTTTATTCAGCAGGCGCGCCGCGCGCCAGTAAATCAACAGCATCAGGCCCATCACCAGGGTTAAGGTAATGCTGGTTGCCGCGCCAAACGGCCAGTCGCGAATATTGAGGAACTGGCTCTTGATCACATTGCCGATCAGCAGGTTCTTGGCGCCGCCCATCAGGTCGGAAACGTAGAACAGCCCCATCGCCGGCAACATGACCAGCAGGCAGCCGGCGATGATCCCCGGCATGGTCAGCGGAATGATGATGCGGATAAACGTCTGCAGCTTGCTGGCGCCGAGATCTTTCGCCGCTTCCAGCAGCGGCCGATCCAGTTTCTCAATGCTGGAGTAGAGCGGCATCACCATAAACGGCAGCAGGATGTACACCAGGCCGATAATCACCGCCGACGGGGTGAACATAATGCGTATCGGCGTGTCGATCACTCCCAGCCACAGGAGAAACTCGTTCAGGTAGCCTTTGGTGCTGAGGAAAATCTTCAGCCCGTAGATGCGGATCAACGAGTTGGTCCAGAAGGGAACGATCAGCAGGAACAGCAGCAGGGGCCGCACCTTCTGCGGCAGCCGGGCAAGGAACCACGCAAACGGGTAGCCCAGCGCCAGGCAGGCGAGGGTCGCCAGCAGCGCCATGTTCAGCGAATGCAGCAGCACGTCGTAATAGAGCGGATCCAGCAGCCGCGAGTAGTTGTCCAGCGTGAAGACCAGCTTGACGAAGTTAGCGTCGTCGCGGGTCAGGAAGCTGGTGGCGATGATCATCAGGTTGGGCAGAAAGACAAACAGCACCAGCCAACCGACGATGGTGGCGATCACCACATTCTGGAATTTACTGGTGTTCTTCATCGGCCAGCACCACCTCCCAGCTCTCCACCCAATTGATAGACATTTTCTGGTCAAGAGAGTGGTCGAAATCCGGGTCGTCTTCATTAAAGAATTCGCTGACCATCACCATTTTGCCGTTTTCCAGCTCCACCACCGACTCGAGGGTCATGCCCTTATAGTTGCGCTCGCGCACATAGCCGATCAGGCCGTCGGCGTCGCTGTTGTGGTGGATCTCATCGACGCGCAGATCTTCCGGGCGCAGCAGGACATGCAGACGCTGGCCGGCCTCCACCGCAAAATTGACGGTGATGTTGCATTCACGCCCTTCCACGCTGGCCCGCACGCGCTGTTCGTCGATGCGTTCAATGACCGTGGCGTCGAAGATATTGATCTCGCCGATAAAGCTGGCGACGAACAGGTTTTTTGGCTCTTCGTAGATCTCGCGCGGGGTGCCGTCCTGTTCGATTTTGCCATCACGCATCACCACGATGCGATCGGACATGGTCAGGGCCTCTTCCTGGTCGTGCGTGACGAAGACGAAGGTGATGCCGAGCTTACGCTGCAGCGCTTTCAGTTCGTTCTGCATCTGCTTACGCAGCTTGTAATCCAGCGCCGAAAGGGACTCATCGAGCAGCAGTAGGCGCGGTTTGTTGACCACCGCGCGGGCGATGGCCACGCGCTGCTGCTGGCCGCCGGAGAGCTGGTGCGGTTTGCGCTGGGCAAACGCCTCCAGCTGCACCATCTTTAAGGCATCCATCACCCGCGGAGTGATTTCCGCCGCCGGGGTTTTCTGCATCCGCAGGCCGAAGGCGACGTTCTCGAACACCGTCATATGCGGAAACAGGGCGTAGCTTTGGAATACGGTATTAACGTGGCGGTTTTCCGCCGGAACATGAGTGATATCGTGATCTTCGAGATGGATCCGTCCGCTGTCGACGTTTTCCAGGCCGGCGATAAGGCGCAGAACGGTGGTTTTACCGCAGCCAGAGGGGCCAAGCAGGGTGAGAAACTCACCATTGTTGATGGTCAGGTTAAGGTTATCGATGACCGTTTTACCATCAAAGCTTTTGCGAATTCCCGCCAGTTGCACCAGCGGCGAACGCGAACGCGGTTGTATATTCAATTTTTGACTCTGTCCCATGTAGACGCAACGGAAACTTCCGACCGCTGCGGGGTTTGTGATTAACCACCTTTGGGGTTGCACGTTTTTAATAAGGGCCAGCATTCTACGGCAAACGAGGGTAATCGCCAATCCTTGATACGCCTGCATAGTCTACCTTTACACCATAACGTCGGTTCCGTTATTAAATTTCGCTTTACGGGCTAAGAATGACCTGACGCAATATTTGTCTTTTCTGGCTTATCAATAATGTTGTCACAAAAGAAGAGGGTGGCTACATGGATAAATTGCTTGAGCGTTTTTTGCAGTACGTTTCTTTGGACACGCAGTCGAAGCCTGGCGTTCGTCAGGTCCCCAGCACGGAAGGGCAGTGGAAGCTGTTACGCCTGTTGCAGGCGCAGCTGGAAGAAATGGGACTGGTCAAGGTAACGCTGAGTGAAAAAGGGACGGTAATGGGAACCCTGCCTGCCAACGTCGAGGGCGATATCCCGGCCATCGGCTTTATCTCTCACGTCGACACCTCCCCGGATTTCAGCGGCAAAAACGTTAACCCGCAGATTGTCGAAAACTATCGCGGCGGCGATATTGCGCTGGGTATCGGCGATGAGGTGCTCTCCCCGGTGATGTTCCCGGTTCTGCATCAGCTTTTGGGTCAGACGCTGATCACCACCGACGGGAAAACGCTGCTGGGGGCGGACGACAAGGCCGGCATCGCCGAGATCATGACCGCGCTGGCGACCCTGCAGGCGAAAAATATCCCCCACGGCGATATCCGCGTGGCCTTCACCCCCGATGAAGAGGTCGGAAAAGGGGCGAAACATTTCGACGTCGAGGCCTTTGACGCCCGCTGGGCCTATACCGTTGACGGCGGCGGGGTCGGCGAACTGGAGTTTGAAAACTTCAATGCCGCCTCGGTGACCATTAAGATCGTCGGCAACAACGTGCACCCCGGCACTGCGAAAGGGGTGATGGTCAACGCGCTGTCGCTGGCCGCGCGGATTCATGCCGAAGTGCCGGCCGACGAGGCGCCGGAGACTACCGAAGGCTATGAAGGCTTTTATCATCTCACCAGCATCAAAGGCAGCGTCGATCGGGCCGAGATGCACTACATCATCCGCGATTTTGACCGTAAGCACTTCGAGGCGCGCAAGCGCAAGATGATGGAGATCGCCAAAAAGGTGGGCAAGGGGCTGCACCCGGACTGCTATATCGAGCTGGTGATCGAGGACAGTTATTACAATATGCATGAGCAGGTGATCGCCCATCCGCACGTGGTCGATATTGCCCGCCAGGCCATGGTGGACTGCGATATCGAACCGCAGATGAAGCCGATCCGCGGCGGTACCGACGGGGCGCAGCTCTCGTTTATGGGACTGCCATGCCCGAACCTGTTTACCGGCGGCTACAACTATCACGGCAAACATGAGTTTGTCACCCTGGAAGGGATGGAGAAAGCGGTGCAGGTGATCGTGCGTATCGCCGAGCTGACGGCGGCACGAAAAGGGCATTAATCTTCTCAGGCAGCCCGGTAGGGCCGCGTGTCGGACAAGACGCCGGATGGCGGCTGCGCCTTTTCCGGCCTACGGTCCAACCGGTGGCCGCGGAACCCGTAGGCCCGGCAAGCGCAGCGCCGCCGGGCGGTCAACAGCAGAGCGGGTACTCGTCTTTATGCCGGATGGCGGCTAACGCCTTTTCCGGCCTACGGTCCAACCGGTGGCCGCGGAACCCGTAGGCCCGGCAAGCGCAGCGCCGCCGGGCGGTCAACAGCAGAGCGGGTACTCGTCTTTATGCAGGATGGCGGCTAACGCCTTATCCGGCCTACGGTCCAACCGGTGACCGCGGACCCCGTAGGCCCGGCAAGCGCAGCGCCGCCGGGCGGTCAACAGCAGAGCGGGTACTCGTCTTTATGCCGGATGGCGGCTGCGCCTTATCCGGCCTACGGTCCAACCGGTGACTGCTGACCCCGTAGGCCCGGCAAGCGCAGCGCCGCCGGGCGGTCAACAGCAGAGCGGGTGCCTGTCTTCGTGCCGGATGGCGGCTAACGCCTTATCCGGCCTGGGGTCCAACAGGTGACCGCGGAACCCGTAGGCCCGGCAAGCGCAGCGCCGCCGGGCAGGATGGCACTCAGTCGCCAAAGAACCAGTAGCCGCTGTTGACCAGCGCCGCCAGCATGGCGAGGAAAGAGGGATCTTCCAGCGCATCGCCAAAATGGTCGGCGCGCAGCGTCAGGTGGGTGGCTAAGGCGTCCAGCGCCGGGCGGTGCGGAGAGTTGATCTTCTCGCCATTGACGAACACCTCGCCGTCAATGCGCAGCACCCGCAGGCCGCCCAAGCGTTCCAGGGTATCGCCCTGCTGCAGGGCATCGTAAATTTCATCGGGCTGATACGGCGGCTCCGGCGGCGCGACGTCGAGCTCATGACGCGACTGAGTGATAAACTCGCCGAACCACTGCTTAAAGTGCTCCGGTTGGTTAATCAGCCCCAGCATCATCTCGCGCAGGCGGTCGAGTTCGGCCGGTAAAATATCCGCCGGATGGTCGCGGGGGGGCACGTCCGGATCGGCGTAGCGCTGGCTGCCCAGTTCGCGCTGGAGAACGTAGTCGGCAAAGCCGCTGAACAGCTCGCGGGCATTCGGCGCGCGATAGCCGACCGAATAGTTCAGCGAATTTTCCAGCGAATATCCCTCATGCGGGAATCCTGGCGGAATATAGAGAATATCGCCCGGCTCCATCTCTTCATCGATGATCGCCTCGAAGGGGTCAACCTGCAGCAGGTCCGGATGCGGGCAGTGCTGTTTCATCGGCACTTTTTCCCCGACGCGCCAGCGCCGACGGCCAGTGCCCTGGATGATAAACACATCATACTGATCCAGATGCGGGCCGACGCCGCCGCCCGGTACAGAGAAGGAGATCATCAGGTCGTCGATACGCCAGTCCGGCAGGGCGCGGAACGGGTGCATCAGCGCCGCCGACGGCTCATGCCAGTGGTTGACCGCCTGTACCAGCAGGGACCAGTTGTTTTCGCTCAGGTGATCGTAGCTTTCGAAGGGACCGTGACTGACCTGCCATTTTCCATCCTGATGGCTGACAAGGCGGCTATCGACCTCGCTCTCCATGGCCAGTCCAGCCAGTTCGTCCGGGCTCAGCGGGTCGATAAAATTGGCGAAGCCGCGCTTCAATACCACCGGCCGTTTTTGCCAGTAGCGTTCGATAAAGTCGGGCCAGTTAAGCGTTAATTGATAATCCATATTGATATTCCACTGCAGGTGTCTGACAGGGATTATAACGGATGCGGCGCCCCGGCGATGCAGGCGCCGTGAAAAAACTCAACGATTAACTCTCTTTATCTTCCATCAGCTGGCGGCCAAACACCACCTCCATGCAGGCGCCGCCGAGCAGGCTCTCGCCGGCGATGATCTCCCCGTCATATTGTTCGACGATTTCCCGGGCGACGGAGAGCCCCACCCCCTGGCCGGGACGCAGAGTATCCGCCCGCTGACCGCGGTCGAAGACAGCGCGGCGCTGGCTCGGCGGGATCCCCGGCCCATCGTCTTCCACCAGAATGTGCAGATGGCTGTCGGTGGTCTGGCGCACGGAAACCTCCACGAACTCCAGACAGTACTTACAGGCGTTATCGAGAACGTTACCCATCACTTCCATAAAATCGTTCTGCTCGCCGACAAAACTGATCTCCGGCGAGATGTCGAGCGAGATATTGACCCCCTTGCGCTGATAAACCTTATTGAGGGCGGAGGTCAGGCTGTCGAGCAGGGGGGCGATCGGGTGCAGCTCCCGGCTCAGCAAGGTGCCGCCGCTGCGCATGCTGGCGCGATGCAGATAGTAACCAATCTGCTGCGAAATACGGCTGATCTGCTCCAGCATCACCGGCTCCGCCTCGTCAACGCTGATCTTCTCGCCGCGCAGCGAGCGCAACGTGCTCTGCATCACCGCCAGCGGCGTTTTCAGGCTGTGGGTGAGATCGGTGAGGGTGGTGCGGTATTTGTCATAGCGTTCACGCTCGCTGCGAACCAGCCGGTTAAGGTTGCTGACCAGCCGGGTCAGCTCGCGGGTGGTGTTGGGATTGAGCTTCTCGCGGTGATGTTCCTCCAGCTCGCGCACCTCTTTGGCCAGCGACTCGATGGGGCGCAGGCTCCACCAGGCGGCGACCCACAGGAGGGGGATCACCAGCAACAGGTTGGCGGCCAGCACGTAGATAAACCAGCTCCACACCATATAGCTGCGCTTGAGCTCCACCGGGATGGTGTCGACCACCACGATACTGAGCTGGGGCATTTTGCTGGTGGCCGGGTAGAAGTTGATCGCCACCGAGTGGGTCATCTCCGAATCGTCGCCTTGTTCGCGGATGGCGTCCAGCTGTTCCTGAACCTCATGGTTATTGCGCAATAACATACTGCTGCTGTCGACATCGGCTTCAATTTCATGGAAGCCATTGCGTTTTAGCCAATCCGGTTGAATGCGTTTTGTCAGCCAGGGGACATCGCGCTGCGCCCACAACAGTTTGCCCTTCTCATCGTAAATAAGGGTCACCGTCGGGCTTTCCATATTCAGATTTTCCGGGATATCGACGTCAATGGCGCCGTTCTCCCATTTGGCCAGCATATAAAAGAGATTGCTCTCGCCGCGCAGCAGACGGAAGGTGGTTTTATCGAAGCTGACGCTGTAGCCCACCAGCGCCACCATGCCATAAGCCAGGGAGAGCACCAGCACCACCCCGGCGGTCGCCAGCAGGAAGCGAACCCGTAACGACAGCGGGAAAATATGCCGCAACAGTCCCTTCATCAGCGCAGTTCGAACAGATAGCCCTGGCCGCGCACCGTGGTGATGACGTCCTGCGGGTATTCAGCCTGAATTTTCTTACGCAGCCGGCCCATCAGCACGTCGATGGTATGGCTTTCACGCAGTTCGGCATCCGGGTAAAGCTGGAGCATCAGCGAATCTTTACTGACCACTTTGCCGCGATTGCGGATCAGGGTTTCCATAATGGTGTACTCAAAAGCCGTCAGCTTGATCGGCTGGTCGTTCACCGACAGCTCGCGCCGGGAGAGGTCGACCTGGAACGGCGGCAGAGAGATCACCTGCGAGGCCAGGCCGCTATTGCGGCGCAGCAGCGCCTGCATGCGGGCGGCAACCTCTTCAATATGGAAAGGCTTGGTGACGTAATCATCCGCCCCGGCGCTCAGCACTTCGACTTTATCCTGCCAACCTTCGCGGGCGGTCAGCACCAGCACCGGCAGTGACACGTCGTGGCTGCGCCAGCGGCGGATCAACGATAATCCATCTTCGTCCGGCAGACCGAGATCGACGATGGCGATATCCGGGAGATGTTCGCCCAGATAGTAATCCGCTTCCTTGGCATCCTCTGCGGCATCGACCTGATGGCCCAGCTCCTGTAGCTGAACTTTGAGGTGGTGACGCAGCAGGGCATTATCCTCAACCACGAGTACGCGCATGGCTGTTCTCCCTTGCAATTTCGAAAGTAGTCTGACGCTTATTATATACGAAAAATATAAACAGCTGTTAAATAAAGCTTTTTATACAAACGGCGTGCAGCATCGCCGGGCCGGTCGGCGTTGGGCGGCGCCTTTTGCGCACGGGCATGGAACTCCTTCATTCTATGCGTAATTTCAGCAAACGCCCAGCGGCAGGGCGCGGGCAGCGGCGGGTTGGTGATGTTAATTTTTTGTGTAATAGTGCTGGAATTATCCCTCAATGACGCCGCAGGTTATCCATTATGTCTCAGCAGCAGAGCGCGGACTGGGTCAGGCTGGCGCAGTCGCCCAGTCGGACGGAGCGCATCGAAGCCTTCTTCGGCGGCCACGGCTATGAGCCGCACCGGCATGACACCTACGCCATCGGCCAGACGATCGCCGGCGTGCAGAGCTTTCACTATCGCGGCGGGCTACAGCACAGTCTGCCCGGCGGGACGATGGTCCTTCACCCGGACGAAATACACGATGGCGAGGCGGGCACCGAGGCGGGGTTTCACTACCGCATGGCCTATATCGAACCCGCGTTGATCCAGAAGATACTCGGCGGCAGGCCATTGCCGTTTATCCCCGGCGGCCTGTCGGCGGATCCACGGCTACGTCGCGCCGCGCAACCGTTGTTGAAAGCGGTCACGGCTACCTTCGAGCCGCTGGAGGAAGAGGACGCCCTGTACGACCTGGCGCAGACCCTGGCCGTGGTCGGTGGGCAGCGTTCCCGTCGCCAGGCGTTTGATTATCAGGCGGCGGAGAGGGCCCGGGAGTATATCCATGCCTGTTTTATGCAGGATATGACCCTCGACATCCTGTCGCAGGTCAGCGGCCGGGACCGCTGGAGCCTGAGCCGCGATTTCAGAACGCTGTATGGCACCAGTCCGTGGCGTTACGTCATGATGCGCCGGCTCGATTTTTGTCGCCAGCGGATGCGCGCCGGGGAGCGTCTGGTGGATATTGCCGCCGAGGCGGGTTTTGCCGACCAGAGCCACATGACGCGCCAGTTTATCAGCCGCTTTGGCCTCTCTCCGGGGCGCTGGCTGCGGGCGATCCGCGGCTAAGGCGGCGCAGGTTGCACAATCGTTCAAGCGTGACCGCGGCGCGGCGAACTATGCTGACTGCCTTTATCACAAGGAGACAGCCTATGTATCAACTCGTTAATCTTGCTCACAAATTTTCCCTGTTCAGCGAACAATGGCAGCCCAAAGTGGTGGCCGAAATGAACGACTATCAGTTCAAGATCGTGCGCATCGCCGGCGACTTTATCTGGCACAGCCATCCGGAAACCGATGAGACGCTGATGGTGGTGGAGGGGGTATTGCGCGTGGACTTCCGCGACGGAGATGTGCTGGTGAAGGCCGGGGAGATGATCGTCGTGCCGCGCGGGGTGGAACATAAGACCTCGGCGGAGATGGAAGCGAAGCTGCTGCTGATTGAACCGCGCGGGGTGCTGAATACCGGCCACGAGGGGGGCGAGCGGACGGCGGTGAACGACGTCTGGATCTGATCGCCTTCCGGCGATAAAACGCCCCTCTTTCCGGCGGAAAGAGGGGCAGGGCGATTACTTCAGCTCGTCAACCATGGTGGTTGCCCGACCGATATAGTTGGCCGGGGTCATCGCTTTGAGACGCACTTTTTCCTCTTCCGGCAGGGCGAGGCTGTCAATAAACTGCTTCATCCCTTCCGCGTCAACGCGTTTGCCGCGGGTCAGCTCTTTCAGCTTCTCGTACGGTTTTTCGATACCGTAACGACGCATCACGGTCTGGATCGGCTCAGCCAGTACTTCCCAGTTGTGATCCAGTTCGTCCAGCAGGCGATCCTGGTTCAGCTCCAGCTTGCTGATCCCTTTGAGGGTGGACTGATAGGCGATCAGCGCATAGCCGATGCCCACGCCGAGGTTACGCAGGACGGTAGAGTCGGTCAGGTCGCGCTGCCAACGGGAAACCGGCAGTTTGCTGGCCAGGTGCTGCATGACCGCATTGGCCAGGCCGAGGTTGCCTTCGGAGTTTTCGAAGTCAATCGGGTTCACCTTGTGCGGCATGGTGGAGGAGCCGATTTCCCCGGCGATGGTCTTCTGTTTGAAGTGGTTGAGCGCGATGTAGCCCCACACGTCGCGATCGAAGTCGATCAGAATGGTGTTGAAGCGCGCGATGCAGTCAAACAGCTCAGCGATATAGTCATGCGGCTCGATCTGCGTGGTGTACGGGTTCCACTGAATGCCCAGCGAAGTGACAAACTCTTCGCTGAACTGATGCCAGTCGACTTCCGGGTAGGCAGCGATGTGGGCGTTGTAGTTACCCACCGCGCCGTTGATTTTACCGAGGATTTCCACCTGGTTCAGCTGACGGTACTGGCGCTCCATACGGTAGGCGACGTTCGCCATCTCTTTACCCATGGTGGACGGCGTCGCCGGCTGGCCGTGGGTACGGGAGAGCAGCGGTACATCGCGGTACTGGGTCGCCAGATCTTTTACCGCGTCAATCAGCTTGCGCCAGTAAGGCAGAACCACTTCGTCGCGGGCGGTTTTCAGCATCAGCGCGTGGGAGAGGTTATTGATGTCTTCGGACGTACAGGCGAAGTGAATAAACTCCGACACGGCGTGCAGTTCGGCGACGTCAGCGACTTTCTCTTTCAGAAAGTACTCTACCGCTTTCACGTCGTGGTTAGTGGTGCGCTCGATGGTTTTGATGCGCTCGGCGTCTTCGACGCTGAAATCGGCGACGATTTTGTCAAGGAAACCGTTTGCGTCGGCAGCAAAAGCAGGAACTTCCTTGATCGCTGCGTGGGCGGCCAGTTTTTGCAGCCAACGTACTTCCACCTGAACGCGGAATTTCAGCAAACCGAATTCGCTGAAGATACCGCGCAGCGCGCTGACTTTATCGCCGTAGCGGCCGTCTACAGGGGAAACGGCGGTCAGTGAGGATAATTCCATAGATCACAACTCCGGGGTTAAATGAGCAAGAATTTGCTTTGCCTGGTTAACCAGACGATTACGGGAAAACATAAGCTGCAGACGTCCGCCGCCCACCTGATGCCAGAGCACCGCGGCGCGAATCCCCGCCAGCAGCGCTGAGCGAACTTTCGCCTGCACCTGCGGGCTTTGCAGCACGGCAGGGGAGCCGGTCACCTGAATACGCGGGCCCAGCGGGCTTATCACATCGACATAGATGCCCGCCATGGCGCTGAGCAGCGTTTCGGACTGCAGGTCAAAGTGCTCCAGCTGACGGTGCAGGCCGGCGATGCGGTTGCCGAGCGTGTCCATCGCCCCTTTACTGGCGGCGAGCTTGCGCTCCAGCACCATTAGGCTCAGGGTATAGCGGGTGAGTTCCGCATTGAGGCCCTGACGGCTGCTGGTATTGAGCACCCCGAGCAGCGTTTCAAGGCCGAGGCGAAGATTGGCTTCACTGCCACCGAACACCGCCAGCGTCGACTCGGGATCGAGGTCGATGATGCTGTTCAGCGACACATGCAGGGCATCGCTGTCGCAATGTCCCTGATGCGCCAGTTGCTGAACCAGTCGCGCCGCCTGGCAAACGCCAGCCAGCGCCAGGGTGATGTCATAGTAATTCTTCGCCACACATACTCCTTGTCAGCCGCCGGGGCGGTTCGTCCCGGCGGAAATAACGCGCGTTCAGGACTGCAGAGGCAGTCGTTGTTCAATAATTCCGCCGCCGAGGCACACTTCACCCAAATAGAACACCGCGGACTGGCCCGGGGTCACCGCCGCGACCGGCTCATCGAAGGTGACTTCGATACGGTCTTCATCCAGCGCGGTAACGGTGCAGGGGATATCGGTCTGGCGATAGCGGGTTTTCACCGTGCAGCGCAGGGTGCCCTGCAGCGGTTCACGGTCAACCCAGTGCAGCTGTTGCGCAATCAGGCCGACGGACATCAGGCGCGGGTGGTCATGGCCCTGGGCGACGATAAGAATATTATTCTCCACGTCTTTATCGACCACATACCATGGGTCTTCGCTACCCTCTTTGGTGCCGCCGATACCCAGTCCTTTACGCTGGCCCAGGGTATGGTACATCAGCCCCTGATGGGTGCCGATCTCCTCGCCGTCGACGGTGAGGATTTTGCCCGGCTGCGCCGGCAGATAGCGGCCAAGGAAATCGCGGAATTTACGCTCGCCGATAAAGCAGATGCCGGTGGAATCTTTTTTCTTCGCGGTGATCAGATCCAGCTCTTCGGCGATCTTACGCACCTGCGGTTTTTCCAGCTCACCCACCGGGAACAGGCTCTGGGCAATCTGCTCGTGGCTGAGGGTATAAAGGAAGTAGCTCTGATCTTTGTTGCCGTCGAGACCGCGCAGCAGCTGGCTTTTACCGTCGACATCGGCGCGGCGCACATAGTGCCCGGTGGCGATGTAGTCGGCGCCGAGGTCTTCAGCGGCAAACTCGAGGAAGGCTTTAAATTTGATCTCTTTATTGCACAGAATATCCGGGTTCGGCGTGCGGCCGGCTTTGTACTCTTCCAGGAAGAGCTCAAAGACGTTATCCCAATATTCGGCGGCAAAGTTAACGGTGTGCAGTTCAATGCCCAGCTTATCGCAGACCGCTTGCGCATCGGCAAGGTCGGCGGCGGCGGTGCAGTATTCCTCGCCGTCGTCTTCCTCCCAGTTCTTCATGAACAGGCCTTCCACCTTATACCCTTGCTGCAGCAGCAGGTATGCGGAGACCGAGGAGTCGACGCCGCCGGACATGCCGACGATCACTTTTTTCTGGCTTTCTGACATGGAAATACTCGCTACATTGAACTTCGAGGCGGCGTATTCTAGCACGCGCTCACCGTTCATTCACCCCCTGTGAACGGCCAGTTAAATGCGCCAATCAGCGACAGCGGCTGGCGCGGGTCCTGCAGGTAGCAGCGAATGCTTTCGGCAACCAGCGGCGAGCGCAGGTTTGGCGCGTTAAGAATTTCCTCAGCACTGAGCCACAGGCAGCGATCGATATCGCTGTCGTGCGGTTCAGTGGCGCACAGATCGCTAAGTTCGATGGCGAACAGGAAGCGCAGAAACGGGGTGTTATCGGGGGCCAGCCACTGATGCATGCGGATGAAGTGCTGCGGCGTGGCGCGAATGCCGGTCTCTTCCCACAGTTCACGTTCGGCGGCCTGCAGCAGCGTTTCATTGGCCTCGAGATGGCCCGCCGGCTGGTTCCACAATGCTTTGCCGTTAATGGTCTCTTCGACGATGAGAAATTTATCCTGGGCGTGAACCACGCAGGCAACAGTGACATGAGGTTTAAACATCGCTTTTCCTTTTCGGTTATTCGGCTTTGCGCCAGTCGCCGTTGGCCAGCCCGTCGAGGGTGTAGCCGCCCATAGCGTAGCGGATCAGCCGCAGGGTGGGGAAGCCGACGTGGGCGGTCATCCGGCGCACCTGACGGTTGCGTCCCTCGTAGAGCGTGATCTTCAGCCAGCGGGTGGGGATCGATTTGCGCTCACGAATCGGCGGGTTGCGCGGCCACAGCCAGGCGGGATCCTCCACAAGTTCTACGCCGGCAGGCAGGGTGGGGCCATCGTTGAGGGTGACGCCGTCGCGCAAAGCGGCCAGCGCCTCGGGGGTGGGTTCGCCTTCCACCTGGACGTAGTAGATCTTGCCGGTGCGTTTACCCGGCTGGGTCAGCTTCGCCTGCAGCGCGCCATCGTTGGTCAGCACCAGCAGCCCTTCGCTGTCGCGATCGAGTCGACCTGCGGCGTAGACGCCCGCTACGGGAATAAAATCTTTCAGCGTGCTGCGCCCGGCCTCGTCGGTAAATTGCGGCAACACATCATAGGGTTTATTGAACAAGATCACAGTTTTTGGCTGGCGTTCTTTGCGTTGTCTGGTGACTTGTTGTGTGCTGAATCGCTCAACGCGATGTTTTCTAAATGAAGTTTTCTGCATGGTATTTTCAGGCTCTATCAATTGCCGCATTATAGCCTAATTACGAATGCCTTTCATGGACGCAAACATTCAGGTAGTATTGACATGCTCATTACAAATTATTAACAAAAAATTGCTCAAACCGATTCGCAACACAGGCAGGAAGGCGACACGGACGCGATAGCTCCGGTTAGCGGGAAGACCCGGTACTCCGAAGCTGGCCGACTCAGCCAACACCAGGCTCGCGTGAAGAGGGAAGAGCAGAACCAGAAGCGCTCGAAGGAGAGGTTAATGGAAAGCAAAGTAGTAGTTCCGGCGGAAGGTCAAAAAATCACCCTGCAAAACGGCAAACTGAACGTCCCTCATAATCCGATTATCCCGTTCATTGAAGGTGACGGTATCGGCGTTGACGTTACCCCAGCGATGCTGAAAGTGGTTGATGCCGCCGTTGAGAAAGCCTATAAGGGCGAGCGTAAAATTTCCTGGATGGAAGTTTACACCGGTGAGAAATCGACCCACGTCTATGGCCAGGATGTCTGGCTGCCAGCTGAAACCCTCGATCTGATTCGTGACTACCGCGTTGCTATCAAAGGTCCTCTGACGACCCCAGTCGGCGGCGGCATTCGTTCCCTGAACGTGGCGCTGCGTCAGGAGCTGGATCTCTACGTTTGCCTGCGTCCGGTACGTTACTACCAGGGCACTCCGAGCCCGGTTAAGCACCCGGAACTGACCGACATGGTTATCTTCCGTGAAAACTCCGAAGATATCTATGCCGGCATCGAGTGGAAAGCCGACTCTGCTGAAGCAGACAAAGTGATCAAATTCCTGCGCGATGAGATGGGCGTGAAGAAAATTCGCTTCCCGGAACATTGCGGCATCGGCATCAAGCCGTGCTCTGAAGAAGGCACCAAACGCCTGGTTCGTGCAGCCATTGAGTATGCGATCACCAACGATCGTGACTCTGTGACCATCGTTCACAAAGGCAACATCATGAAGTTCACCGAAGGCGCGTTCAAAGACTGGGGCTACCAGCTGGCTCGCGAAGAGTTCGGCGGCGAGCTGATCGACGGCGGCCCGTGGGTGAAAATCAAGAACCCGAACACCGGCAAAGAGATCGTGGTAAAAGACGTGATCGCCGATGCCTTCCTGCAGCAGATCCTGCTGCGTCCGGCGGAATACGACGTTATCGCCTGTATGAACCTCAACGGCGACTACATCTCTGACGCGCTGGCGGCACAGGTTGGCGGTATCGGTATCGCCCCGGGCGCCAACATCGGCGACGAATGCGCGCTGTTCGAAGCGACTCACGGTACTGCGCCGAAGTATGCAGGCCAGGACAAAGTGAACCCGGGCTCCATCATCCTGTCCGCAGAAATGATGCTGCGCCACATGCAGTGGTTCGAAGCCGCAGACCTGATCGTCAAAGGCATGGAAGGCGCTATCGCCGCCAAGACCGTGACCTATGACTTCGAACGTCTGATGGAAGGCGCTAAGCTGCTGAAATGTTCAGAGTTTGGCGACGCGATTATCGCGAACATGTAATCTGGCCCCCAGATTATGTCAGAACGGGAACCTGGTGGTTCCCGTTTTTATTATTAGTTTTCGAACGGTTAACAAAATTTTATCAAAACAAGTTATCAAAACCCCTCCCGAAAAACCTCATAAGGCCACTTCTTTCCACTCCTTACCTCGATCACCAGGTGACCTATCCTTTGCTATTGCGTTTTATGTACGAGCACATTGACTGGTCTCCCCATTGGTTAATACATCCGCGATGTGAGCCACAACATTATAAATTACATGAGGGCAACACAATGAAGACGCAATGCTCCCATAAATCGATCATCCCTATTTTTCACGCAGTTGAAGCAGTCAGTTCTGCCAGAGACCTCTGCCGCAAGCATGCAACTTCAGTCGACACTTTGTACACATGGTTGCACGAGGAAGGGGATAAACGGGGCGCATTTAAACCTGAAGAAGAAAAGAATCGCCGGATATTTGGTGGAATATTTTGTAATCCACACAAAAATTAATGAGATATTTCTTGAAGAATAGGTCGTTTAGACTTATTTTATGCTGCAAAATAATTAAATGTTTATTGGGTCTTCCTCTCGAAAATAATTAATGATGATACAACATGAATAATACAACAGGCGCTTCCGTTCCATCGGTCACGCTCGCACAGTTTCCAGTCGAACGCCCGTCAGAATTTAATGCAAATATTAATTTTTTGTGTGCTGTTATTGAATGTGAGTTAACACATCTAATCATAGCTATTAACAATAAATATAATCCAACCATTTGCACCGAATTACACAACCTTTTTGAATTGCAAAAAAGCTTCGCAAAGATCAGTGATGAATTATTTTATGCGCTGGGTGTCGCTAATGAAAAACAAGCCTGAGGACTCCGTCGGTCATCCGTCGCTGCCTTTTACAGTTCGTGTGGCATGGCGGTACTTGAGCCGGTGGTGGTTAGCTTTTTATATCATTATTTTGATAAAACTTGCTTATGTTATCATGAATTATCACAGGGGTAATTAATGTGAATGCATATTATTTATCAGTGGGCAATAAAACACGCAATGAGCTTCATGGGGTTAATCTGTAAGTCTTGCCCCATTCCGATATGATAAGATGAAGCTTATACTGGGGTGGCAGGAATAGAGATAACAAAACATACTAGAGTTATGCATCTTCCCGTGGCGAGAAATTAATCATCGATAAAGCGATGTATTGACATTACCTCAATAAAAAAACACATTTCACAAGTTAATAACTTTGTGTTCTCATTCTTTTTGCTGACAATTGCCCGATCTTACGAGTACGGGAAAAGTAAAAGCCAGACACTTGAAACATCCAACCCTTATCAAAAATACAGGATTATAAATGGAAAAGGATTAATACCTTCATTGTTGTCACGATGTTATTCCTGGCTAGCCCTGCTTTTGGGGACGTCATTACGCAGATGAGAAGTGAGGCAAATGAGATATCAGGGGCCGCTCACGTTATTTGCTACCAAGGCCTGCAGTTGATTCATGGGCTCATAGTCGAAAGCAACGCTGTATGCGGCAGGAGACGTGCTGGGTCTGTTGCTTGGTGATTCATCTACTGGAACGAAGAGCGTATCAGCCTGGATCGACAGTCGACCGTTGAAGCACTGATTTATAAATTTGAATATAACCACATGGAAACACAACTATATGATGAAGAAAATCCCCCCCACCGCGCTGCTGTTAGCTTGCGCACTGGTTGGTTGCACCGTAAACCAAATAAACGATCAGGAAAAGCACGTCGCGAAGTTTCGCGAAACCAGGAGCCTTTACAACAAAGCGCTACTGCGCTGCGAGGAGATCGCTAACAAGAAATATCATGGCCAGTTGTATGGCTCTGTCCGGGTTGAAGGTGAAGCGCGTGTCGCGGTCTCCCGCGGGTATGAGAAAGAGCGCCGTGTCTGCGCTGACAATTATGACCGGAAAATGAGAGCATTGTGGGATGCTCAACCTGCCGATGTTCATGCGTTTTATGAGCAACGCCGCGCTGAATTGCATCAAGAAAACAACGCCGTTAATGAAGAGGCAAAAAGATGAACATCCTGAAGACGCTTTCTGGCGTAGCACTGACGACGGCGCTGGCCGGGTGTGCCGTTCCCCCTCCAATGGGCGTCACTAACGCGAGCCGCGCTGACGCTACCGTTAAATTTTCGTACCTGCTAAAGGGTAGCCAGCCTGCTAACTTCACGCCGACCTTTAACGGCGCGCAGGAGAAGGCGGCGGCAATCTGCAAAAAATGGGGGTACACCGGCGCGGAGGCTGTCGATGAACTCGCCAAAACTGAATGCTCCGAGACGAATATATTCATCCGCGGTTGCCTGAAAGGCGAAGTGTCAAAACTGTACATGTGTAGTGGCAAGATCCAACAATAGAGAAAATAATGAAAAAATTGATGATAGCAATCACCCTGGCGACCGTCGCTGCAGCACCGGCACACGCCATTAACGCTAAATATCGCGAACAGCTGGAGCGCTCCGGATGCAATGAGATGAACGCCGGGCAGGGCTGCGACATCCACAAAACTAAAGCGCAAAACGCCGCAGAAGCGAAGAAGAGCCAGAACTTTTCGAAATTCGCTGGTACCTACTCCGTTTTCCTTCGGAATGGTCAGCGCATTGGCAACAAAATCATTGTGGTGAAGCCCCATGAGGTGCGTTACAACGGCCACCTGGCGGAGCGCCCGCGGGTCGTCAACGGCGTGCTGCTGTTTTCCGTGCAGGAGGCACAATTCTCCATCACCAGCACGCACGGTAATGAGCTGGGAACTTGGTTCAACGATGCGAACGATACCGGCGGCACTATCGGCCGATAGGCTGCCCGGAAAAAAGACCCGCTGCGGCGGGTTTTTTTACACCACCGCTTCCTCCAGTGTCGCGAGTGGAGAAAGCAGGTAATACGAAGCTAGTGTTTAATTTTGAGCTCGGCAGCGTCGGCAATAAATATATGCTGGAGCTGAAAAAGGGTGCCCGGAACTAAACCATTTTCTGCAGGTACGCCAGAAAAAATGTGAGTAATCTATGCGTTGCGCTCACTATGATTAACGTTTTCTGGTGGCTCAACATAGTCTAATCCGCGGATGCTATCTTTGAGATTAAACAGCCGGGACAGCGCCGCTCTGCCGCTATCCGTCACTTGCACTTCCCGATATCCCGGCGTGCGGGTGATCCATCCTTTCTGCTCAAACAGCGCCATCAGCGCCGATCCGGCGTCGCCTCCCAGATGAAAACGTCTTTCGCTCCAGTCAAGACAGGGGCAGCAAGGCTTACGTCGCGGTCGAGCGTTAAGTACTGCGCCCAGGCTTTCAAGCTGGGTTTTACCGGCTGACGTCAGGGACTGCCCATCGGCCGTCAGCCATTTTTCCCGCAGCATAAACTCATAAATATTCACCGCCAGTTCGCCCGCCAGATGGTCGTAGCAGGTGCGGGCGTAGCGAAGCGTAACCGGCGTGCTGGTGGCCAGCGCCTTATGCGCCTGCATTGAGACGCCCATCAGGTTTTCCAGCAGCCCGGCGATATGCGGGCCCGCCAGGCGGTAATAGCGGTGGCGCCCCTGCGCGAGACACACCACCAGCCCGTTGCTGAGCAGCCGGGCAAGATGTCCGCTGGTGGTGGAGGCGGAGACCTCGGCGACCGTGCTGAGCTCGGTCGCCGTCCATGCGCGCCCGTCCATCAGCGCGCAGAGAATACTGACCCTTGACGGGTCGGAGAGGGCTGAGGCCACCATCGCCATCGCGGTTTCCAGCGCCGCCTCTGGCTCACTGTCTTGCTGCGTTTTCAGGAGATTCATTCAAAAAGTATGGCCCATTTTTTGGTCACTTCCGCTGCCCGGGTGTCATCATCGGTAAGGAGAATGAGCCGGTTACGGTGGTCGCTGTACTGTACCAGAATATTAATACCGTTGCGGGCCAGGGTGTCTGCAATGTCTCCCAGTTCCCCGGGTCGTTCCTGGGGTAACTTGCGTATCAGAGGACGGCATACATCGCTGACCGTAAATCCGGCCTCGGTCAGCACCCTGCGGGCTGTCTCACCGTCTTCCACCAGAAAATGCGCATGTCCGGCATCAGGCGTGGTGAATACCCCACCACCTTCGAGACCCACACCGTTGTTGCCCAGCGCTATACCCATTGCGCCCAGCGAGCCCGGCGTGTTGCTGAGAATGACGTGAATATCATACATCTGGCTGTGCTCCCCGATCCGATGAGTAATCCCGGAACACGCGGGCAACGCGTATTCTGTAATATGAAAAAATCGATGCTTTGCCTTCGCGCTGGGCAGCCAGATGCCGCTCATTTTGCTGCCAGTTGGCCACCGATGCTTCATCTTCCCACCAGGATAACGAAAGGATTTTGCCGGGCGAATTCAGGCTCTGAAAGCGCTCGATGGCGATAAACCCCGGCGTGTCTGAAAGCAAAGGCGTCAGCCCGGCCGCCAGTTGAAGATATCTTTCCTGTGCTTCCGGTAAGGCGCCGGCCTCAAAAAGTACCGCAATCATAAGTCTGCTCCGTGGTGAATTTCCCTGCAGTCTAATGACGGCCAGAGCAGGATGCTTCGGTGTGCAGCGAAGTGTGGCTGAGGTTGGATACCCCAGCCACATTTCCTGAGCGCCGGATGACCGCGCCAGAAACGAGTTACTCTGCGTTAAAGATAATAAATTCAGGCTGGTAGCTGACCGGGAAATTGACCGAGCGGGCGATAAAACAGACGTGATGGATCTGCTGATGAATGGCCGCGGCGGCGTCGAGATCGGTACCTGGTAATACGGTGATTTTCGGCCTGAGGGTAGCAGAAATAAAGCGACCCGCGCCCCCTTTTAATACTTCACCCGTTGCCACCGGCGAGTCCTGATATTCCATGACCGTAATGCCGGCATCTGAGGCCAGATGTAAGTACCACAGCATGTGACAGGCAGAGAGAGAAGAGAGCAGGAGATCTTCCGGGTTCATTTTGCCGGGATCGCCGCCCAGTAATGGATCATTTGAACAATGAATGGGTTCTTTTCCCTTTACCGCGATATCCCAGGTTCGGGCATAAGCCTTGTAACCCGAGGTACCCGTGCCCTGATTGCCGGTCCATGTGATATGACTGGTATAAGCATGTTCCATTGATTTGCCTTTCTCTTTAGAGGGATGAATTTCTTCACTGCGGTATCGTCCAGGTGCATTGCCTGAACGAAGCCGCAGGTAGAATCGCAAGGTTGTCATGACGTTGGCTATAATGGCATAATGGTATACCATTTATGAATGATGTAAAGAGAGCCAAATGAACGCTGCTACCCGTTCGACCGCCGACATCCTTGCCAGTGAGTTAAAAATCTTAATCAACAAGGGGGCATTGCGAGATGGCGACCGGCTTGTAGAGCGCGACCTGGCCTGCCAGTTTTCTGTCAGCCGTATCCCAATGAGAGAAGCGATACAGCAGCTTGAGCGCGAAGGTCTGGTTGAGATTTACAGAAATCGTGGCGCGGTGGTGAAAACGCTGACGGCCGCAGATGTCGATGAAATTTATCAGCTGCGGGCACTCCTGGAAGGTGAAGCCATTTTTCATAGCCTGAAGAATATGGACCCGGAAACGCTTGCCCGGGCAGAGCTGGTGCATCAGCTGCTGAGCAGCGCTTCTGAACCCGAGCAGCAGGGGAGGTATAACCGGGAGTTTCATGAACTGCTGTATCGGAAGTGTAACAATCAGCGCCTGTTGAAGATGATCGGTGAATTGCGCGAGCAGATTGAAAGATATGAGCTTTTTCAGAACAGACTGCTGTCGGATACGCTGAAATTCCAGGATGAGCATCAGCAGATCCTGATGGCCTGCCAGCAAAATAATCCACAGGAGGCTCGGGCATATACCGTGAAACATATTCTTTCAGCAGGCGAAACCCTTCGCGCCTATATTGTAAGCCGTTAATGGTTGCGTAAAGCGGCTGCGTTGTTCAGGCATAAATTGCAATCCGTCTCAGCTCAATGCTATAAGAAAAGAGCCGTTATAATGGCGCTTATGTTTTATCTGTAAAGAATAAGTGAAGGTCAGATAATGATTACGTCAGTGCAGCCAACCACCACCGTCACCACCACGACCGTAACCTGCGGTGGTGTGGGCGTATCTGTGACCGGCTCCTGACAAACAGATCCTCACTCCCCGCCAATGTGGACGGGGAGCGTCTTCTCCGTTCGTGACAGACTGAATGGAGACCCATCATGATTTCATCTGAACATGCCCTGTTAATTATCGATATGCAGCAGGGGCTTTTCCGTGGCCCGGTTTCCCCGTATCAGGCCGATGCGCTTCTGGCGAACGTTTGCCTGCTGATTGAAAAAGCGAGACAGGCTGAGGTGCCAGTCTTCTTTGCCCGCCATACCGGACCTGACGACTCTCCGTTCTCCGCGCAAAGTCCATTAACCCAACTGCTGCCTGAGATGGGGGTTAACTGCGAGCGGGATATCGTTTTGATTAAAAAATACCCCTCCTGTTTCCAGCAAACTGACCTTGAGCATCAGCTCGCCCAGGCCGGCGTAAAACAGCTGGTTATTGCCGGGATGAAAACCGAGTTCTGCGTGGACACGACCTGCCGAGCGGCATCGGCGCTGGGATTACGGACGGTGTTAATCTCGGATGCGCACTCAACCATGGAAAACGAACGTTTATCAGCGCCTGACATCATTGGCCATCACAATGTCACCCTTGCGGGGCCCTTTGTGACGCTGTCGACCGCGGCAGAGTGGCGCTTTTCGGCAGAGAAATAAGGGTGAAGAAAGGGAGCCTGAGGGCTCCCGTTCGCGACGCCTGCTCATCCGGTTTTACTGCGTATGGCGACGCAGGGTGGAGGCGGGGTGACGCCGGAGCGCCTCTTCGGGACGCACCGGGCGCCGCACCAGCTCGCCGCCGCAGTTCGGGCAATGACCGTTCAGCCGGGCCGTCATGCAGTCCTGGCAAAAGGTACACTCGAACGAACAGATAAACGCTTCGGGTGAGTCTGGCGGCAGATCTTTATCACAGCATTCGCAATTCGGGCGTAACTCGAGCATGACCTTCTCCTGTGGTTAATGGCGGTATCCGCCACGGCGGGCCAGCGGATGCTGTATTTATATCACGGCCCGCACTGGCCGCCGAAGGGTTTCGCTGCGTTAACCTCCGCCTCAAAGCGTTGCCTTTCCGGGCTGCATCCCCGGCACGAGGATCACTTTGCGGCATGCCTCTTCACGCTTCTCAAAGATCTGATAGCCGCGCGCGGCCTCCTCCAGCGGCATATGGTGCGTGATAATCTCCTCCGGGGTGAGCAACCCTTGCTCAATTAGCGCCAGCAGATCCGGCAACCAGGCATGGACGTGGGTTTGCCCCATTTTGAAGGTCAGCCCCTTATCAAAGGCATCGCCAAACATAAATCCGTGAATGAAACCGGCGTAAACCCCAGGCACGCTGACGATGCCGCCGCGGCGCACGGCGGCGATGCACTGGCGCAGCGCTTTCCCGCTGCTGCCTTCGATTTTCAGGGTGCTGAGGACGGTTTCCGTGAGGCTGCCTTTCGCCTCGAAGCCGACGGCGTCAATCACCGCGTCGACGCCGCGATGGCCGGCGGTGTTGTCGATAATCCACTGCGCCGGGTCGTCATGGTGGTCGAAGTTTATCGGGATCGCGCCATAGCGCTGCTGCGCGAAGTCGAGTCGGTAATCGTTATGATCGATGATGAATATCTGCTCTGCGCCATTGAGCCTGGCGCAGGAGGCGCACAGCAGGCCAACCGGGCCGGCGCCAAAAATAGCCACGCTGCTGCCGGGTTTGACCTCGGCGTTTTTTACCGCCTGCCAGGCGGTGGGCAGAATATCCGACAGAAACAGCACCTTTTCATCGGGTAAGGTGTCCGGCACTTTAAACGGGCCGGTATTGGCTTTGGGAACCCGCACATATTCCGCCTGGCCGCCGGGGATCCCGCCGTACAAATCACTATAGCCAAACAGCGCCGCGGGTGGCGAAATACCTTTGCGATTGAGCGTCGCCCCCTGGCCGCTATTGGTGCTTTCGCAGGCGGCATATTGCTGCAGGCGACAAAAGAAGCAGTCTCCGCAGGCAATGACAAACGGGATAACCACCCGATCGCCTTTACGAACCGCGGTGACGTCCGAACCGGCGTCCACCACTTCCCCCATAAATTCATGGCCGAAAATATCACCATGGTGCGTGCCGGGGATCTTTCCGCGGTAAAGGTGCAGATCGGAACCGCAGATCGCCGTCGCCGTGACGCGCAGAATAATATCGTCCGGCGCCTCAAGGGCTGGGTCGGGCATGGTGTCAACGCTGACATGATGGGGGCCATGATAAGTGAGTGCTTTCATAGAGTCTTCTCCTGGAGAGAATGGCTGATCGCATCAGGCGCAAAGGCAAAGTGACCTGACGCTATTGCCGCCGATAAACCACCGTGAAAATAAAGCGTAGAGTACTAATAATGGAACTGCGTGATATTCCAGTCGCTGAATATATTCCACGCTTCGCTTATTTATTGGCGTTATTTGCCTGTTTCCCCTGAATATGCCAGGCTTAATCGGGCATGATATTCGCTCCATTTTATTTTTCCAGCCGCTTCCCCAGCGGCTTTTTTTTGCCTTAAAAACAAGAAAAATTCCTAATTTCAGTCGGGCTACAGGCAATACTGCCGCTTCGTTATATAACCCAATGGGAGTAACCCGCCGGTATAAATAATTCTTTGCCGCATGGGGAGTCTCTACGCATTATTTCCCTGAACACAGGGGGTTAGCCGAAATGTGCCGTCTGGTTGTTTTTGATGTGTTTTATAGAATTATTCCGAATTGCTGCTAAAAGGTGTCGGAAACACCGGATAATAATTTGACTAACCAGCATTACCCGCTAGATTTAAATATCGAACGACGAGTGATACGGAATATTTTCGTATCGTACTGACATAACCGATATACATGAGGTGAAATATGGCAGAGCATCGTGGTGGTTCCGGTAATTTTGCTGAAGACCGTGAAAAAGCTTCTGAAGCAGGTCGTAAAGGTGGTCAGCACAGCGGCGGGAACTTTAAAAATGATCCGCAGCGTGCGTCCGAAGCGGGTAAAAAAGGCGGACAAAACAGCCACGGCGGTGGCCGCAAGTCTGATAATTCCTGATTATCCTTTTCCTTGCACCCTGAAGTGAAAGTATCTCCTGCGAGTCTGTCACGGGCTCGCAGTTATTTTCTGACTCCAGAAGGTATTTCTATGAATATGAAAAGCATTGAAGATGTATTTATTCACCTGCTCTCAGATACCTACAGCGCAGAGAAACAATTAACCCGCGGGCTGGCTAAACTGGCCAGAGCGGCGTCCAGTGAAAAACTCAGCGCGGCGTTCAATGCTCATCTTGAAGAAACCCAGGGCCAGATTGAACGTATCGACCAGATCGTTGAGCAGGAATCCGGTCTGAAAATTAAACGCATGAAATGCGTGGCCATGGAAGGATTAATCGAAGAGGCCAATGAAGTCGTTGAGAGCACGGAAAAAAATGAAGTACGTGATGCCGCGTTAATTGCCGCTGCGCAAAAGGTCGAGCATTACGAAATTGCCAGTTACGGTACCCTGGTGACCCTGGCGGAACAGCTGGGTTATAAAAAAGCGGTCAAACTGCTGGCCGAAACCCTGGAAGAAGAAAAACAAACCGATGTGAAATTAACCGACCTGGCGGTAGGTAATATTAATAAAAAAGCAGAAAAATAAACGCTCCCTGACACGAGGAAATCACGATGAATCACATTGAACATTATCATGACTGGCTACGAGATGCGCATGCCATGGAAAAACAGGCAGAATCCATGCTGGAATCAATGGCTGGCCGTATCGATAATTATCCGGATCTCCGTGCCAGAATTGAACAGCATATTAATGAGACCAAACGGCAAATTACCGTGCTGGAAGAGATCCTCGACCGCAACGAGATTTCGCGCTCGGTGATTAAAGATTCGATGAGTAAAATGGCGGCTCTCGGCCAGTCCATCGGCGGGATGTTTCCTTCCGATGAAATAGTCAAAGGCTCGATCAGCGGGTACGTCTTCGAGCAGTTTGAGATCGCCTGCTATACCTCTCTGCTGGCGGCGGCTGAAAAAGCGGGCGATACCGCTTCCATTCCGGCCATTGAGGCCATCCTGGCGGAAGAGCAGGCCATGGCCGACTGGCTGATCAAACATATTCCTCAGACCACGGAGCAATTTCTCCTGCGTTCAGATGCTGACGGCGTAGAAGCGAAAAAATAACCAGGAGGCAGGCCTATGTTTCGTCATGTGAAACAACTGCAGTATACCGTGCGCGTTGCTGAACCCAATCCGGGGCTCGCGAATTTACTGCTCGAACAGTTTGGCGGCCCTCAGGGCGAGCTGGCCGCCGCGTGTCGTTATTTCACTCAGGGATTAAGCGATGACGATCCCGGCCGCAAAGACATGCTGATGGATATCGCGACAGAGGAGCTGAGCCATCTGGAGATCATTGGCACCCTGGTCGGCATGCTAAATAAAGGCGCCAAAGGGGCGCTGGCGGAGGGCACCGAGAGCGAGGCGGAACTCTATCGTTCGCTCACCGCCAACGGCAACGACAGCCATATTACGTCGTTACTGTACGGCGGCGGTACCCCGCTGACCAATTCGGCGGGCGTGCCGTGGACGGCGGCCTACATTGATACTATCGGCGAACCCACCGCCGACCTGCGGTCAAACGTCGCGGCGGAGGCGAGGGCGAAGATCGTCTATGAACGGCTGATCAACGTGACCGACGATCCCGGCGTAAAAGACGCGCTGGCGTTCCTGATGACCCGCGAAGCGGCGCATCAGCTCTCTTTTGAGAAGGCGCTGCAGTCAATTCGCAACAACTATCCGCCGGGCAAACTGCCGCCCATTAGCGAGTACGCGAACACCTACTACAATATGTCTGAAGGTGGAGAAGTACGCGGCAGCTGGAACAGTGACAAACACTTCGATTATGTCAAGGATCCGCAGCCGGCCGTGGATGGCGGAGATGGCAGCGCCTCTGTCGGCCTGACGCCGGAGCAGGAAGCGCTGTGCAAAGCGATGCTGAAGCGAACAGAGTCTGACCCGCAGGGTGATCCTTTGACCGGCGCTGAACTGGGCGCCGGTAAGCAAAACACCTCATCATCGGCTAAGTGATGTTCGCATAAGCCCCGGCTGCGGCCGGGGCGTTTCATAATGATGGGTGCGGATTATGTTTGAATTTGACGCGTTTCATCTGGCCCGACTGCAATTTGCCTTTACCGTTTCCTTCCATATTCTGTTTCCGGCCATCACCATCGGCCTTGCCAGCTACCTTGTGGTGCTGGAAGGGATGTGGCTGCGAACCCGGGATAACGTCTGGCGCTCGCTCTACAACTTCTGGCTGAAAATTTTCGCCGTCAATTTTGGCATGGGCGTGGTTTCCGGATTAGTCATGTCCTATCAGTTCGGCACCAACTGGAGCGGATTCTCCCAGTTTGCCGGCAGTATTACCGGCCCGCTGCTGCTGTATGAAGTGCTGACCGCCTTCTTCCTCGAAGCGGGATTCCTCGGCGTGATGCTGTTCGGCTGGAGCAAGGTGCCGCCGGCGCTGCATTTTTTTACCACCTGCATGGTAGCCCTTGGCACCCTGGTCTCCACCTTCTGGATCCTCGCCTCCAATAGCTGGATGCAGACGCCGCAGGGTTTTACCCTCGAAAATGGCCACCTTATCCCGCAGGACTGGCTGGCGATTATCTTTAACCCCTCATTCCCGTATCGCTTGTTCCATATGGCGATCGCCGCGTTCCTCAGCAGCGCCATGTTCGTCGGGGCCTCCGCCGCCTGGCATCTGCTGCGCGGCAACGACTCGCCGGCCATCCGCAAAATGCTGTCGATGGCGATGTGGATGGCGCTGCTGGTGGCGCCCATCCAGGCGGTGGTGGGGGATATGCATGGCCTTAACACCCTTGAGCATCAGCCGGCGAAGATTGCGGCGATTGAAGGACACTGGGAAAACCGGCCGGGCGAGGCCACCCCGCTGCTGCTGTTTGGCCTGCCGGATATGGAAGAGGAGCGGACCCGCTATGGCCTGGAGATCCCGGCGCTGGGCAGCCTGATCCTCACCCACAGCCTGCATAAGCAGGTGCCGGCCCTGAAAGATTTCCCGAAAGAAGACCGGCCCTATTCGCCCGCCGTGTTCTGGTCGTTCCGTATCATGGTTGGGATGGGCGTGTTGATGATCGCCTTAGGGATCTGCAGCGCCTGGCTGCGCTATCGGCGGCGGCTGTACCATTCGCGTCCCTTCCAGTGGTTTGCGCTCTGTATGGGGCCCGCCGGTCTTATTGCGCTGGTCGCCGGGTGGGTGACCACCGAGATGGGCCGTCAGCCGTGGGTGATCTACGGTTTGCTGCGCACCCGGGACGCGGTGTCGTTGCACAGTACGCTGCAGATGGCTATCAGCCTGCTGGTGTTTATCGTGGTCTACTGCGCGGTGTTTGGCGTGGGGTATTACTATATCTTCCGGCTTATCAAAAAAGGGCCGCAGCCGGTGACGGAGCTGACCTCGCAAACCGCAGGCACCCCGGCGCGTCCGCTCTCGGCGGCAGAGCCGGTGCGGGATGAGGAGAACGCATCATGAGCATCGATATCTCGGTGATTTGGTTTGTCATCATTGTCTTCGCCACGTTGATGTATATCGTGATGGATGGTTTCGATTTAGGCATCGGGATGCTGTTCAGCGTGGTGCATGACGCCGAAGAGCGCGATGTGATGGTTAACAGCGTGGCGCCCGTCTGGGATGGTAACGAAACCTGGCTGGTGCTCGGCGGGGCAGGGCTGTTCGGCGCGTTTCCGCTGGCTTACGCGGTGATCACCGATGCGCTGGTTATCCCGCTGACGGCGATGCTCATCGGCCTGATTTTCCGCGGCGTGGCGTTTGAGTTTCGTTTTAAAGCGGTTCCCTCGCATCGCACCTTCTGGGACTATGCCTTCGCCGGCGGCTCGCTGCTGGCGACCATCAGCCAGGGGATTGTCGTCGGCGCCTTTATCAACGGCTTTGCGGTAGCCGACCGCCGCTTCGCCGGCTCGACGCTGGACTGGCTTACCCCCTTTAACCTGTTCTGCGGTCTGGGGCTGGTGGTGGCCTATCTGCTGTTGGGCACCACCTGGCTCATCATGAAAAGCGAAGGCGTGCTGCAGCAGCGGATGCGCGAGCTGACCCGCAAGGTGCTGCTGGCGCTGATGGCGGTGATCGCGGTGGTCAGCGTCTGGACGCCGTTGGGCTGGCGCTACGTGGCGGAACGCTGGTTTACGCTGCCCAATTTCTTCTGGTTCGTGCCGGTGCCGATCCTGGTGCTGACCCTGAGCCTGTGGATCTGGCGCCTGAGCGCGCGCCCCGCCAGCCACGCTCGTCCCTTTATCCTGACGCTGGGCCTGATATTCCTCGGCTTCAGCGGGCTGGGGATCAGCGTCTGGCCGAACATTATTCCGCCGCACATCTCCCTGTGGGATGCCGCCGCGCCGCCCTCCAGCCAGGTATTTATGCTGCCGGGGGCGCTGCTGATCATCCCGGTGATCCTGATGTATACCGCCTGGAGCTATTACGTCTTTCGCGGCAAAGTGTCCGGTAGCGAAGGCTATCACTGAGAGGACAGCAAGTCGGCTACTGATGATTGGCCGGCGCGCCGCGCCGTCCGGTCAGGGATGACCGAAATGGTCGCGGACAGACCGGCGACCCGCTCCACCCCTGCGGGCAGGGTATCGATATGGATACGCACCGGCACACGCTGCGCCAGCCGCACCCAACTGAACGTTGGCTCGACCTGCGGCAGGCCCAGGGCGCCGGTTTCATCATTGGTATCGCCGATCCCGTGCCCGATGCTCTCCACATGGCCGGTAATAACCGGGTCATAGCCCATCAGCGTGATGTGCGCGGTATCGCCAATGTGGATGTGGCGCAGACGGGTCTCTTCAAAATACCCCACCACCCAGAAGCTCTGACCATCGATAATGGCGACTGTCGTCACCCCGGCGGTGGCATAGTCGCCGGGGCGCAGCCGGAGATGGGTCACGTAGCCGGATACCGGCGCCCGCACGGTGGCATGGGCTACATTCAACTGCGCCAGCGCCAGTGCCGCCAGCGCGCCCTGGTAGTTAGCGGCCGCGACGCTGGCCGCGCTGTTGGTCTGTTTCAGATCTTCGCTGGAGATGACGCCCTGGATCTGCGCCCGACGTCTGGCGGCATCCTGGCGCATCGCCATCTCCTGGCGTCGGGCTTCCACCTCCGCCTGAGCGCTGCTGACCGCCAGCTTCAGCCAGCGCGGATCGATGGTATAGAGTACCTCTCCCCGATTGACCCACTGGTTGTCTTTCACCGCCACGCTGGCCACCGGCCCCGAGACATTGGGGGCGATCTGCACCACGTCGGCCCGCATCCGGCCATCGCGGGTCCAGGGCGTCTGCGCCTCCTGTTTCCAGAAAATGAAAGCCAGTAGCGCGGCGGCGGCGACGGCGCCTAAAGTCAGGGCATAGCGGCCCAGAAGTGTCAGATACAGTGTCATACGGATAACCCCAGCGAGTGAACGCCCTGCAGGAGCAGGAAGAAAAGCGCGATAAAAAGGGACAGCCCCCACAGCGGCCGGCACGGCAGGCGACCCGGGCCGCGGGCGGAGAAGATAAGCGGTTGCAGCAACAGTGTAGCGAGCAGGGCGATAAGGCCGACAATCAGCAGGCCGGGGAAAAATACCCCGCCCAGCGCGAGGTCACGCATGGTTCTGGCTCTCCTCAGGCAGGTGTAAGGCGCAATACAGCGCGATGAGCGCTTCCGCACGTTCGCGCGAGGCGGCATCGGTCGCCGGTAAAGCCTGGGCCAGCAGCGCATTGACCGGTTGCTCCAGGGCCGTCATGTCCGGCTGCGGGTTCAGCGCGTCCAGGAGCGCTTGCACTGCGTCCGCCGACGCACTGTCCGCCTGCTGATAGCGACGGCGCAGATGGATCACGGCGAGACCGGTACGAATATCGCGCAGCATCGTGTCAAGCAACTGACCGGCTGCCGGTCCGCTCTGCGGCAGGCAGGGCAGCAGTAATGCGGTTCGGTCGATCATCAGGTTGGTCCAGCGGTGGGCATTGTGCGCCAGCCGGCCGCGAGCGGCGCGGCGGATATCGCGCTGGCACAGCGTCAGCAGACGACGGATAGCGGTTTCCGCCTGCACGGTTTGCAGCAGGCGCATACCAAACGCCGCATAACCGACGGCGATAAACAGCGCGAGCGCGGTATTGATCGCCGTCGCGAAGTCGCCGCGGTAGCTGGCCCCCAGCTCGCACAATATCGGCAGCGTCAGGGTGATGCCCATCGCCATAAAGGTGGTGGTTGGCCGCGCCTGCAGCGAGCCGGCCAGCAGATAGACCGGGGCGAGCACCGCCGCCAGCAGCGCAAATTCGTTCACCTGCGGCAGCAGGACGAAGCTGTAGAGCAGGCTGAACAGCACGCCCCACACGCAGCCGATCAGGTATTTCACCAGATGCGCCGCCGGCGCGTCGAAGCTGGCGAACAGGCTACAGCAGACCCCGAGGATCGAGACCGCGGTGCCGCCATCGGGCCAGGCGGATCCTATCCAGATCAGGCAGCCGCTAAGGATGATGACGAAGGCGCCGAAGGAAGTCCGCAGGGCGCTGAGCGGATCGCGATGGAAAACATAACCCTTCGCCGCGCCGGCGTCGGGGGGCAGGGCAGGCGACCGCCGGCGATAAACCGCCTTCGCCAGCCGCTCGCTCTCCTGCAGGAGGCGGATGGCTTCCGCCAGATGGCGCGCCAGGCTGAGCCGCAGCGCCTCGTCCATGGTCTGCGCGTCAGTAGCGTACCGGGCGATGAGCCGCTCGCAGCGGAAGAGAAGTCCGTCTGCCGAGGGCGCCGACCTGGCGGCTTGCGGGCCTGTCAGCCAGGCCTCTGCCTCCGCCAGCAGCGCCTGCAGGTCGTCAGGTGGCGGCCCGCTCCGCTGTAAACGGTCATACAATTCGCCATTGACGATCAACAGTCGCGCCAGTCGGTCGTGGATCGCTTTTCTCGCCTGGCGGTGAGGGACAGACAGGCCGTCATCCCAGGGCAGGTGGTGGTTAATGCCCTGGAGAAACTGCAGGCTCAGCGCCAGCCGCAGCGTTTCCGCCGCCACCGGCTTGCCTGCCAGCGTATCGGCGATCCGCTGGCGGGCGGTTGCCAGCGTCTGTGCCAGCGTGCTGTTAAACCGCCCGGCGATGCGCACCGGCAGCACGAAGCGATGGATCAGGCCGGCGCATAAGATACCGATGACGATCTCTTCCACCCGGGTGACGGCGAGATCAAAGATCGTCCCGGGCGCGGAGACGGCGGGAAAGCCAATCAGGCTCGCGGTGTAGCCCGCCAGCAGGAAGGCGTACCCGCGCGGCGTGCGTTCAAGCAGGGACAGGCAGAGGCTACCCGCGATCCACAGGGCCAGCACGACGCTGCACAGGATCGGCTGGTTGACGAAGGTGGGCACGATGATCACGGTGGCCGCCGCGCCGACGACGGTCCCGACCAGCCGATAGACGCTACGGCTCAACGAGGCGCCCGCCGAGGTCTGCGAGACGATATAGACGGTGATGATGGCCCAGGAAGGCCGCTGCAGACCGATGGAGAGCGCGAGATAGTAAGCCAGCATCGCCGCGGCGAAACTCTTCGCAGCATAGATCACCGCCTGGCCATCGCTGCGCAGCGCGGCTGAGGGTGTTTGCGGCATGAAACGGCGCGCGACGGCGCCTGCGGCCCGCAGCCAGCGGGCCTGACGAAAGAGGATGATGTTCATGCCGCCGATTATTGCCGGCTTGCGCTTGCGGAGAAATACTCTATTCTGTCAAAAAATACCTGAATCTTGCCAACCGTATGCCATCACCCTTTGCCAATACGCTGTACGATCCGGACGCATCTTCCTGCCCGGCCGTCGCGCGTCATCTTGATTTTGTCGAGTATGAAGCCGAAGTGCCGGTGCATAGCCATCGTAAAGGACAACTGATTATCGTGCTGTATGGCGCGGTGCGTTGTCGGGCGGAAAATAACCTGTGGATCGTGCCGCCTCGCTGCGCGGTATGGATCCCGGGCGGTATTGCCCACAGTGTGACCGCCACCTGGAACGCGCGCCTCAACTACCTGTTTATTGAACCCGGGGCGGCGGCGCTGCCCGACAGCTGCTGCGCGCTGGCGCTCTCTTCCCTGATCCATGAGCTGGTGGGGCGGCTCACCCGCGAAGGGGCGGACTACGCGGCGGATAGCCATGCCGGGAGACTGACCCGGGTGACCCTTGACGAGCTGGCGACCATGCCGGCGCAGCGCCTGAATCTGCCCGTCTCATCGCACCCCAAAATACGCGCCATGGCCGACAGGCTGGTGAGTCATCCTGACGATCGCAGTACCCTGCCGGTGTGGGCGAAACGTCTGGCGCTGAGTGAACGCTCCCTGGCGCGCCTGATGCAGCGGGAGACCGGCCTCACCTTCGGACGCTGGCGCCAGCAGCTGCATCTGATTATTGCCCTGCAGGAGCTGGCCAGCGGCGTTTCGGTACAAAACGTGGCGGCTAAGCTGGGGTATGAGTCGGTGAATGCTTTCATTACCCTGTTTAAAAAAACGATGGGGACGACGCCGGCGCACTATTTTGCCGAACGGCAGACCGGCACTCGTTAAGAAAAAGGGACGGGCGACGACCGCTGGCCTGACGCCCGCCAGAGAGGGCGGGCAGGGGCTTACGCTTTCGGCGACTTGATCTTAATAATAAATCGCTCATTCAGCCGGGTGATCCTCGCGCCAATGTCGCCAAACTCGGTGGCGATTTTAAAAAAATCGTCCGCGGCGACGTCGAAATCGAGTTCAATTTTCTGATGTTGTCCTGTCGCCAGTAATTCATAGAAATGGTCAAGGCTGCGGGCTTTTTCGCTGGGCATCGTATTTCTCCATGGTCAACCAATCAGCAGGGCGTTTATGACTTATCGCGCTTTCCGGATTATTCAGCAGAATGGCAATGGGGCCTGATATAAGATTATGCAATGACAGTAAGAGTGGGGTAGGGCGATATTATTCCGTGTTGTTAAACCGTGCGGTCGCGCGTTTGCCGGCGATACCATGACGGCAGGAACAATCCTGTGGCGTCGGCTGATGATAGACATTGTTTGATGACAATTTGATGTCAGTAAAATGAACCTGCAAGGGCTCGGGATTTCATATCGCTAAATAATTTTTATTCTGTGGCTGTTAAGGTAGTTCTTAACTACTTTATGGTGATGGGGCTTTATTTTTTATGGCCAACGGCGAGGGAACAACGATGCAATTACTTGATTTATTCGCAGGCTTATTGTGGTTAAGCAGCGTTATTTTCCTGCTGTTTGTTCTTGATGTGGTCATCACCCGTTATCTTTATCGTAAATAACCGACAGCGGCGACGGCGCTCGGCGTAGGGTACAGCGCCGGAGGATGATAGTATAACGCCGGGACTGATTCAGGAAGGAATGCGCGGTGGCCGGGAGAGTTGATTACGATATTGAAAAATACCAGTTTACCGAAGCCGGCGAAACGTCGCGGCTGCGGGAGCAGTGGCGCGAAGTCTATCAGGAGTGCCGTCAGCTGCAGGCCGGGGCAGAGGAGCGCCTGCGCATTGCGTTACTGAACGTCGACTACGTCACCAGCTTCGAGCTGCCTTTTCGCCTGCTGCTGGTGCGCGCGCCGCAGCTGATCGCCGACGTCCGCGAGACGCTGCAGCTCAGCCGTAAAGCCGCCGTTTTCAACGGCAAACGTTACGGCTGCGTCTACAGTTTGAAGCAGGATTTACAGGCTGTACCGGAGAGCTTTCATTACCACCTGACAAACCGCATTCGTCGCGTCGAAGCGACGGGCCTGACGGCGGCGCCGTACCAGCAGATCGCCCGGGAGATTAAACCTGCCCGGGATCGACTCCGCCAGGCATTAATCGCCGGCCTGCCGGTTACCGCGCTTGATGCCCTGTTCTGGTTCGGTAGTCAGCGGGTGGCGGCGGACATTGCCCAGCTGCGCCGGTCCGGGATGGCTATTGTCACTGAGGAGGTGGAGGTCAGCGACAATCTGTTCAATACCACCCGGCGGGTACCGGTTTATCGTCTGACCAGCGCGTGAGCGGGCCTCGCTTCGCCCAGCCGCTGCCTCTGCAGGCAGTCGACCATTGCGCCATCAAACCAGACGCACAGCCCTCTGGCGGCATGCCGCGGAGCCGGTTCCCGCCACGCGCTGACGCTGAGCATGATCAGCATCAGCGCCAGCGGAACCACGTATATTCTTTTCACTACCCTGTTCCCGCTTCGCCTTTTCTGCCAGTAAGGTAGCGGGAAAATATGACGTTTCGTTGACCCGGCTGCCTGATTTATCGCCCGCAGAAGGCATGGCCGGCGGGGCGTGCCGGGTGATGCGTTATTCATCTTCGCATAACAATATGACAAAACTGGCGGCTTGTTTTTTTCGTTTTTATTACACCATGTTTTTTATCCTGCAGGGAAAAGCATGAAGTCGCCATGCCTGGCGGCGGGGTTATCTTGTAACTTGCTGGTTTGAAACGATATTTTAATTGTGATTTACGCGGGTCTGACAGCGGTGGCAAATTTATATTAATTCACTTTACCGATCAATAAATTATATCTTGATAGCTTTTAGCTATCGAATGTTTCTTATCGATCATTTTAAACTATTTTTGTTAGCGGGAAATATATGACATGCTTTAACCCTTTCTTATTTCTGGTATTTTTTAAATGGTTAAAGAAAACGTGAAAAATACCTCTTATCGCTTCGTTCTGGAGCCCGCTATTAGCGATGGTGGCGGTTACCACTCGTGGGAATTGCTCACTAAAGACATTATAGCACCCGCACAAAATAACACCTCAGCGCCCACGTTTTCTTTCTCCACGCTCACCGAAAGCGATAAGCTTGCACTATTTACCCGACAAATCGAGTTGCTTTCCGTATTTGATTTTTCCCAGGTCGATAATAAGCCGATCTCTCTGAATATTGATGATTTATTAAGCCATTTTATTCTGACTGACCGCTATCTCTGTGATTTTCTGCGCTCCTGTAAAAACATTGCTCTGGAAATAAATGAGAATTTTCATGAATTTATCGCCGGTCGTGAACTGACGGCGCTGAGCACGCTGGCGGCGCTTTGCCCGGTCTGGCTGGATGACTTTGGTCGCGGACGAACGACGTTCCGGCTGCTGGAGCGATTTCGCTTTGATTGCGTCAAAGTGGATAAAGACTATTTCTGGAACAAAGAAAACGATCCCGCTTTGCCCGGGCTGTTACAGGCTATTCATACCCTGACCGGGCATGTGATTGTGGAGGGGATCGAAACCGAAAAGCAAAAACGGCTCATCAATGCGGCCGGGGATATCATTGGTCAGGGCCGTTACTGGAAGGATGAATATATCTTTCTTTGCTGCTGAGCGCCCGCCGGGGCCAGGTTCGGTTACCTGCCATGCTTTTCTTATCCAGTTTTAAACGAATGCTTTGTTACAGATAGTCTTTATTCCCGCGATGATAATCCAGTCTCTTTTACTTGCCTGAAGGATAACTCATTGTGAATACACGCTTGCGTAACACCCTGATCGCCATTGCGCTGACCACCTGCTTCACCGCCGCCAGCCAGGCGTCGACCTCGGCTGACGTGCCGTCTGTCTCGCAGGACCCGGTCGTCCAGCACCTGAAGCTGAGTGAGGATCAGGTCGCCAAAATCCAGGCGCTGCGTCAGGGCTTCGAAAACAGTGTGAGCCAGATTAAAATCAGCGGCTATCAGGACGGTGCCCTGGCCGACGTGATTCATTCCGGGAAATGGGATGAAGCCAAAGTCAAACAGCAGCTGGCTGCCTTTAGCCAACTGGATCAGCAGGTGCGCTATTATCGCGTGAAATACTACTTCGACGTCAGCCAGGTGCTGACCGCCGAGCAGCGTGAGCAGGTGAAAAAAGACCTCGCCGCGGCGATCAACTAACCCGCCTTCGCCATCCGCTCCGGATGGCGCTGCATCGGGCGACAGACGCCGTGTGTCCGGCGCCTGTCGCCCCGCTTGACTGACTTACTGACCGTGGCCGTTTTCCAGACGGGCAAAATACTCCGGGGCAAACGGACGCGGGTCGACATCGGCAAACGGCGCACGCTCAAAGTGCGCTTTCAGCGCCCAGGGAACCGTGCAGTCAAAAATCGTCTTGCAGCTGATACCTTCCCCGCGGATCGACGGACTGTATTCCGGCGTCTGGGAAGGATCGAGCTGGTGACCGCGGATACCGGGGAGGGTGGTGATGCTGACATCCCCCTGCATGCGGGTGGTCATCGCCCACAGGATATCGTCGCTGTCAAAGATATCGACATCCTCATCAACCAGAATGATGTTTTTCAGTTCGGAATAGGTCGCCAGCGCCAGCAGCGCAGCCTGTCCCTGACGTCCTTCGTCGGCGGGCTGACGTTTTTTCACCTGCAGGATCCCCAGAAATTTACCGCCGCCCGCGGTGTGGGCGTAGACGTTTTGTAAAAAGCCCGGGATGGCGGCCTCGACGGCATTCCAGATACTGGCTTCGGTCGGCAGCCCGGCGAGGGTGGTATGTTCTTCCCCCGGTCCCACCAGCGTCTGCAGGATGGCATTGTGCCGCATGGTTACCGCTTTGACTTTGATCACCGGCAGCGACGGGTTGGCGCCGCCACAGTAGCCGGGAAATTCCGGCATCGCGTGGCCGCTGTTGGTGTGTTGATCTTCTCTGACGCGCACGCCGGGCAGCAGTTCGCCTTCAATGACGATCTCGGCGCGGGCGATGGCTTTCTCCGGGACGCTGACGCCCTGCACCAGCTCCACCGGGCGCTGACGCAGCGCGCCGGCGACGCCCAGTTCGTTATAGCCAAACGGCGTGGTAGGGGCTTCGAAGCAGGCGCCAATATAGATGGCCGGATCGAGACCCATATTGATGGTTATCGGCAGCGGTTTGCCGGCAGCCTCGGCTTTCTGGCGAAACACTTCGATATGGCGGCCGGCGGCAAGAAACATCGACAGCTCATCCCGGCCCTGCACGCACAAGCGGTGGATGGTGACGTCGGTGAGTGAGGCGTCGTCAGGATCGCTGGCCAGCGCCAGGCCCAGGCAGAAGAAGGGGCCGGCGTCGATCGGGGTGTTGGTGGGCGCCGGGAGCAGGGTGCGCAAATCAAAGTCCGGATCGTCGGCCAGAAAAACCTGCTCCTGACAGGGGGCGCTGCCGGCCGGAACCACCACCGGCGCGACCGGTGTTTTCACCGCTTTACCCACCTCCAGCGCCAGCTGCGAAGCTTCGCAGCCCAGCAGCAGCGCCGCCCGCTGGCGGCTGGCGTGCATGCCCACCAGAATGCGTGAATGCGGATAGCCTTTAATATTGTTAAACATCATCGCCGGGCCAATGCGGGTGGGGCGCTTCACGGTGCCGCCGGCGCCGATATGACGATAGACGCCGGCCAGCTCGGCGTTAGGGTCCACCGTATGATTGGTTTCGAGGTATTGATTGTCATGCTGTTGCAGCAGCGCGATGGCGTCGCGCAGATCCTGAATCGGTGCGGTCATGATGTTCTCCTTAGCGTGTCGATGCGCACAGTATGCTTCGCAGGCTAATGGTTATCAATTGCATCATTCATGCGTTATTGATAAGATTTTTATTATCAATAAAACCCATGGAGTCCGGCCATGTCCTTGCGAGCGTTACGCCATTTTGTGGTCGTTGCCGAAGAGTTACATATGCACCGGGCGGCGGAGCGGTTACATATCGCCCAGCCCGCCCTCAGCCAGCAGATTAAACAGCTCGAGCAGCGTCTGGGGGTGGTGCTCTTCTCCCGCGCCAACCGCCGTCTGACCCTGACCGCCGCGGGCGAGGCCTTTTGGCAGAAGACGCGGCTGGCGTTGGAGATGGTCGACCAGGCGGCACTGGACGCCCAGCGCACCGCGCGGGGCGAGCAGGGAAGGCTGCATCTGGGGTATGTCTCCAGCGCGATGTACGACAGTAAACTGCCGGGGCTGCTGCGCGAGCTGCGCGCCGACTGGCCGGGGATTGAGCTGTCGCTGGTGCATGGCGATGTGCAAATGCTCTACGAAGCGCTGCTGGATCTGCGCCTGGATATCGCCATCATCCGGGCGCCGCTGGCCTCGCCGCCGGAGGCGCTGGTGGTCAGGCCGTTTGTGCGGGAAAAGCTCTGCCTGGCGCTCTATCAACAGCATCCGCTGGCGGGCGTGGGGGCGCTCAATCTGGCCTCATTGCGCGCGGATAACTGGATCTCGCTTGACGATCCGCAGGGCACCGGGCTGGAGCAGGTGTTTATTGACGCCTGCCGCGTCGCGGGCTTTACGCCGCAGGTGGCGCAGCGGATTAACGACGTCACCTCGATGATTAGCCTGGTCTCCGCCGGGGTCGGGGTGGCCCTGGTTCCGGTCTCGGCGCGGGCCTTACGCCTCGATAACGTGGTGTATATCGATCTTCAGGACCGGCTGGCGGAGAGTGAGCTGAGCATGGTTTACCACCGCCATATCCGTTCGGCGGTGGTGCGGAAAGTTATCTCGCTGCTCAATGCGACCGAGCAATCACCCGGTTAGCTGGTCTTCAGGCGGCCAAAGCTGACAATCCTTGAGCGGCCCAGCTCTTTCGCCCGGTACAGCGCGGCGTCCGCCGCGCGCAGCAGGCTGTCGCTTTGGGTGTGCTGCGGGTAGCTGGCGATGCCAATCGACACATCCACCTGGCCTATCTCGGTCAGACCATCGCGCAGCGTCATCGCATGCACCTGGGTATAGATCTCGCTGGCGCACTGGTGCGCCTCGGCTTCGTCAATGCCGGGGAGCAGCACCAGAAACTCCTCGCCGCCGTAGCGGAAAGCCGTGCCGATATCGCGCACCGCGCGCTGCACGATGGTGGCGACGCTCTTAATCACCAGATCCCCGGCCTCGTGGCCGTAGCGGTCATTGATGGCTTTAAAATGATCGATGTCGATCATCAGACAGCTCAGCGGGGTGTGGGTATGGACCGCCAGCGCCATCTGTGAATGCAGCGCTTCGTCAAGATGATGGCGATTACGCAGGCCGGTCAGGGAATCGAACAGCGCTTTTTCCAGCAGGGCGCTGCGTAAGCGCTGATTGGCCAGCGCCAGGCCCAGCGCTTCCGCCATCAGCTCAAGGTAGGCCCGGGAAGGGGCGTCACTGGCGGTAACGTTCTGAAAGGTCAGCAGCCCGATGGCTTCGCCCTGGGCGATGAGCGGTACGCAGAGCGACTGGCCGGCGTGCGCCTCCGGCAGATGATAGCAGGTGATATCGGGTTCGCCCTGCACCGGCGGATGGCTGAGTCCCCGACGTATCGCCCAACAGTCGTCGGGTGAAAAGGGCGTCGTCTCCCCGGCGGGCGCCAGCCACTGCGCCACGCAGCGCATCTGCCAGGGATCGGTATCCAGAATATACAGTTTCCCGGGGATCGTCGGGGCGATATTCGGCGCAAACAGTTCCGCCACCTTAATCACATCCTCAATGGTTTCACAGCCCTGCAGACGCTGGGTCATGCGCGCCAGCAGTTCGCGGATCGCCCAGTCAGCGTCGCGCTGCTGCTCCAGCTGCTGGCGGGCCAGGCCGTTCTCGCGAAAAATGCGGATGGCCTGGGCCATATCGCCAATCTCATCCACCTGAGTGAACTGCGGCGTCTCCACCGCATAGTCCTGGGAGGCGAGACGCTGCACCACGTCGCTCAGGCGAACCACCGGATAGAGCACCCGACGTTTGAGAATAAAGCCGAGGACGAACAAAAACATCAGCGCGGTCAGGCCGACCATGATTTCCGACAGGGTGCGCCAGATCCGCGAGCGTTCGGTGGCCTGGTCAATGGCGACGGCGGCGCGATTTTCGAGCATCTGGCGGAAGCGATCGATCTGCGTCTGCATGCGTTCCAGCTCGGTCTCGTATGCATTGCCGTACAGCACGGCGATGGCCGCTGGCGCATCGCCGTGGGCGACATGCGCCAGGGCGGCCTGTTGTTCATCCTGCAGTTCAGCGGCAATCTGCAGGCCATCATGCAGCAGCGCCAGCTCCTCGCGGCTGGCGCCGTTATCTTTCAATCTGGCCAGCCGCAGCTCAATGTTTTTGTCGGTCCGCTGCAGCTGCTGGTACTGCTCCAGCGTCTCCGGCGAGGGCTTAACCACGTATAGCCGGGCGAGGTCAGACAGCGCCCAGGCGTCGTTTTCCACCTTGTCGGAGAGGGTATCAAAGACCTGGCGCTGCTGTACCGCCTGGCGTTCGACGCGGTCTGCGCTGGAGGCCATGAGCATGGCGCTCCCGGAGGCCAGCGTCAGGCCGACGGTGATCCCGTAGGCCCAGTTGGTGATGGTGGCGATTCTCACCCTGTGTTTCCTTGCATGCAGATGAAGCTGTTTTAATTATAGAACCCGTCCCCGTCACGACGGTGGTCCGCTTCAGGGACGGTGCTCGCTGCGGGGGTGTTCGAGGGTCTGAAGAATGATGGCGTGTAGCGTTTCCGCATGGTGGCGCAAAACGAGAAAGACATCGCGATCCAGAGCGCCATTTATAACATCCGTTTCCATAATCTGTAAGGCCTCCTGCCAGGCCATCCCTTTACGATAAGGGCGATCTTCGGTCAGGGCGGTGAAAATATCGGCGATGGAGATAATGCGGTCGGCGAGGGTCAGGTGATCCTTTTCGAGATGCAGAGGGTAGCCGCTGCCGTCCAGTTTTTCATGATGATTCGAGGCCCAGTTGATAATGTCGCCAAGCTCGCTGTAGTCGCTAAGGAGATCCCCGGTCATGTAGCTGTGCTCGCGTACCTGGCTCAGCTCGTCGTCATCCAGCTCCCCCTCTTTTTCCAGAATAGAAAGAGGGATATAAACCTTACCAATGTCGTGCAGATAGCCGGCAACCTGTATTTGCTGGCAGATGGGCTCCGGCAGCTGCATCCAGTGGGCAAGCTGGCGGGCGATTTCCCCCACCATAATACTGTGGCTGGCGGTAAAGCTGCTGTAGGTGTCGACAATTTTGGCAATCAGCAGGCAGACATCTTTCAGACCGTCAATATCCAGATACAGCGTGTTGATGGGGGCAATAATTTCCAGCAGCCGTTGAATATGCCCGGGATGCAGGTGCTGCCAGAAGTTCGCATTTTCAGCGACCTCGCACAGGGTATCGCAGAGTAACGGATCGATCTCCCGGTGCAGGGTGACGAACTGCTCCACCACTGCCCGCGTGGGCCAGGCGGTCACGCGGCTATCCGCCGGCAGCAGCCGTTCAAAGGCATCGGCGAAATAGACAATATGCTGTTCGCGGCTGCCGCGGTGCTCCGGGCTAAAGTGGTGGTCGCGAATAAAGGGGACGATGGGCCGGAAGGTTGCTAACCCCTCGAGCATCGCCGCCCCCTGGCGCTGATGCGGATCGTGGATATTATCGATGGCATCCAGCGAATGAATGGTGCGTCTATCACCCAGTACGCCGATATCGTGCAGCAGCGCGGCGCAAAAGATGGTCTGCTGCCGCTCGGCAGGCAAGCCCAGCCTTTGCGCCAGCGTCAGGGCGATTAAGGCCGTTCGTTGCATATGCCGGTGCAGATCAGGGTTAATGATCTGAATGACGTTGGTGGTCAGCATCAGGGCCGACTTCAGGGCAATACGCATTTCTGTTCTCCGTTCGCGTCACCCGGCGGGCATAAATGACCTCGGGGGTGCCGGAAGTGTCGATAATCTGATCCCAATGCGTGTTGTGTGTTGCTGAAAGGGTAAAAACTCATAATGTATGGGTTCATGGCGCCTGCCCGGTTCAGATCCAGTCATGCACCAGCTTTGGGCGATGTTGATGCGAGAACCTTATTATTGTCTGATAGTTAACCATTTACCCCCCGTAAAAGATATCAATTCTGGCAAGCCCTTTGCATTAAGCAAGCGTAAGTTTGATTAATGTCTATGAAGGGAGTGACTTGTATGAATTTTAGAGCATTACTTGCCATTGCGTTACTGACGATGAGCAGCCTGGCGTTTAGCGAGACGCGCTTACCGCATATTGTCATTTTAGCCACCGGCGGGACGATTGCCGGCTCGGCGGCCAGCAATACCCAGACGACGGGCTATAAGGCCGGGGCAATTGGCGTGCAGACGCTGATTAGCGCCGTGCCGGAAATAAGTAAAATCGCCCACGTCGAAGGTGAGCAGGTGGCGAATATCGGCAGTGAGAATATGACCAGCGATATTATTCTGCAGCTCTCGAAGCGGGTGAATGCGTTATTAGCCCGGGATGATGTCGATGGCGTGGTGATCACTCATGGCACCGACACCCTCGATGAAACCCCTTATTTCCTCAATCTGACGGTGAAAAGCAATAAACCGGTGGTCTTTACCGCCGCGATGCGTCCGGCGACGGCGATCAGCGCCGACGGGCCGATGAACCTGCTGGAAGCCGTCACCGTCGCCGCCGACCCGGATGCCCGTGGGCGCGGGGTCATGGTGGTGCTTAACGACCGCATCGGCGCGGCGCGCTTCGTCACCAAAACCAATGCCACCTCGCTGGATACTTTCCGGGCGCCGGAGGAGGGTTATCTTGGCGTCGTGGTGGGGGGAAAACCCCAGTTTGAAACGCGGGTGGATAAAATTCATACCCTGCGCTCGGTCTTCGATGTGCGTCAGCTGAAGGCTCTGCCGAAAGTGGTGATCATCTATGGTTACCAGGACGACCCGGAGTATATGTACGATGCGGCGATCGCCCATCATGCCGACGGTATTATTTACGCCGGCACGGGGGCGGGTTCTGTATCGGTACGTAGCGCCGCTGGTATTAAAAAAGCGCAGCAGGCGGGTATCGTGGTGGTGCGCGCCTCCCGCACCGGCAGCGGCGTGGTGCCCCCGGACGACAGCCAGCCAGGGCTGGTGGCCGATTCCCTCAACCCGGCGAAAGCGCGTATTCTGCTGATGACGGCGCTGACGCAGACGAAAAATCCGCAGCTGATCCAGCAATACTTCCACACCTATTGATCCTCTACGGCCAGGGCGTGGTTCGCACCCTGGCCGCGTTGTTCTCTCAATCACCCGACGCGAGTGCAAACCGGCGGCGGATCATTGTCCGTCATTCACCCCCGCCTGTTTTTATGCGCGAGGCGTAAAGAAATATTTTTTTAGCAGCCGGCGAGGGCGCCATTAAAATGCCTCCGCAGGAAAAGACGAGTATTTTTAAAGCAGGCTTAAATAAGCCTATTCTTAATTATTGTCTTAAGGCGAATTTAATCTTCCTTATGCTGATAGATTAAACATGATGCATTCCACGGCGCGCGCGCTTTAATTATCACGCCCACAAATGACGACGCGACGCGATGCACCACGCCGCTGGCCGCGCGGCTTAGCGGACGACATCTCCCCGCAGGCAGGGCGCCCCCGGTGAAGAATTCGGTTTTTTCTGCTAGTAACGCGGATGATTAGCGTGAAAATGATATACATGATGAATATATTAAAAGGGCCGCAAGATTTAAGTTTACATTTAGTAACATTTGTGCCGCAATTATGTTTTTTTGTCAGCACGCAGTTTTTTACTTGCCGGAAGGAATTTCGCCGGATTAGTATTGTCGAACTTGCTGTACGTACCGCCTAATGATGATAAATGGACTCTGTTTTCCTTAAGCGTTACCACATAATTAATGTTTACAGGAAAAATCATGGCCTGCGTATTTCATAAACAACTTTTACACCCGCGCAACTGGCTGACCTGGTTCGGGCTCGGCATTCTCTGGTTGATCGTGCAACTGCCTTATCCGCTGCTGCATTTTATCGGCACCAGCGCGGGTCGTCTTTCCCGACGCTTTCTCAAACGCCGCGAACATATCGCCCGGCGCAATATTGAGCTCTGCTTCCCGGAGATGTCGCCGGCGGCGCGCGAGACCCTCATCGATCAAAACTTTATGTCGCTGGGAATGGGACTGATTGAAACCGGCATGGCCTGGTTCTGGAGCGATGAGCGGGTTAAAAAATGGTTTGATGTCGAGGGCTTTGCCAACCTTAATCATGCGCTTAGCGGCGGGAAAGGGGTGATGGTCGTCGGCGTACACTTTATGTCGCTGGAGCTGGGCGGGCGCGCCATGGGGCTGTGTCGTCCAATGATGGCCACCTATCGTCCGCACAACAGTCCGCTGATGGAGTGGGTGCAAACCCGCGGTCGCCTGCGCTCGAACAAAGCGATGATCGATCGCAACAACCTGACCGGCCTGGTACATGCCTTAAAATCAGGCGAAGCGGTATGGTTTGCTCCGGACCAGGATTACGGCCCCAAGGGCAGCGTGTTTGCGCCGTTTTTCTCCGTCCCGCAGGCGGCTACCACCAACGGCACCTATGTGCTTTCCCGTTTATCGGGGGCGAAAATGCTGAGCATCAGCATGGTGCGCAAGCTGGATCGCCAGGGCTACAGCCTGCACATTAGCGAAGTGATGAATGACTATCCGGGTGAGGATAAGCAGATTGCCGCCGGCTATATCAACAAGGTGATTGAGCGCGAGATCCTGCGTGCCCCCGAGCAGTATCTGTGGGTGCATCGCCGTTTTAAAACCCGCCCGCTGGGTGAACCCTCCGTCTATTAACCTTCCCGCACAGGCTGCGCTTTCAAAATCCCGACAGTTGGGGTAACGTGAGCCGGATCATGTTTTAGTCGTGCGCGAAGGAGTGCAGAGTGTTCGCTGAGTTTGGTGTTCTGAATTATTTGACCTACCTGGTCGGGGCGGTGTTTATCATCCTCGTCCCTGGCCCTAATACGTTTTTTGTGCTAAAGACGGGCATTGCCCACGGCGTAAAGAAAGGCTATCTGGCGGCGGCGGGCGTCTTTATTGGTGACGCGGTGCTGATGTTTCTGGCCTTTGCCGGCGTGGCAACGCTGATTAAGACCACGCCGGTGCTGTTTAACGTCGTCCGTTACCTCGGGGCGATTTACCTGCTGTGGCTGGGGGGCAAAATGCTCTATGCGGTGCTGACCCAGCGTGACGGCCAGGCCGACGCCAGCGCAGAGCCGGCGAGCGCAATCCTTAAGCGCTCCCTGACCCTGAGTCTGACCAACCCGAAAGCGATTCTGTTTTATGTGTCGTTTTTCGTGCAGTTTATCGACGTCAACGCCAAAGCACCCGGGGTGGCGTTCTTTATTCTGGCGCTGACCCTCGAGGTGATAAGCTTCTGCTATATGAGCTTTTTGATCCTCTCCGGCTCGTTTGTCACCCGCTACGTCAAAACCCGCAAGAAGCTGGCCAAACTTGGCAACAGCCTGATTGGCCTGGTTTTCGTTGGATTCGCCGCGCGCCTGGCTACCCTGCAGTCCTGATCCCCACGGGCCGGTTACCCACAGACCGGCCCGCCGCCTCTTATTCTGCCCTGTAACAAAAACCCTTCATTTTTTATTGCATTGGTGTTACATATACAGCCGTTTATCGCTCAGCAAAAAGGAAGCCCGGATGATTCTGCAAAAACTCCTCAGCAATAAAAACTGCAAAAAATACTGTCTGTCGCTCGCGGCGGTGTTTGCTATCGCGCTGGCGGTGGTAGGACGGGCGACCTTTGGCGGCGTGGTGAGCGAGTACAATATGCCGTACTCGGAGTGGACGACGTCCATGTTCTTCCTGCAGGGGGCGATGGTGACGGTTTACAGCATCGTCTTTACCGCGCTCTTCGCTATTCCGCTCGGCTTTATTTTCCTCGGCGACGAGCGTCAGGATTAAGCGTCAATGGGCGAACCAAAGTTCGCCCTGTTTTATCGGCTCATCAACAGCGTGAAGCATTAATCATCGTCATGATAGTGATGATGGTGGTGATGGCGATGGTGGTGATAGCCATCGTCAACAATGCATCACGATAACAGCGTGCACAGCGCAATAATCAACGGTAACACGATCGGTTTTTTCATCCTTACTTCTCCCGCTATTTTTCTTTCCCCGGGGCCGAGAATGCCGCGGCGGATAACGTGAGTGTAAAGCGTTAACTTATTGATGGGATAGGACAACTCCGCAATATCGCCGCGGCGATCACCACCAGCCGAACTGGGCGCCGGCCACCGCCACGATGGCGACAACCAGCATAATAATGGTGCTTTTTTTCATTATGCTCCGCCCGGCGCCGCATAGCCGCCGACAAAAAACCAGCCGAGAAAGACGACGGCGATGATAAAGATCGCCACCGGGAAAAGAATACCCAATTTCATGATAGTGTCCCTGTACCCACGAATGATGCCCAGCATGATACTGGATATCGCGTGACTTTAGTCAATATGAATAAAATTCTCCTGCCGGCGAGACTTCTTATCCTGATACATCGCCTCATCGGCAGCGCGTAAGGCCGCTTCAACATCGATACTCTGCGGATCGCAGATGACCACCCCGAAGCTGGCGCCCTCATAGTTGATACGCTGTTCGCCGAGGAAGTAGACGCCGCACAGGGCCTGGCGCAGGGTGGTGACATACGCCTGCTGCGCCGCGGGCGGCTGGGCGCTACCGACGATCAAAAACTCATCGCCGCCAAGGCGGCCAACGATATCTTCCCGGCGCGCGACGGCGGTGAGTCGTTCGCCGACCTGCACCAGAAAGCTGTCGCCGCACGGATGGCCGAACCGATCGTTAATGGCTTTGAAACCGTCGAGATCGATAAAAATGAGCGCGACCTGTTGCTGCTGAGCGCGGGCGGAGGCAAAGCGTAGCGCCAGCTGCTTAAACAGCGCGCGGCGATTAGGGAGCTGGGTGAGCTCATCGGTCGACGAGTGCAGCTCCAGCGCGACGTTTGCCGCCTGCAGCTGTTGCACCAGGGTGTCTTTTTCCACGTAGTGGGAAATGAGCTTCGCGAACAGGCCCATGACCTGTTCACCTTCAAGATTATAAGGCTGTTGTTGCCGGCTGGTGGCGCAGAGGGTGCCGAACAGAGAGCCGTCGGCCAGGCGCACAGGAATGCTTAAAAAGGTGGCGATCCCCAGCTCCTGGGCGGCGATGCAGGAGTGCCAGCGACGGGCGACGTCATTGCTAAACGTACACTGATCCTCAAGGGCGCGTTTGCACAGAGATTCATCCCAGGGGACGGAAAATCCTTCCGGGATCTGCATTTCGCTGCTGTTGTGGGCGAACATGATCTGCTGCCGCTGGGCGTTGATATCGATGCGGGTAAGGTAGGTGGACTCCATTCGCGTCACCGCCTCCAGCATCTCCAGCAGCTGGCGCACCAGGGTTTCCAGGGACTGTTCCGTAGCGAGGGTTTGCGACACCCGGGCAAGAATAAAATCTGACATGAATAATACAGCTCCAGCACGCCAAACGTCACCCCAGCATATTGGGCTACAAACGGACATCAGCGTCGAGTAAACAGTGATATTTTTAAATTTATCACATCTGTCTGGGGAATACTTGTCGACACGGCGGGAAAAAAGCCCCGTCGAAGGGAGATCACTCAGGAAACCGTGGATTTCAACGTGATGATAATGATGCTTCCCCCATTAATTATAAAATGCGCCGCGAACTGTGGTGTCGTAGCAACCCAGCACAACGCTGTAATGAGATGATGGCCAGTATTATGGAATCACTCGACGGTCAGGGAGAGTAGCGGTTATCGGATTGATATGTTAGCCACTTTCCGCATAGCGATGCATAAAAGGAGCTGCGCTGTATGGCGTTCGTGTCGCTGAGCCGTACCATGACGGTACCGTGCACTGGCGTTTGTTGTGTTTTTTGCGCAAAAAACATCGACGTGCAATCACAGAGATGCTGCGTCGTTTCGCTATCCTAGAAGATCGCGCCGAACTAGGTAATAACACTGGCGCTCGTTTCAAATCAAAGCTGATAGACCCGCGAAAGGGGACTCCGGCCAGCTATATTGCAAAGCACGTCAGTCAAAACATCGATGGGCGTGGACTGGGTGGCACCGTCAGTAAGGAGACAAGGAAATCACTACGCTATAGTGCCGAGAACGTCACTGCGTGGGCATCGTTGCACCGTGTTTAACAATTCCGTTTTTTAGGGTTCCAGGCCGCCAGGCGTACCGCGAGTTACGATTGTTCGCATCGCAGGCTACTCGTGCAACGAAAACCAGCAAACCGGGTGCTCCGGTACTTATGGCTCCAAAACTGGATGCTGTGCTTGCCGCTGATGTTGGCTGTTTTGCAACCTACATCATGAAGCAGAGCGTTGTACTAATTACCTCATTCATACCGCCGACGAGTCGACAATGAAACCAGGAACCTATGGTGAGCACGGGATCTGTATTTATTGCATTTGGTCACCAATCACCGGCAAGGAAAACAAAATATGCAACCACGTTCACACATGGAAGATGGCGAAAAAGGCTCTCGCTAACCTAGGCGCTGAAAGCGCCGCCAAGGGCGACCCCGTCGCCCTTGGACTTGTGGCAATAACTGTCCTCAGTCTTCCAAGGGCTTATAAAAAGTGATTGTGAATGATGTTGAGATATCGGAACAGCTTGTTCGATGCTGTAAAGGGGAGAGCCGAGTTTGGCATGAGCAACTTACTGTCCCACTAAAACTCTTCCATGGTAGCTTCTGAAATACTATAATTCTTTAATGATCATCCTTTTAAGGGAAGCAAATGAATTTAATTAAATTGGAAATACATAAACTTTTTGGGCTTCTTGATTATGAACTCCCATTGGATAAAGATGAAATAACCATGCTTACCGGTCCTAACGGTTATGGTAAGACAATGATTCTTAAGATTATTAACAGTATTTTGTCAAATAAGCTTAATATATTATGTAAGTTAAAGTTCGAAAGTATTTTTTTACATTTTCAGGGAGGTGGTGTATCTATTCAGCATGGTGATAAGGATAATGCCCTGAATTTAGAACATTACGATAGTGATTCAAATGTTTTCGCTGTTGAAAATCTAGAGTTGGAAACAGAATTAGTTAAAAATAATGATTTGGTTATTTTTCAATGGAGCTCTGAAGAGACTAAACGGACCTATAAAAACGTAAAAGAAAAGCAACTAAGTTCTGAAATTTTAAGTTTTTTAACATCAGATGAAATTGTCTCTTTTATCCGTGCTGATAGACTCCAGGCGGAAGAAGGGAATGACAGTGTTATAGATTCATGTGCCTCTAAACTTAAAAATCTAATGGAAACTGCTCAGGATGAATCTGCAGCATTAAGTCAAAAATTAGACGCTACATTCCCCATTAGACTTTTTGAACGTCTGGAACAACAAAAAAGATTTTCCTCTACAAATATTCAAGCACGTTTGAGCGGTATTCAAGATAAACGGCGTAATTATATGCATTATGGATTGATTCATTCTGAAGATAATTTAATGCCAGATAAAAGCACTTCGCTAAATAGTAGCAATGAATACTTAGGGGTTCTTGATCTTTATATAGAAGATGCATTAGGTAAGCTTTCGCCTTTTCAAATTTTGCATCAGAAAATTGATCTTTTTGAATCAATTCTTAAAGAGAAAATACTTGCTTTTAAAAATGTTGTTATTGATAGAGAAAACGGTTTTTATTTTAGAAGCTTAAGTGGAGATGTGGTTGAGCGAAACTCGCTTTCATCAGGTGAACAAAACCAAATAGTTCTTCTATTCAATTTGATTTTTGATCTAGCCACTCAAAAAGTGATTCTAATCGATGAGCCCGAAATATCTTTGCACGTCGCTTGGCAGCAAACATTTTTGGATTCTTTGAAGAAAATTCAAAAAATAAATGAGTATGAAAAAGTTATAATTGCTACTCATTCACCTCAGGTAATCAGTAAAAACTGGCCATTAACATATGATCTTTTTGAGATTCTAAAAAATAAAGATAGTCTACATAATGAAGTAGAAGGACGTGCTGAATGATATCTTTACGAGATGCACTTGGGGAAGACGATTGGCTCAGTAGCATGATGTTATTATTTAGAAACGAAATGCATAAGCATAATATACTTATTATCGTAGAAGGCATTACTGATATTAAGTTTTTCAATGCCTATCGACTCGATAATCGATTTATCTATGAATCACCTGAAAATGGCAAGCGTGAAGTAATTTTCGCTGTAAACCAACTACGAGAAGCTGGGAATGATGCCGTGTATGGCATCTGTGATGCAGATTTTGATGGCTTATCTGGCATTAGCCATAATGGTGTTTTTTTTACTGATGCTCATGATTTAGAAATGATGTTAGTGAAAGGAGGTGTGGTCGATAAATTTATAATGACACACACGGATCGGAAATTGATCCAAGGTAATTTAGCCGAGGTTTTTTGTCGCGATGTTAAAATAAATATCCTTTGCGCTTGTTATCGACTTGGGCTTCTTAAATGGTTTAATTATCTTAATCACAGTAAACTTAATTTCAAGGGTATGAATTACAGGGGGTTTATTAATATAAATAAAACAGAAGTTATTGTTGATGATATGGAATATATTAGATATGTCCTTTCTAGAAGTAGAGCTGTTGCAGAGCAATTAAATGCAGGTGTGTTACTTGAGGGAATGCGTAAGCTTGAGTTGATGTCGCCTGAGCATTTTTCCATTTGTAATGGACATGACTTCACCTGTATTCTTAAGATGATGTATGAAACTGATATTTCAGTTAATAGAAACATGCGGCTGGATGAAATTGATAATTATCTGCGGCTTTGTTATGATCAACCAACATTTAAAACAACAAGGTTGCATACATCTCTAAATCAATTATTGGCCTTACACTAATTTTGTATTTTATCTATACTGGAAATATTCCAGTATAGATGCCTGATTTTTTATTTTTTCTCAAATGATTTTGTCGTGTTTAATCAATGTTATTTTTTATGTCTGCTTATGTCTGTAATAAGTCGAAATATCTGACGTTAGCTAAATTAGCACTGAACAGTAAAAAATTAACTAATGCCTTAGAATAGTACAGCGTGATTATGCAGCGACGTTAACACGATATTTAATCTTGCGAGTTACCCGGAGATTGTCACCACAACGGCAATATTCAGGAGCTGCGCATTACTGGCCGGTAAAGGCCTGGTATTTATGGACAAGGTGCCGAACGTCACCGCGCACTATTACGCGTTTTATGCCTGCGTGGGCTTGGACGATTAGGACGATTTACCCGGCAATTGGATAACGAATAAATCATGAAAACATTCAATCAATTAAAATTCCTGATCGACTTTTGCCAGACCGATGCGTTTTTCCTTGAGCACCTGAACCGGCTTCAGATCGCCGGCGTGATTTATCTTGATGAAGGCGATATCGATGCTGACCGCAAGACCGTAAGTGATGATTTTGATGATCGCCTTGCCAGTGTGTACGGCATTGAGCCAGCAACAAAAAATGAGGAGGCATAATGGCCACGGGACTGACACTAACCACGGCGGGCGCCGCCGAAATCGAGGCCGCGTATCAGGCGGGGGAGGTTGTGGATATTACCGCTGTACTGATCGGCGATGGTGGCGGCGTGACATTGCCGACCGATCCCGATGACCTGGCGGCGGTGACGGCGCTTTTTGGACAGTTTGGCCGTGAAACCTTTGACTCTGATTCAAGCTATGAGGGGTTTATCAGCGGTCAGATCGTTATCAACTGTCAGGATTATCCGGGTAAAATGCTCAGAGAAGCGGGGCTGGTTAGCGCTAAAGGTACGCTCATTGCTTACGGCGCATACCCGGCGACATACCTCCCGGCGCAATCAGATTCCATCATCAAAGAGATCATTTTGACGCTGGTGTTGACGCTGACGCACAGCTCAAATGTACAGCTCATTATCGATCCGACGCTTGCCACACTCACGCAGGAAACAGGTGATAAACGCTATCTGCGGCGAGCGCAAAATCTTTCTGATTTAAACGATACCAAAGAGGCCCGGGAGAATCTAGGGCTGGGGAACTCAGCCACGCGGGACGTGGGCACCGAGGCGGGAACGGTAGCTGCGGGGGATGACTCGCGCATCGACGGCGCACTTCAGAAAGAAAATAATCTTTCCGATCTGAGCGATACATCCTAAGCCCTGAAGGCGCTGGGACTCAACAGCGACGGAGCTGCCTATAGGGCAATTGTTGACGCCATTTTTTATGTCGGAGTTGTTGTCTCTGGCGAGCAAAGTCCAGCGGAGCGGTTCCCTTGGCAGACATGGGCTGACTTAAGTGAAACCTTTGCTGACAGGGTGGTGCGGATTGGTTCTCAGTATGGCGTGACCGGCGGCAGTAACAAAGTAAAACTTGAGGCGGATAACTTGCCTCCCCACTGGCACCGTTCAGGTGATAGATCTCCCGGTGCGACATGGGATCCAAACACCACTCACGGCACTGATAACCAGAAGAGCGGTCCATTGGCACTTACTGAGGGAACTTACATTGATTCTTCAGGCCTGCTGGGAACCTCAAACAAAGCGGTTGATGTTACTAACGAATATCTATCCGTATGTATGTGGAAACGCACAAAATAAAAAATCAAACTTCTTTTTTGCTAGGAAACATAGAACTTTTTTCTTCAGTAAAAGAATATTAGGTGGTTATAAGGCCTGGTGGTAATATTTTTTCATTATTTTTATGTGTTTTTTAGATGATCTTAAGGTGGGTATTGGAAATCAAATGCTTAGTGATCATCTCTCTTGGTTGTCAAATTTAGATAACGAAAAAAGCTATGATAATATTTTTTACATTTTGTAATGATAAGGATTCATCGTGGCCGCAAAAGACGAAGGTGCAGCAATCAGTGATAAAGTGATAAATGCTGGGGAAAGAGTATTTAATTTATTATGGAGTTCTAACGGTGAACATGATTTATGGCATTGGATTTTATTGATTTTTATAGTTTTAAGTGTGTTTGGAGTAGGGCTTTTTTTTATTTTGAAGACAATTTGCGCTTTAATTGAGCAACTTGCAAAATTTCTTGAGTCATATAAGTCTAGCGGATTTCCAATTTGGTTAAATAAAGATAATAAAATCCGCGTTAGAAAAAGAAAACAATTTTGCGCAGTGCTGGATGCCGATTTGTCATATTTGGCAAAGGCAGAGAACTGGAATGATCAATACTTTACTGATCTTGAGGCAGAAGTCGAAACTGAAGGTGGGTACTATGCTTCTGCATTAGATAAGTTACGAAGGAAAAAATCTTTTGGATTACGCAAAGAACGTTCTCTCATACGTGCTATTTCATCTAGTACAGAGCGTGCTATGCAACTCGTTGGCGAGCCTGGGTCAGGTAAAAGTGTTGCTTTACGGCATTTGGCTAAGCAATTTGCAATACAGGGAAAGAAGTCCAATGATAAAAAAGCAACGGTGCCACTTTATATCAATCTCCGAGAGATGGAGGTCAGTAATATAGATGAAATAAATGCAGATAGCGTACGTAATTTTGTATTAGAGAACATAAGACGAGGAGATGCAGATACTGCTGCATTTGTAAGAGAGAATTGGGAGGATTATTGCAATAGAGGTGTGTGGTTGTTCTTGTTTGATTCTTTTGATGAAATACCTTCAGTTCTACATTCAGCCACAGGCAGTAATATTATTCAAACATACTCACAAGCTCTTAGACAGTTTCTGGAGGGAATGGGAGAGTGTCGAGGTATTTTAGCGTCGCGAGAATTTAAAGGGCCTGAGGCATTGCCGTGGAAAAAAATACGTATTTTACCTTTAAGTGGTGAAAAACAAGATGAGTTAATTCGTAATTCATTCCTTAATGAAAGTAATCTAAACTTGGTACGGCAACACCTGGCAAGCCCTCATACAACCATAGGTACTACGCCTCTTTTCTTAACGCTTCTATGTCGTTATGTCAGGGACGAACAACGCGCTCCTAGTAATGACCATGATATTCTTTTTCAGCATATTGAAAGATTAGCGAAAAGAGAACCTGAATACTTGGAGCGAAAATATAAATTGAGCCCTGAAAATTTAATGATAGGAGCCGAGCGTTTAGCTAGACTATTTGCAGAAAATGATACTTTAAGTCTTGCTCCTACTTTGGATCAGATAATGAATCAATTGCCTGAGGAAGACATTCCTGGTGGTTCAATTGAGCGTTTAATCTCTGCGTTAGTAGATTGTAAGATTGGAAGAGCAGATGTACCTAATGCAGCGCCAGGAGATAGACGTTTCGCATTTGCCCATCGCCGGTATCAAGAAGCTTTATTTGTTCGCTATTTAACTGTCAATCCTGGGATAGTTTCCGAAAAGGAACTTTTAACCGAAGCTCGTTGGCGGGAATATACAGTTACTCTGTTGCAAACTAGTGAATTAGTAGATATCAGTAAGCTGTTAGACTATGCATGTACAATCCTCAAAGAACGTGCTTTAAAACAAAAGTTTATAACTTGTAAAAACTCATGCAGTCTCACTGGCTTAGCATATTATGAATGGTCTTCCGAAATAGCTATACAGCTAATTAGTTTGTTACAGGATGGTTTAAGTCATAGAATAAATGATGTCCCGAGCAGTCTTTCATCCGCTGTATTTGATTTTTTGAAGCCCCGCTGGGAAAAAGGCGACTCTTTAGATCGTAGAGAGGTGTTACGATTAGGAGGGTTGTTACCAGAAAATATACTTATTGAATACGTTGTTGAATCTTTTAAACATGGAACTAAATCTGAGAGAATGAACGCATTCAGACAGGCTACCTATACATCCCATCTCCCAAAGGAAGCACAATCTGTTGTTTTGAAAATGCTTTTTAATAAAGTTATTTCAGCTAAAAATCGTGCTGAACAGCTAACAGTCGAGGCTATGGCAGCAAGACTACCTCCGAATATTGGTGCCAATATTGTAGTTTCTCGGGCGAAAAAATTTAGACGTAATTTGGCGTTGGTAAAAAAATTTGTTCCCCAGTTTTTAGTGCTTGGCCATTTTATGTTGTTTAATGTTGTTGTTAATCGTTCAAACTCTATTATAAGACGGTTCACTTCTATTCCGTTAGACTTTCATAATACAGATGAAGATGGAGTTAAAGAAGAGATATATTTGATTTCATTGTTTATGAGTTTAACTGTTATGTGCGGTGTGTTTTTTTCATTAATTTCAAAAATAACGTCGAGTCTAGTTGTTCTTGGGTGTGTGACATCCTCTCTTCTCTTTTTATATTCAGCAATTATGCTTGCTCCATTTTTAGTACGCTATCAAGCTCAGGAATTTAATATATTCAAATTTTTATGCTGGGCTTCAAAGTTTTTTATAAATCAGGCTTTTATAAAAAAAGTGTTATTGACGATTATTGTTTTTATTTCTTTTGTGTTGGTGAGTTCTGCTTTAGGATATTGCATGTCGTGGTTTATAACTAAATTTATACCTGTTAATATTATTAATCTCGGGGATGTGAATTTTATTGTTAATGTTTTTTTAGGTTTTGTTCTTATAACAATATTATTTTATATTGTCGTTTGTATTAAGTTCTTGGTTAGATGGAAAAACATGGGGCTACAAATAAAACATCATATGATGAAATTGGATTGGGCTAAAAAAATGGGTTATTCTGATGTTGAAGTGTTATGTTCCGCTGAGGACTATAGACAACTAGTGTTCTGGTTGGAGCGAGATGACCAATTGTTAACAGAAACTCATACCATCCGTTCTTTTTCTAGTTTTGTATTAAGTGTTTTACGCATTAAAATAAAAAAGGATGAGCTTGGCATTGAAAAGATCCCTTCGTGCTTGAAGCATAGTAAAGAAGTTGTAGTAGATGGGAATAAAGAAGGTTTTTATTTTGAAATGTTGCGTCAAATTTTAGAAGACCGCTTAGAATTTTGTAAATAATTCGACATAGTGATCCTATCTATGTATGGGATCACTTAAGTATTTGCTACGTTTGATAGTAAATGTTGCTATTTTTTAGATGCACAATTGGTCACCGCCCTTTAGAATGGTGATCAAGTATAGATAAGTGTAATTCTTCTTTATCTCATAGAGTTGGCATCATTTTACTCACCGATAAATTTTGCAGCCGCTCCCTGATATCCTCATCAACCCGCTGCAACGAGAGTGTGAACTCAATTTTTTTCGCCTTACCATAGCGATCGAACTCCTGATACGTCTCCTGCAAACCCGTGATTACATACATCCCGTAAATAGAGCCAATCCCATCAATTATCGGCCATGCCAGCCCGGTATATGCCATCGTCGAGACGGCACCCAGCGACAGGTTGCCGCCGGTAATTTCAGGGTTCAGCAACCCACCCAGCGTCAGCTGGTTCTCACCTACGCCAACGTACTGCCATTTTGCGCTCTGGCCCACACGGTCATTTTTAAAGTGCCGCCAGTGACGGGACAGCTGCAATTGCTGATAGGGCAGTGTCCTGAGTTCAAATACAAAAAGTCCGAACATCATCATCATAGCTATAACTCCTGTTAATCATGGTCCCGGAACGAACCCCGGGCAGCGCGTTGCTGTTTGTTAATTGCTGCGCGGACCGCTTCGCCAACAAGACGTGCCAGTTCGCGCGGATTGCTGCTCTGAGTGCCATGCAGATGAACATGAATATCACCGGAAAAACTACCACCTGAAGTCGCAGCCGCCATGTGGGTGCTTTGATTTCGGCGAACTGGTTGCCATGCCTGCGTCTGTTTTATCAATGGTTCGCCAGCGGCAATAACCGGGCGAGCGCTGACAGACTGGCGGACAAGCTTCGACTCCTGCCATTCACCACGTACTGCAAGGGCTGGAGGGAGATTTTTAAATACAATGTCACCCGGCCCGATACGTTTGCGCTTTTCCTCATCTAAAAGGCCTTTGGTGTTATCCGCGATTTGGCCCAGCCGCCGCTCTGTTCCAGTGTTGCCCCGAGCACATTGGGCGGCGGGGCGCTGCCTTTACTTGCAGGTTTTTTAGATGACCATTGCCACTCCCTTTTAACCATGCGCCCGGATTTTTCATCCCATTCCCACATAACCGGAATAGCCCTGAGTCTGGCCGCTTCCAGCCAGGCTCTTTCAATGCCATTGGGAATGAGATCGAGCTTCTCCAGTAACCAGCCGACGCCTTCCATTAACTTCTGAAGCGGCCAAAGCAGTACGCTAAGTGCGGTCCCCAGGACCTCGCCAAAGGTCTGCCCGGCGCTGGCGCATTTGTTTAGCGCCTCGTGACTCTCCTCTGTGGGCCTTTATACTTTTTTAAACCAGTTCCAGACGTTTTTGACTCTATCCTGCATCTGACCGTGTCTGGCTTTAAGCCTGAAATTGATATTCAGGATTGGATCATTGCAAGAGCGGAATATGTGATCGGTGATAACGGATTTATCACGAAAATGGAGCTTGAGGCTAAAATAGGCGACTGGATTGAAGAGGGGGCTATCCTTGTCAATGTGGTCGATATGTGGACACTTTTGAAATAAATCCTTTTATTTCAATTTATCAAATCCCAAAAAAAAGCCCCGTCGGGGGCGACGGGGAAAAACTCATTGATTATGGAATGATCTGTTCTCTGGTCAGTTCGAGAACAAGGGTTAATCTACGGGGGAAAAGTGCAGGCAAGATGGAGAAAACGTGGAGATTCAGGCTAAAATCCCGGGGAATTGAAGAAAGGGAGAAAAGATGAAAAAGTTACTGGCTATTTTGCCCCTGGCGCTGGCCGGCTGCGCCCAGCCGCAGCCCACCGCGCCGACGAAAACCATCGGCATGGCCAATCCCGCGTCGGTCTACTGCCAGCAATCCGGCGGCACCCGGGTGCCGGTGCAAACGCCGCAGGGCGTCAGCACCCAGTGCAAGCTGCCCAGCGGCGAAACCCTCGATGAGTGGGCGCTATGGCGCCGGGACCATCCGGCTAAATCGTAACCGGCAGGGCCGCCAGCCAGGCGGCCAGCACCCGGGCATGATTCTGCTCGGTGTTCTTCGCGGCGTACAGCAGCGTCAGCGGCTGGCGCTGCGCCAGCGCCGCCAGCCGCAGGCCCGTTTCGCGATGGGCGTCGAGCTCCTGACGATAGCGCTGGCTGAAGTGGTCGAAATCGATCGCCTCGCCGTGAAAGGCTTTCCGCAGCTCAGCGGACGGCGTTAACTCTTTACACCACTCATCACAGGCCAGCGCCTCTTTTTTAATCCCCCGCGGCCAGAGACGGTCGACCAGCACCCGATAGCCGTCGCTGCTTTCCTGTGGATCGTACACCCGTTTACATTGAATCATCATCCTGCTCCCTCTGTGCCATCCAGGCGAGCAACTGCGGGATCTGCCCGTCGGAAAATACCGTGATGCCGTGAGCGCGCAGCAGGTCGGCGGCCACGCCGGCGCCCACTTTGCGCCGCCCGCGAAAGGAACCGTCATAGATAAACTGACTGCCGCAGGTGGGGCTGCCGTCGGTGAGTAATGCCGCCTGACATCCCGCTTCCCGGGCGGCGCTAAGCGCCAGCCAGGCGGCCAGCTGATAATGTCCCGTGACGTCGCGGCCGTCGCTTTCCACGATCCGCGCCCGTCCGGCAAGCACATCGCCGCCGGCGCCGCCGAGGATCTCCGCCGGCAGGCGGGGCGTCGGCAGACCGGCCGCCAGCTCCGGGCAGTGGATCACCAGACGATCCGCCTGCTGCCAGCGGGACAGGGTCGCCGCCAGCTGCGCTTTCTCGCTACCGTTATATCGCACCTGGAATCCCATCAGGCAGGCGCTGACCAAAAGCTTACTTTTCATCCTCTCTCCCTTTTGCGCTTGATCCAGTATACCTCACCCGCCGGCCACGGCGGGGGGGTGAAAATAAGGATTGTGTTCCGCGGAGGGGATCGCTATCCTGACGTGCCTTGTGCTGCTCGTCTCGTCCAGACATAAGGAACCTGCTATGAAAACCCCTTTACGCCTCGCCCTCGTCGGCGATTATCACCCCGATATTGTTGCCCATCAGGCCATTCCCCTGGCGATAGACGATGCTGCCGCCGTGCTGGAGCAGCCGGTGAAATATGACTGGCTCGCCACCCCGTCGATCGCCTCCGGCGACGCGCTGGCGGAGTACGATGCCGTCTGGGTCGTTCCCGGCAGCCCGTATCGTCACCCGGAAGGTGCGTTTGTCGCTATCCGCTATGCCCGTGAAAACAGCATTCCTTTCCTCGGTACCTGCGGCGGCTTTCAGCATGCGGTGATTGAATACGCCCGTAACGTGCTCGGCTGGCAGGACGCCGGTCATGCGGAAACCGACAGCGAAGGGCGGATGGTGATCGCTCCCCTCAACTGCTCGCTGGTGGAGACTACTGCCGTCGTCGAGCTGCGGGCTAATACGCTGATTGCCCGCGCCTATGGTCGGGAGAGCATTGAAGAGGGCTACCACTGCCGCTACGGGGTGGACAGCGCGTTTGCCGCGGAGCTGGAGCAGGGCGATCTGCGCGTCACCGGCTGGGATGAAGAGGGCGAGATCCGCGCCGTCGAGCTGGTGACGCACCCGTTTTTTGTCGCCACCTTGTTTCAACATGAACGTCATGCGCTGGACGGGCGTCCTGCGCCGCTGGTGCAGGCGTTGCTGCGCGCCGCGGCACAATAACCCTACCGGCAGCGGGCGCTGCCGGTCATTTTCAGGGATGAATCTCCCGGTCGCGCCCGGCGAGGGCGCCGCAGACCGCCATCACCAGCGAAATCAGCGCCACCGCCAGCAGCGGAATATGCCAGTCGCCATTGGCATCGTGGATCCTACCCATCAGCGGCGGTCCGCAGGCGGCCAGCAGATAGCCGACGCTCTGCGCCATCCCCGACAGCGCCGCGGCCTGGTGCGCCGAGCTGGCGCGCAGGCCGATAAACGTCAGGCCGAGGATCATCGTGGCCCCGGAGCCAAAGCCGAACAGCAGCGTCCAGCCGATGGCCAGCCCTGGCAGCAGCCACAGCCCGGCGGCGCTGATGGCGCACATCAGGGCGACCAGCACCGCGATCCCACGCTGGTCGCGCAGCCGATGCAGGATCAACGGTATCGCCAAACCGGGCGCGGCGGTCGCCAGCTGCAGCAGGCCATGCAGCGAGCCGGCCTGCGCTTCGCTATAGCCCATACTCTGCAGAATCGACGGCAGCCAGCCGATAATCACGTAATAGACCAGCGAGTTGATGCCGAGGAACAGCGTTACCTGCCAGGCCAGCGCCGACCGCCAGATCCCCCGGTTATGCATGGCGCCTGAGCCGGTCAGCGGCGCCTCCGCTTGACGCCGGGACTGCGGCAGCCAGCTGACGAGCGCCAGTAGCGGGAAGATCATCAGCAGCAGCAGCGCCCCGCGCCAGCCGAATCCGGCCATCGCCACGGGGACCACCAGCGCCGAGCCAAGCGCCGCCGCGCCGCCCATCGTCAGGGAATAGGCGCCGGTCATCCGGGCGACATGCTGCGAGAAATCCCGTTTAATCAGCCCGGGCAGCAGCACGTTACCCAGCGCAATGCCGCAGCCGATCACCGCCGTGCCGATAAACAGCCATGCAGCGGAGGGCAGGGAGCGCAGGGCAATGCCGGCGCAGATCAGCAGCATCGCCAGCAGCAGGCTGCGCTCCATGCCGAACCGGCGGGCAACCCCAGCCGCCAGCGGCGAGACAAGGCCAAAGGCCAGCAGCGGCAGGGTGGTGAGCAGCCCGGTCTGCGCGGTGGTCAGGCCATAGTCGCTACGAATCGCGTCCAGCAGCGGCGCCGCGCCGGTAAAGACCACGCGCAGGGTGGTGGCGATGAGCAGGATACCGGCAATCAGCAGCGCGGGGCGGCGGCCGGTGGAGGAGATCACAGAAGACATATCATTCTCAAGGTAACTAACGAGGGGGGTTACGATAGCGACTTTGCCCCCTGTTTAAATCAAGCTAAAATGACAGATTATCGCTAATATCGGACAACATGATGATTGGACTGGGTCTGGATGGTTATGAACCGGACAGTGGCCACGAATCGGCTATTGCCTTTCGTATTCGGGTGGTGGAGGCGGAGCAGTATATTCCGGCGCATTCCCACCGTAAGGGGCAGCTGATCCTCGCCCTGCACGGCGCCTTGACCTGCGAGGTGGAGAACGCGATGTGGATGGTGCCGCCGCAGTATGCGGTGTGGGTCCCGGGGCAGCTTTCCCACAGTAACCGCGCCACCCCCGGCGCCCAGGTGTGCTTCCTGTTCATCGAGCCGGGCGCCGCGCCGATGCCGGACCGCTGCTGTACGTTAAAGATTTCCCCGCTGGTGCGTGAGCTGATCCTCACCCTGGCGGAACGCGGCGGCGAGTCGCTGGCCGCCCCCGCCACGGCCCGGCTGGTGCAGGTGCTGTTTGATGAGCTGCCCCGGCAGCCGCAGGAGCACCTGCAACTGCCGGTATCGAACCACCCGAAAATTCGCCAGATGGTGACGATGATGGCCGAGGATCCGGCGCGCTGGCAGACCCTGAGCCAGTGGGCGGCGGAGTTCGCGATGAGCGAGCGCAATCTGGCGCGGCTGGTGGTGCGTGAAACGGGGCTGAGCTTTCGCCGCTGGCGCCATCAGCTGCAGCTGATCCTTGCGCTGCAGCAGCTGATCCGCGGGCAGACGGTGCAGCAGACGGCCCAGGCGCTGGGCTACGATTCCACCACCGCCTTCATCACCATGTTTAAGAAAGGGCTCGGACAGACGCCGGGCCGCTATCACGGCAGCCTGGCTACGACTTCCCAATAAACAATGAGATGATCCCGGCGGCAATCAGCGGCCCGACCGGGACGCCGCGAAACAGGGCGACGCCGAGCACCGTACCGACCAGCAGTCCGGCCACCAGATGCGGCTGGGAGCCCATCAGCGAGACGCCGCGCCCGCCGAGCCACGAAACAAACACCCCGACCGCAATCGCCAGCAGTGATTTCCAGTTCATAAAGGAGTGGATCAGGGTCGACGGCGGCAGCGTGCCGCTGGCGATGGGCGCCATCACGCCGATAGTCAGAATGATGATCCCGACGGTCAGTCCCTGTTTCTCAATCCAGGGAAAGAAGGCGTTCAGCGGCGTGACGCGCACGATAATCAGCACGAGGATGGAGATCGCTACGGTGGTGTTATGGCTGATAAAGCCGAGCGCCGCCAGACCCAGCAGGATCAACAGGGTGGTATCAAACATGTACAGAGGTCCTTGCCAAAAAAAGAAAGCCAAAAAATATCCCGCTTACTCTACGCATCATGGCGTGAATAAACAGGATTTTTGCGCCATGCGGCGGAAATCAGGGCCGATGCCCGGTTAGCTAAGACGGCGAAAGGTCGCGATCTCCGGCCGGGCGATATGTAAATAGTCTTCGGTATCGAGAATGATCGACCGGTCCAGGCGCCCGGCGTTAAAGGCGATTTGTGGAAAGCGCTCAAACAGCAGCGGGTCGGCCACCAGGCGCAGCGCCGGATGGAAGCTGAAGGGGGGAATGGCGCCGAACACGCAGGCGGTGAGCGCCTCCACTTCCGCCGGGCTGGCCAGCGAGGCTTTGCTGCCGCCGATATGCCGGGCCAGGCTGGCGAGGTCGGCCTGCTGATCGGCGGCGAGGATCGCCAGCACATGCTGGTTGACGCCGTTTCCTTTTACTTTACAGACTAACGCTTTCGCGCCCTGGCCAAGCGCGGTGCCGCGGATCGCCGAGACGGCTTCGCACTGGCCGACCGCGTCGTGCGCCATCACCCGGTAGCGCGCCTGGTGTTCGTCGAGCAGCGCGCACAGTCGCTGGTGGATATTACCTTCTACTGCTTCAAGCATAGCGTCCTCCTGACAGCATAAAGCAGCCAGCTTAGCGCTGTTGCGCCGGCCTGCCAACGGTGGGCCGGGAAATTCACTATTCACTCATTATTGCTTCACAGTGCTGTGTTGCAATCCCGCAGGGCTGGATGAGTTTTGTAAATAAAAAAAAGAATGATTTTCATTTTCAATCGAACTTTTTTTATTTCGCTCAGTCTTTATCGGACGACACAGAATATTAATGATTGCCGTAATGAGGTTAGGATGATGCACGATGCAACCATGCAGGGTTCCCCACGCAAGAAGTTTAATAAAATAAGGGAGCTCAACAGACGGCGAAATTACTTTACTAAGAAAGTACGTAATGCCCTGCGGGTGGGAGTGGCGAAAGCGCTCTGGGATCGCCGACGCCGTCAGCCGGTGGATTTGTCGTCCGCGAAAACCGTCTTACTCATGCGCAATGAGGGGGCGGTCGGCGATGTGGTAGTGGATTCCGCGCTGGTGAAATGCCTGCATCAGTCAGGCTATATCGTTGATTTCCTGCTGACGACCTCTAATAGCCAGGTGATGCGTTATAACCCGCGGATCCGCCATATTTATGAAGCTGACCCGGTCACGTCCGCCGATTTTTTGCGAAAATTTAATCATAACGTTCCCCGCGACGTTATTAATGAACTGGCTAATAATAAGTACGATATTATTATTGACCCTTCGCTGTTCGATATTCCCGTGCATCGTCTACGGCTTTTCCGACAAATAAAAGCGAAATCGGTGCTCGGGTTTAATAAATGGCCGTCGATTAAGCACTACTCCCACTCATTTGATTTTGACTGCCAGCGCTGGCACGTGACGAAAACGTTCGAGTTGATCGCCGACTATCTCAAACTGGACACCTGCGGGCTGGATGCTTACGACCTGGCGATCCCCGGGCCGATTATGCAGGAGGTGGCGCAGTATCTGGCGTCGCTGAGCGGAAAAGCGGTAGTGATTAATATTTTTGCCGGCCATGCCGACCGGAGTCTCTCCCAGACGCAGCTGGCCGAACTCCTCGACAAGCTGCTGGCTCGCCATCCGGGGATCGCGGTGATTCTGCTCGATCACCGGCGCGAGATCCGCATCCCGCTGCCGCCGGAGGTGGTGGTTAATCCATTTAACACGTTGCACCATGCGATGGCGCTGATTGCCCAGGCGGAGCTGATTATCTCCCCGGACACCTCGGTGGTGCACATGGCGGCGGCGTGGAACAAACCGCTGATCGCGGTCTACAAGGACGTTCTGCTCAACAACCGTCTGTGGGCGCCGGGCTATGACAACGCCAGGCAGGTTATCGTTAAATGCGGGAAGGTGCATCAGCATCGCGAGCTGGTGGATCGGATAATGGCGGCGCTGCCGGAGACGCTGTGAGGCGATGAGGGGAGGCTCACCTGCTGGCCGTATGCAAGAGCCAGCAGGTGAGCGAAGGTTGCATTGCCAGTCTGCAACCGCCGCTATTGTACTGTTGCCCGTGGCTCTGCCACATCCGGGAAAGCTCTTAAAGAGGGGGGCGCCGCCAACGACGGGCGGCATCACTCTTCAGTGAGCCACATATCCGCTTCTTCAAACATCTCCTGCACCGTGCGGCTGATCAGCTCTTTTTCATGCTTGCTGGCGTCGGTGTTGATCGCCGGGAGCGTCATCATCGGCTTCACCCGCACTTCCGCCTCCGGAAAAATGCGCTGCATGCGTTTGGTCAGCTCGTTAAGAATGGTCTCTCTGGCGCCCGGCAGCCCGGCAAAATTGCGCTTGTCATAAATCAGTTCCACAAACATCTTCTGTCCTCTGTATGCTGATCGCGGGCGATAGTTTTACTGTATTAATGTACAGTGTCAAGCGATTGCCGCGGCGCTGCGCATCCGCCACCTCGCGCGGGAGACGGGCTGCGCGCAAAAGCAGCAAACGGTTCGCCACCGACGACGGTGACCTTCAGTGACATCAAGGAGTTATTTCAGTGCTGGCGATTGATAGCTGGAGCCGATATTGACCGGCAAAACCGGCAAAACTACTGTATATATATTCAGTATTATATGGTGGGTTGAAAAATGAACTTTTACACGCCGGTTGAGCTACGTCAGATTGTCTCCTTTCCCTTTTTTGCCGACCTGGTGCAGTGCGGCTTTCCCAGCCCGGCTCAGGACTATGTCGAGAAGCGAATCGACCTCAACGAGCTGCTGGTGCAGCATCCCAGCGCGACCTATTTTGTCAAAGCCGCTGGCGACAGCATGATCGACGCCGGCATTGACGAAGGCGATCTGCTGGTGGTGGACAGCGCGCGCAAAGCGGAGCATGGCGATATCGTGATTGCCGCCGTCGGCGGCGAGTTTACCGTAAAAAAGCTGCAGCTTTTGCCGCGGGTGCAGCTTAACCCGATGAACCCGGCCTATTCGCCCATCGTGGTCGGCCGCGAGGAGACGCTCGATATTTTCGGCGTGGTGACCTACATCATCAAGGCGGCGGGCTGATCATGTTCGCGCACTGTGATGTGAACGCCTTCTATGCGAGCTGCCAGACCGCCTTCCGGCCAGACCTGAAGGGGCGGCCGGTAGTGGTGCTGTCGAACAACGATGGCTGCGTGATCGCCCGCTCGGCGGAGGCGAAGCCGTTTGTGAAAATGGGCGAACCCTACTTTAAGCAGAAGGCGGCGTTTCTTCGCCACGGCGTCGTGGCGTTCAGCAGCAACTATGAGCTGTACGCCGACATGTCCAGCCGGGTGATGTCCACCCTGGAAGAGCTCGCCCCGCGCTGCGAAATTTACAGTATCGATGAAGCCTTTTGCGATGTCAGCGGCGTGCGCCACTGCAGAGATCTGACTGACTTTGGCCGGGAAATCCGCGCCACGGTGCAGCAGCGCACCCATCTGACGTTGGGCGTCGGGATCGCCCCGACCAAAACCCTGGCGAAGCTGGCCAACCACGCGGCGAAACAGTGGCAGCGGCAGACGGGCGGGGTAGTGGATTTATCTTGCCCGCAGCGGCAGCGAAAGCTGATGGCGCTGCTGCCGGTGAGTGAGGTCTGGGGCATCGGGCGGCGGATCGGCAAAAAGCTCGAGGCGATGGGGATCGGCACGGTACTCCAGCTGGCGGAGAGCGATATCCGCTTTATCCGCAAGCACTTCACGGTGGTGCTCGAGCGAACGGTACGGGAGCTGCGCGGCGAGCCTTGCCTGGCGCTGGAGGAGTTTGCCCCCGCGAAGCAGGAAATTATCTGCAGCCGCTCGTTCGGGGATCGCATTACGGCCTATGAGGATATGCGCCAGGCGATCTGCAGCTATGCCGCGCGGGCAGCAGAAAAGCTGCGCGGTGAGCATCAGTACTGCCGGTTTGTCTCCACCTTTGTCAAAACCAGCCCCTTCGCGCTGAATGAACCCTATTACGGCAACAGCGCCTCGCTGAAGCTGCTGACGCCGACGCAGGATTCCCGGGATATTATCGTCGCGGCGACAAGCTGCCTGGACGCCATCTGGAAAGCGGGGCACCGCTATCAGAAGGCCGGGGTGATGCTCGGCGATTTCTACTGCCAGGGCGTCGCCCAGCTGAACCTGTTCGACGAGCTTGCCCCGCGGCAGAACAGCGCCAGGCTGATGCAGGTGCTCGACCAGCTGAATGCGAAAAACGGCAGGGGGGCGCTCTATTTTGCCGGCCAGGGGATCCAGCAGCAGTGGCAGATGAAGCGAGAGATGCTATCGCCGCGCTACACCACGCGATACGACGACCTGCTCCGCGTCAGATAACGCGCGCTATCCCTGCACCGCGTCCGGAAAAACCGCCGCCAGCCAGTCAATAAAGACGCGGAGCCGGGGCGGGACGTGCCGGTGCCGGGCATAGACGACGTGAAAGGGATAGGGGGCCGGGCGCCAGGCGCTGAGGATCTCCACCAGTTTGCCGCTTGCCAGCGCCGGTCTTAGCGAATAGGTAAAGGTCTGCACAATGCCTAAGCCCGCCTCGACGGCGGCAATATGCGCGTTGCTCTCATTGATGCCGAGATGGGGCTCTGTCTTGAGCTCGGTACTGACGCCGTGACGCGTAAAGCGAAACGGAAACGCTCTGCCGCTGGCCGGCGACAGGTAGCTGATGAGCCGGTGGCCATGGTTCAGTTCATCCGGCGAGGCGGGCGTACCGTAGCGCTGAAGATAGCCCGGGGTGGCGCAGGTGACCAGCGTCGCCTCGCCGATTTTACGGGCGATCAGCGTCGAGTCTTCCATCGGCCCGCCGCGGATGGCGCAGTCAATATTGCCGCTGATGAGGTCCGCGGGTTTATCGGCCACCTGCAAATCAATATGGATATCCGGCCAGGAGGTCATAAAGTCCGCCAGCATCGGGATCAGCACATCGCGCGCGGTCGACCCGCCGATGGCGATCCGCAGATGGCCCTTCGGCTTATTGTGGGCGGTATTGAAGGAGGCGTCGATCTCTTCCAGGTCTTCCAGCAGGCAGCGAGCTTTTTCATAGTACTCCCGTCCTTCCGGCGTTACGGTAATACGCCGGGTGGTGCGCTGCAGGAGGGAAACCCCCAGGTGCGCTTCCAGTTGCTTGATGGTTTTGCTGAGCGTGGCGTTGGGCATATCCAGCGAGTCCGCGGCGCGGGTAAAGCTGCCGGCTTCGACAACGCGGGTGAAGGCTTTGAGGGCTGAAAACCGGTCCATTATGGGCGTGATCCTGGTTATTGGACGTCATTATCCACGGAGGGGAAAAGTGTTTTTCAGATTAGGCCATTTTTCCGCCTCTCTGAGGCGATTACAGTGCTTTCCATACCCGGCGGGGCGCTTTCGCGAGCCTGGCCTGTTTATACTCTAACCAAGGAAATGCACCATGAGCAAAAAACTTGCGGATAAAGTGGCGTTAGTGACCGGCGGCAGCACCGGGATTGGCCTGGCGTCGGCGAAAGCGCTGGCGGAGCAGGGCGCGAAGGTGTATATCACCGGCCGCCGACAGGAGGAGCTGGATGCGGCGGTAAGATTCATCGGGCCCGCCGCCCGCGGGATCCGCGCCGACGCCGCCGTGTTAAGCGACCTTGACGCGGTATTTGCGACGATTGCCGACGAGTCCGGCCGCCTGGATGTGCTGTTCGCCAATGCTGGCGGCGGGGATATGCTGCCGCTCAGCGCCATCACCGAAGCGCACGTCGAGCGGATTTTCGCCACCAACGTGCGCGGGGTGGTGTTCACCGTGCAGAAAGCGCTGCCGCTGCTCACCGACGGCGCCTCGGTGATTTTGACCGGCTCTACGGCGGCGGTCAAAGGGACGGCTAACTTCAGCATCTATAGCGCCAGTAAAGCTGCGGTACGCAGCCTGGCGCGCTCCTGGGCGCTGGAGATGAACGACCGCGGGATCCGCATCAATGTCGTCAGCCCGGGGCCGGTGCGTACCCCGGGTCTGGGAGGACTGGTGGCGGAGGCGGACCGTCAGGGCCTGTTCGATGCTCTGGCCGCCAGCGTACCGCTCGGACGGCTGGGCGAGCCGGAGGAGATTGGTCGGACGGTGGTGTTTTTAGCGTCGAATGAGTCGAGCTTTATTAACGCCGCAGAGATCTATGTCGACGGTGGAATGGCGCAAATTTAAGCACAGTCTGTCGCCAGGCGAGCCGCCCTGGCGGAGACCGGGGCGGCTCGTGGTTTTGCCGATCGCTTACTCATCGTCCGGGTGGGCAGCTTATTGCGCGCCCAGCTGTTTCATCAGCGTCAGGTTATCTTCAATATGCCAGTTGGCGGTAATTTTACCACCGCTGATCTGATAGATATCGGTGGCGATAAAATCGATATTTTGTCCCTTCCCCTGCCGGGTGCCGAAGGTCCCGGTAAAGTGGCCATGAAAATGTAAGTGTGAGACCACCCGGTCACCGGCCACGATCATTTGTTCGACATCACAGCGTAAATCCGGCACCGCCTGGCGAAACGCTCTGGAGGCGAGGATCGCTCCTTCCGGCCCCTGTCGGCGCCCTTCCGGGGGCGTTTTATCGATAAAGTTCTCCGCCAGTGCCGCCCGGGCCAGCGCGTCATCGCCGGTATTCCAGAACGTGGCGTATTGCCTGGCGACATATTCATTGGCGGCGCGTGTGGCAGCGGGAAGGCTGCCGTCAGCGATGAGTTGTGCCGGCTTCAGCAGTGCGTACGCGGAGCCGGACATTCCGGCAAGCAGCAGCGCGGTGGCGCAGCGACGGCGCGTGAGGCCGCGCCTGGCCAGCGTGCGGGCAACAGCGACACCACGCCCGGCAGGTAACATTTTGTCGATCAATTTCACTCTTTATGCTCCGTATAGAAGGGATAGTCGGTATAGCCCGCCGCCGTTCCGCCAAACAGCGTGCCGGGATCGCTGACGGTCGCCAGCGGCCAGCGGTGCTGAAGCCGCTGCGGCAGGTCGGGATTGGCAATAAACGGCCGGCCGAAAGCCACCAGGTCGGCGAGACCGGCGCCAAGAATACGCTCCGCCTTCTGCTGATCGTAATTGCCGGCCACGATCAGCGTACCGCTGAAGGTTGCGCGCAGCGTGTCGCGGAAGTGCCGGGGAACGGCTGGCGCATCGTCCCAGTCCGCCTCCGCCAGATGGATAAAGGCGATACCCTGCTGTTCGCACCAGGCCGCCAGGGCAAGGATGGCGTCGATCACCTGCGGATCGTTCATCCCGCGCTGGGTAATGAAGGGGGAAAGGCGGATGCCCGTCCGCTCGCGGCCGATAGCGTCGCCGATGGCGGTCAGCACCTCCTGGGCAAAACGGATCCGGTTGTTCAGGCTACCGCCGTACTCATCGGTGCGCTGGTTGGCGGTACGCCGCAGGAACTGGTCGATCAGATAGCCATTGCCGCCGTGCACCTCCACGCCGTCAAACCCCGCCGCGATCGCATTGCGCGCCGCCTGGCGGTAATCGGCGACAATACGCTGGATATCCGACCGGGAGAGCGCCCGCGGCGGTGGGCAGTCCACCATCTGGCCCCGGCCCTGCTCATCCACCACCCAGACCTGGGCGTCCGGCGCCAGCGCCGAGGGGGCCACGGGTTGACCATCCGCATGAAAACGGGCGTGCGACATGCGTCCCACGTGCCAGAGCTGAGAAAAAATAACGCCGCCGGCCTGGTGTACGGCCCGGGTCGTCAACTGCCAGCCGGCAATCTGGTCTGCGGAATGCAGGCCGGGCGTCCAGGAGTACCCCTGTCCCTCAGGAGAGATTTGCGTCGCTTCCGTGACGATCAACCCCGCGCTGGCGCGCTGGCGGTAATACTCCGCCATCAGCGCGGAGGGGATATTTCCCGGCTGCAGGGCGCGCGCCCGGGTCATGGGGGCCATGACGATGCGGTTTTTCAGCGGCAGCGTACCGATGCGATGACGATCAAAAAGTGAGAGCGTGTTCATAATGGTGTCCCTTGCGAGTGGAATGGAAATCACTTTACAGTCGGGATCTGATTTTGATAATTAGACGAAAAACAGATTCACTTTTCGGGAAATGCGAAAAATGGGCAAACTGGAAGATATGGCGCTGCTGGTGGCCGTCGCCGAGGCGGGGGGACTCTCCGCCGCCGGCAGACGGTTGTCGCTCTCGCCGGCCACCATGACGGCCCGCCTGAAGGCGATGGAAGAGCGTTATCAGACCCGCCTGTTCCATCGTTCCACGCGGGCTATCACTCTGACCAACGCGGGGGAAGATTTTTATCATGCCGCGCGGCGCGTGCTGGAGGAGGCGCGCCACGCCGAGTCGTTGCTGACGCAAAAAGAGGGGGTCCTGAGCGGCGATATTCGCCTTTCCGCCCCCTCCGACTTTGGCCGACAATACCTTAGCCCGGCCATCGTCGACTTTACCCGCCGTCACCCGGAAGTGACCTTTTCCGTCTACTTAGGCGAGCGCGTGGAGGATCTGGTCGCCAACCGGCTGGATATGAGCATTCGCGTCGGTAACCTGCCGGACAGTAGCCTGGCCATCCGCCACATTCGTCCTAACCATCGGGTGCTGGTGGCCTCGACGGATTACCTTGCCGCCCGTGGAACGCCTGCTTCGCCCGAGGCGCTGCATCATCATCGCTGCCTGGCGCTGGAGCGGCACGGCGTGGTGATGAACGAGTGGCGCTTTGAGGACGCGGGAAAAGAGCAGGTCATCCGGGTGACGCCGGCGATGGTCTGCGACGATGGGGCACTGCTGCGGCAGTGGGCGCTCAGCGGGGCGGGGATCGCCGGTAAATCATGGTGGGATGTGAAGAGGGATGTCGAGGAGGGGCGGCTTCAGGTGCTGTTTGCCGACCGCTTCACCGGTTTCAGTCGGTTAGACCGCAAGGAGGTTGGGCTGCAGTTTGTCTTTCCCCAGCGAAAGCTGCAGCCCCCTCAGGTATCGGCGTTTATGGCGTTTTTTATCGACTGGCTGGAGAGATGACGGGCACGGCGGTTAGTCATGCTCAGAACCGCAAAGGATGGCCCCCGGGTGTTATGCCAGCCTATAGAGTCTTGATCTCAAATATGATTAGATAGCTTTCACTTAAAACCAGTCAGTGGCTGCCATGAATCTCAGGGAAAAAATCATTAATGAATTCGGCGGGTTGTCGCCCGAGCTGCAACGCGCCGCCGAGTTCTCACTGCAAAATGCCAGTCAGCTGGTGGTGTTATCCATGCGCGCCTTCGCGGCGGAAGCCGGGGTAAAACCGGCAACGCTGCTGCGTCTGGCGCAGCGGCTGGGCTACCGCGGCTGGAGCGAGCTAAAAAGCGATTTCATTGACGACCTGGGGCTGCGCAATGATACATACGTATCAAAAGCGGAAAAAATGATGGCCCGCGGGACGCAAACGCAGCTGTATAAAGAGGTATTTCAGGCGCATCAGGCGAACCTGACCTTTACGCAAAACGAAAATGCCCAGCAGATGGAGCAGGCGGTGACCTTGCTCGATAGCGCGGAGAATGTCTATATCTGCGGATTCCGCGCCAGCTTTCCGATCGCGTGGTCGCTATTTTATGTCTATCGACTGTTCAACCGCCAGGTATCGTTAATCGATGGCCTGGCCAGCAATATCGAAGTCTTTACCCGCGAACTGACCGCCCGGGACTGCGTCTTACTCACCAGCTTTGCGCCCTATTCACGCGAATCACTGGATGTTTTACGGGCAGCCCGGCAGGCCGGGGCGAAGATCCTCGCCATTACCGACTCGCCGGTTTCCCCCTTAGCGCAGGCGGCAGACTGCACGCTGCTGTTCTCCATCGACAGTCCGTCATTTTTTCCTTCCGTGGTCTCCGGCATGGGGCTGGCGGAGTGTCTGCTGGCGATGCTGGTGGTGCGCCACGGCCGGGAGGCGGTGAGTAAAATTGAAAGTGCCGAACGCTATCTCATTGAGTCTGGCGCCTACGTGATCCCCGGTAAGTCCTGATAAATGATTCAAATGTATCAGTTATAAGTATAATGGATGCATTTATATCTTTAATTCGTTGACGTGATCCAAATGGATCCTGCAAGATACGCTCAATTAATGTAGCGGATTCAGGAGCAGAACCCAGTATGAGTCATGTCATTCACCGCAGCCTGCGTAGCACGCCGATGGTGGCCTCACGTGCGCAAGGGGCCTATATCTTTGATGCCCAGGGAAAACCGTATCTTGATGCCTGTGGCGGGGCGGCGGTTTCCTGCCTCGGACACGCGCATCCTGATGTGCTGGCGGCGATGCACCGCCAGATCGATCGGCTGGCCTATGCGCATACCAGCTTTTTCACCAGCGATGCCGTCGAGCAGCTTGCCGAACATCTCACCCGCACGGCGCCCGGCGAGCTTAACTACGCCTACTTTGTCTCGGGCGGTTCTGAGGCGGTAGAGACGGCGCTGAAGATGGCGCGGCAGTACTTTGTGGAGATCGGCCAGCCATCGCGCACCCGCTTTATCGCCCGTCAACAGAGCTATCATGGCAATACGCTGGGCGCGCTGGCGGTGGGCGGTAACGAATGGCGCCGTCGCCAGTTTGCCCCCTTATTAATGGATGTTATCCGCGTCTCCGCCTGCAATGAGTACCGCGATCGCCGGGCTGACGAGACCCAGCAACAGTATACCGAACGTCTGCTCAATGAGCTGGAGCAAGCCATCCTTGAGGCCGGCCCGGAAACGATCATCGGTTTCTGTGCGGAAACCGTGGTGGGAGCGACGACGGGAGCCACGCCGCCGACGCCGGGCTATCTGCAAGGGGTCCGCCGCCTGTGCGACAAATACGGCATCCTGTACATCGCGGATGAGGTGATGTGCGGTATGGGGCGGACCGGGACGCTGCATGCGTTTGAACAGGACGACGTGGTGCCCGATTTAGTGACCATCGCCAAGGGACTCGGCGGAGGCTATCAGCCGATTGGGGCGGTACTGGCGAGTGAGACCATCGTCTCCGCGCTGAAGGCGGGCAGCGGGTTGTTCCAGCACGGTCACACTTACATTTGTCATGCCACCGCCGCGTCGGCAGCCCTGGCGGTGCAGCAGGTGATCGCGCGCGATAATTTACTGGACGCCGTCAAACAGCAGGGCGCCTATCTGCACAAGGCGCTGCGCGAGGTGCTGGGGGAGTTACCCCATGTCGGTGATACGCGCGGACGCGGCCTGTTTGCGGGGGTCGAACTGGTGCGCGATAAAGACGACAAAACGCCATTCGATCCTGCCCTGAAGCTGCACGCTGCGATCAAAGCAAACTGTATGGCGCGTGGACTGATGGTCTATCCCATGGGCGGCACGATCGATGGCCAGTCTGGCGACCACATCCTGATTGCACCGCCGTTTATCATCACCCCAGCGCAGCTCGATTTTGTGGTCGATACCCTGGACTGTGTGATCCGCGAAGAGACGGGGAAATTATGATCAATCGTTTACCGCCCCTGGCGGAACAGGAATGGGACGATCGGCAGCGTCAGTTAGCGGAAGAGATCATCAACGGACCGCGCGGCGCCTTACTGCCGCCTTTTGAGCCGCTGCTGCGTAGTCCCGAGCTGATGGCCCATGCCCAGCGTATGGGGGAGTACCTGCGCTATCGCAGCGCGCTGGGCCAGCGTCTTTCTGAACTGGCGATTTTGCTGACCGCGCGGCACTGGTCGCAGCCGGTAGAGTGGGCGATCCATGCGCCGATAGCCCGCGAGAAAGGGATCTCTGCCGCGGCGGTGCAGGCGATTAAGGAAAGGCGCCGGCCCGCGGATCTGCGGCCCGATGAGCAGGCGATCTATGACTTCTGTCAGCAGCTGCATCAACAGCAAAAGGTCAGCGATGAGACCTGGCAACAAGCCATTGAGTTATGGGGCGAGAAGGGCGTGGTGGATCTGATTGGAATAAACGGTTATTACAGTTTTCTCTCCATGGTGATGAACAGCGCGCAAACGCCAGTACCGGATACCTCTGACTCTCTGTTTTCTGAATAAGTTATCGATTTTATTCGGGCGCATAAAACTGCGCCCGGCATATCAGCTCTTATTATTAATTCTTCCGGCGAGATATTTCGCAGGATGACGTTCGTTGTAGGCTATTTCACTGACGCTGAGGGTAATTATGAGTGGATTATTTAAGAAATTAAAGCTGACGCTGGCATTAGTTATTTGTTCAGTCAGTTTTGTGACAGCAGCAGAAGATAAAATAACGGTGGGTGTCGATACTGCCTTTGTTCCATTTGAATTTAAACAAGGCGATAAATATGTCGGCTTTGATATCGATCTGTGGGACGCGATTGCGAAGAAAATGCATATCAGCTACGAATTAAGGCCGATGGATTTCGGCGGCCTGATCCCCGGTCTGCAGTCGCGTAATCTGGATGTGGCGATGGCGGGAATAACGATTACCGATGCGCGCAAGCAGGTCGTAGACTTCAGCGAAGGATATTATAATGCCGACCTGCTCATGGCCGTGAAAAGTACCGACAACTCCATTGTTAAATTCAGCGATTTGACCGGGAAAAAAGTCGGCCTTAAGCAGGGGACGGCGGCAGCCAGCTTTATGAAAAGCAAATATAAAGCGAATTATATCGAGTTCCCGAATATCGATAACGCCTACCTTGACCTGCAGGCCGGTAATCTCGATGCCGTGGTTCATGATTCACCGAATGTCCTTTACTACGTGAAGACGGCGGGTAACGGCAAGGTCAAATCCACAGGTGAGACGGACAGCATTCTGCCACAGCAGTATGGCTTTGCGATGCAGAAAAACAGCAGCCTGACGCCAAAAGTCAACCAGGCCCTGCAGGCCCTGCGCGCCGATGGCACCTACGACAAGATTTACGTAAAGTGGTTTGCTAAACAGCCGAAATAACCCTGCCAGGTCGGAGCGATCCGACCTTATATTTTCTTTACGGGTAGAAGCATGAATTTTGACAGTCGCTATATTTGGGATGCATTACCGCTGCTGATGCAAGGTTTGCAGCTGACGCTGATTATTTCGTTATCAGGTTTATTAGGTGGATTAATCATTGGCTTGCTGGCCGGGACCTGCCGCGCATTAGGCGGAACAATATCCAAAACGGTATCGCTGGTGTTTGTGGAAGTCATCCGCGGGACGCCAATTATGGTGCAGGTGATGTTTATCTACTTCGCCCTGCCGATGGTGTTGCCAGTGCGTATTGACCCGGTTCCCGCCGCCATTATCACCATTGTGATTAACTCCGGGGCTTATATAGCGGAGATCACCCGGGGCGCGATTCTGTCGATTAATAAAGGATTTAAAGAAGCCAGCCTGGCGATGGGATTATCGCCGCGCAGCACCCTGTGGCATGTCATTATGCCGTTGGCTTTTCGGCGGATGATCCCGGCATTAGGCAATCAGTGGATTATCAGTATTAAAGATACCTCGCTGTTTATTGTCATTGGCGTGGCAGAATTAACCCGTCAGGGACAAGAGATTATTGCCGGCAATTTTCGGGCGCTGGAGGTGTGGACGGCGGTGGCGATGATTTATCTGTTTTTAACATTGTGCCTGAGCTTCCTGCTGAAACAACTTGAGAAAAGGATCCATATTTTATGAGCATGGTTGAATTTAGCGCGGTAGCGAAAAACTTCGGCGCCACTCAGGTGCTGCACGATATCAATTTAAAGATTGAAGCGGGCGAGGTGGTGGTGATCATCGGTCCTTCCGGCTCGGGAAAATCGACCCTGTTGCGCTGCATTAACAAGCTGGAGGCGATCTCTTCGGGCACGCTGCTGGTGGCGGGCATGCACATTACGGATCCGCATGCGAATGAGTGTGATATTCGCCGCGAAGCCGGTATGGTGTTTCAACAGTTTCATTTGTTTCCGCATCTGACCGCCCTGGAGAATGTCATGTTCGGTCCGCTTCGCGTGCGCAAGCAGAGCAAGGCCGCGGCGCGGGAGCAGGCGCTGGCGTTGCTGGACCGTGTGGGGCTGCGTGAACGCGCCAACCACTATCCGGCAGAGCTCTCGGGCGGTCAGCAGCAGCGCGTGGCGATAGCGCGCGCCCTGGCGGTGAAACCCAAAATGATGTTATTTGATGAGCCAACATCCGCCCTCGATCCCGAACTGCGGCATGAGGTGTTAAAGGTCATGCGATCCCTGGCCGAAGAGGGCATGACGATGGTGATTGTGACCCATGAGATTGGCTTTGCCAGAGAGGTGGCTTCCCGGTTGATCTTTATTGATGGCGGCACTATCGCCGAAGATGGTTCACCTGAGGCGCTGCTCACGGCCAGCAGCAATCCGCGACTGCAAGAGTTTTTGCAACACGTATCCTGAACATAAGTGAATGATGACAATATGAAAACAATCGCAATCCGTGGTTCCGCCTATGCGGTCGGTCAGCAGCTTGGCGCGTTTGGTCGTGAGGCCTGGCATACTAAAATCAGGCAAACGGCGTTGTGGCAAACCGTAACCGCCCTGAAAACGGCGGAACAGACCCAGCGCATGCGCGCAGCAGTGCAGGCGCAGTTCCCGCTGATTTGGCAGGAGCTGGAGGGCATGGCGGAGGGGCTGCAGGCGCCGGTGGATGAGGTGTTCGCCTGGAACTGTCGCGGCGATCTGGTACGTTCGACGTCAGATGGCTGCACCACCCTGGCGGGGAGAAGCCCGGAGGGCGCGTTGATCATTGCGCACAATGAAGACGGCTTCCCGCAGCTGCGTGAAGAGTGCGCCATCGTCAGCGTAACCCCGGAGGTGGGCCTCGCCTTCACCAGCTTTGCCTATCCCGGCTCCCTGTGCGGGCACACCTTCGCGGTGAATGAGAAGGGGATAGTCAATACGGTCAACAATATTCGCGCCGTGCATCGTCCGGACGGCATGCCGCGCCAGATTGTGGCCCGCGCATCGCTGAACGCCGCCACCTTAGAGGAAGCCGTCACTTTGCTGAGCGCCACGCCGCGCGCGGGCGCGTTTCACCACACCCTGGGCCAGATGGGCGATAGCCGTCTGTTTAGCGTGGAAGCCACCGGCTCCGGCAGCTCGGTGCTCGAGTTGTCCACCACCGGCGGGCATGCCAACCATCTGATCCATCCCCAGCTTGCGGCCATTGAACAGATCGTGACCGGGAGCTCCGCTTCGCGCCAGCGGCGCCTGGACGCGTGGCTGGCGACGAACCCGCCGCTGGATGGCGTGACAGCGAAAGCGATGCTCTCCGACCAGCAGGATCCGCTGTTACCGATTTACCGGCTGTCTCCCGACGATCCGGATGAGGAAAATACGCTGGCGACGGCCATTTTTACCTTGAGCGCGACCCGCGTCGTGTGGCAGATCTTCACTCTGGACCGTGAAAACGCGGTTTTACAGGGCAGCGTTTAGCGGGCCGAGGGCGCTTTCAGCAGGGCGATCAGCAGCGTACTGCCCACCATGATCCCCGCCGCCAGCCACACCATTCCCGACAGGCCAGCTGAGGCGATCAGCTGGCCGCCGACAAGCGCCCCGGTGCCGATGGCGGCATTAAAAATGGCCACGTAAATGGCTGACGCCGGCTGGGCGACCGCGCCCGCGCTGCGCAGCAGCCAGGTCTGTAAGCCGACGAACACAATCGCGATGCCGGCGCCCCACAGGGCTAACAGTAGCCCGCTAAAACAGAACGGCAGTGGCGCAAGACGGGCGGCGCCAAGGATCGCCAGCGCGCCCCCGCTCAGCAGCAGCGCAGCGAAAATCAGCCCCTTCAGATGACGATCGATAAGCTTACCGGCGATAACGTTACCCAGCAGCCCGGAAACCCCTGACAGCAGCAGCAGGCCGGAGAGGGCGGTCGCCGGGACTCCCTGCAGATTTATCAGCAGCGGTTCAATGTAGGTGAAGGCGGCAAAGTGTGCGGTAATGATGCAGGCCGTGGCGCCATACAGGCCACCGAGCAGCGGATTGCGGAAAATATCGCGATAAACACGCAGCCTGACGGAGGCAGGGGCGGCCAGCGGGGGCAGCGTTGAGCACAGCGCCGCAGCGGCGGCCAGTGACAGCAAGGCCATCGCCATAAACGCGTGTCGCCAGCCCGCCAGGGTGGCGATAAAGCTCGCCAGGGGTACCCCCACTACGCTTGCCGCCGACACGCCGCCAAAAATGATCGCCGTGGCCAGCCCCAGCCGGTGCGGCGGTACCAGCTGCGCGGCGACGATGCCAATTAAGGCCCAGAAGGCGCCATGCGCCAGGGCGCCAATCATGCGGGCGCTCATCAGGGCGAACATCGAATAAGACCGGGTTGCGGCGAGGCAGGAAAGCGCCAGGATCAGCATCAGCCCGACCAGCAGCGCCTTGCGGGAAATACGCGCCGGCATCGCGCCGGAAAGCAGAGCCGCCAGGGCGCCCACCCAGCCATAGGCGGTGACGGCGAGGCCCATGCCGGATTCCGTCTGGTGAAAATCCGCCGCCAGGGCGCTGAGCATGCCCACCGGCGCCAGTTCGTTGGTGACGATCGAAAAGGCGCAGAGCCCGAGCGCAACGACGGCTATCCAGACGCGCGCCGGCGCCGGGTGGAGGGGTAAAGCAATCTCTTTCATATCAGGCGTATCCTTAGGAAAGGAGCGTTCCGCGCGGTGCGCGGACGTTCAGGTGAGGAGAGCGCAGGCGACCGGATGGCCTGGTTGTCTCCGCGAGTGGTGTGCAGTATCATCCCTGCAAAACTGATAAAAAAGAGCGGAAAACGGAGAGTTGTTTTCCGTAAATGGAAAATAGATGACCGCAGAATTTAACTGGGATGATGCGCGCATATTCCTCGCCATCGCCCGGGCGGGAACGCTGAGCGGCGCCGCCGACAAGATGAACATGGGGATTGCCACGGTCTCCCGCCGGCTGGATCGGCTGGAGCAGGCGTTGAACGTTCCGCTCTTCAGCCGCCATCAGAGCGGCTATCGCCTGACCGACGATGGCGAATCCCTGCTCGCGCGGGCTGAGGCGCTGGAATACGCAGGCCTGGCGTTCGGCGAAGCGGCGCAACTGCAGGGGCATGTCGCCGGGGTTGTCCGCCTGGCCACCGCGGACAACCTGGCCACGCATTTTATTCTGCCCTCCCTGAAAGGGCTCCTGGACCAATATCCCGAGCTGCGGGTGGAGGTGCTGAGCGGCGTGCAGCCGGTGAACCTGCACCGTCGGGATGCCGATCTGGCGATCCGCATGGTCAAGCCTGAGGCCGGGCATCTGACGTTAAAGCGTCTGGGGACGGTGGGGTTTGGCGTCTATGGCACCGCCGGCTATCTGGCCGGCGCGGACAGCCTGTCGCTGAGCGAGGCGGACTTAGTGGGGTGGCCGGAAACTCACCAGCACCTGCCGGCCGCCCAATGGATCACGCGCACCCTGCGCGGCCGGCCGTGTAAAGTCGAAGCCAATACGCTCGTGGCCCAGGTTTCCGCGGTATCCGCGGGCCTCGGCCTGGGCGTCCTGCCGCACTTTATGGCGCGGGCCAGCGGCCTGCAATGCCTGCAGCCGGAGATCGGCGCGGATCAGACCCTCTGGCTGGTGATGCATTCCGACCTGGCCGGGTCAAGACGCGTGCGGGTTCTCGCCGACCATCTCATCGCTCTCTTTGCGGATCATCAAGAGCGGCTGGCGATGCCCTGAAGGGACGCGGCTTGGGCGTGTATCGATAAGACCCCCCGGGGCTGACGAGCCACGATTTTTTCCGCGCCCGCTAACAGTCATACTCACCGCGCAATATTCGGCCCAATGCTGCGCCGCAGTCGAAAATACTGCAGAGTGAGGGGATATCCCCGTCCGGCAAAATAATTTTGCGTTGTTGCCAGCGCCGCCTTGTTGCGCTCCCCCAAAAATGCCTGTCGATGTTAGGGTGAGAGGTTGATTACTACAGGAGAACGCAAATGATTGTCAGGACCTGGCACGGCTGTGTGCCATTGCAACATGCCGAGGGGTTTGCAAAGCACCTTGAGCTGACCGGCGTGGAACACGCCCGGGGTATCCCCGGCAACAGGGGCGCGCTGGTGCGCCGGGAAAACCAGGGCGAATGGGCGCATTTCTTTCTCGCCACCTACTGGCAGGATCTCGCGGCGGTCAAAGCCTTCGCAGGCGAAGACTATCACGTCGCGGTCACCTATCCGGACGACGAAGTATTCGAACTGCTCTCCGACCCCTACGTGTTTCAGCATGAGGTTGAGGCCGTGTCGCCGCTGTAGGCTGCGTGTCGGGCAGGCGGAAGTTAGGCCAACCACAGACGGTTGCTGGCCGCGTGAGATCGACCTCTACCTTGCATGGGCAGCCAGCCACCGTTGGGTGAGCGTGGTATGACAGGAACACTTAGCCTTTGAGTGCGGCAACAATGGCGGCTTCCATTTTCTCCGGCGTCGTGAACGGCGCAAAACGCGTGAGGGGAGTGCCGTCGCGACCGATGAGGAACTTGGTGAAATTCCACTTGATCCGTCCGCCGAGCACGCCGGGCAACGCTTGTTTCAAATAACGAAACAGCGGATGCGCGGCGGGGCCGTTGACGTCCACTTTCTCAAACATCGGGAAGCTCACGCCGTAGTTAACGTGACAGGTCTGCTCGATTTCATCCGCACCGCCGGGTTCCTGCTTGCCAAACTGGTTGCAGGGGAACCCAAGCACAACCAGCCCCTGAGCCGCGTACTTTTTGTAGAGCGCTTCAAGGCCAGCATATTGCGGCGTGAAGCCACAATGGCTGGCCGTATTCACCACCAGAACCACCTTGCCAGCATAGTCAGCCATGGAGAGGGGCTGTCCGCGCAGGCGGGTAGCCGTCAGTTGATAAAAAAGGGTCATAGCAGGCTCCTGAGAGTAGAAACAGTTCAACGCTAACGATCGCGCGAATGTTTGAAGCAGATTAGGCAGTTATGATACACAGGGTGAGGAATTTGTACCTGTAGTGTTAAAAAAAACGCCAGATATCATAGAAAAAATCGCGAACAGGAACGGCTGAAAATGGTGAAATATATCTTATCGCTGGTCGTAGTGGCGATACTCGCAGGCTGTACCAGCGCGCCAAACTTGCCGCCTCGGGATACCATTGTGGCGGTGAAACCCACAGAGTCCGGTATTGTCGCCAGCTCAGCGAAATACAGTTACCGCTTTGTCCGTGACGGTGTGCCTGAGGAATATCAGCGTTATAAGACCTTTTATGAGCGCTTTCACCAACAGGCTTCCGGCGTGCGGGTTAACTTTGTCGTGGAACAACATGAGGTAACGGCGGAATATCTGGTGGTGATGGATCAGCGCAAACTGGATGCCGGGCAGCATAGCGAGCTGGTGAATCAGTATCATGCGGTGCAGATTGATAACGATCGCCTCGGGGTGTTGTTTAAAGCGACAGGGTTTTGGACGGCATCGGACGCGTCAGATCTGGCCGCCGCCTACCAGTTAGCGCACCCCGTTGTGGTATCAATCAATGATAAGACCAAAACGATTAGCTCGCTTGGCGCCGTCGCCATGGCCCCGTTGTTTCCGTTTTACATGATGTATGGCTGTGCCATCGGGCCTTGTGTCTGAGGAAAATAGCCAGCAAGTCACTCGACTCACTGGCTGAGTATTTCACTACGCCTCACTTTTAGACGATTGTTTGTGAAACAGTTCGCGGAATACCGGGTAGATATCCTCTTGGTCGCGGATATGCTGCATGGCGAAATTATCAAAGGTCGCCTGCAGGTGTTCATACTCGCGCCACAGGGTCTGATGCGCCCGGCGGGTAATTTCGATATAGCTGTAATAACGCACCACCGGCAGAATTTTCTTCGCCAGCAGTTCGTGGCACAGCGGGGAGTCGTCGGCCCAGTTGTCACCATCCGACGCCTGGGCGGCGTAGATGTTCCACTGCGCCGGGTCATAACGCGCCTGCACCACTTCATCCATCAGCTTCAGGGCGCTGGAGACGATGGTGCCGCCGGTCTCCTGAGAGTAGAAGAACTCGTGTTCATCCACCTCTTTCGCCTGAGTATGGTGGCGGATGTAGACCACATCGACGTTTTTATAGGTCCGGCTGAGGAACAAATACAGCAGGATATAAAAGCGCTTGGCCATGTCTTTGGTGGCCTGGTCCATCGAGCCTGAGACGTCCATCAGGCAGAACATTACCGCCTGGCTGGAGGGCTCCGGCCGTTTTTCGTAATTTTTGTAGCGTAAGTCAAAGGTGTCGATAAACGGCACCCGTTCAATTTTAGCCCGCAGCTCGGCAATCTCTTTGCGCAGGCGCTCCTCCTCCAGCAGCTGCACCGGTTCGCTGCGGCTGATGGTCTCCAGATCCTCCTCCAGGGCGCGCAGTTCACGGCGCTTGCCGGCGGTCATCGCCGTCCGGCGGGCCAGCGAGTTCTGCAGCGATCGCACCACGCTGATGTTGGCCGGCACCCCGTTAGAGGTAAAGCCCGCGCGATGGGTTTTAAACTCGTTCAGCTGCCGGTGCTGATTTTTCTTCAGGTTCGGCAGGGCGAGATCTTCAAACAGCAGATCCAGGTACTCATCTTTCGAAATCTGGAAGACAAACTCATCCTTCCCTTCGCCATCGGCGCTGGCTTGCCCCTGACCGCCGCCCCCGCCGCCGCCGCCCCCTTGCGGGCGTTCGATGCGGTCGTTTTGCACGAAATGGTCGTTGCCCGGGTGGACGCGGTTGCGCAGCCCGCCGCGACCCTGATGAAACATCGGCTCGTTGATATCGTCCGTCGGGATCGAGACGGATTCTCCGCTCTCAATATCGGTCACCGAGCGCTTGTTGATGGCCTCGGAGATCGACTGTTTAATTTGCGCCTTATAACGGCGCAAAAAGCGCTGACGATTGACGGCGCTTTTGTTTTTCCCGTTCAGGCGTCGGTCTATGAACCAGGTCATATGCCCTCCTGTACTGCATTAGCCAACTTTACTTATCATCATTCAGCTGCAGTTGGCCCGGCGGCGCACCGCCGGGCTGGACGCATCAGGACGATTTACGAACCCGCAGGTACCACTCGCACAGCAGGCGAACCTGTTTGCGGGTGTAGCCTTTCTCCATCATGCGGTCGACAAAGTCGTCGTGTTTTTTCTGCTCATCGGTTGAAGTTTTGGCGTTAAACGAAATGACCGGCAACAGCTCTTCGGTATTGGAGAACATTTTCTTCTCAATAACCGTGCGCAGTTTCTCATAGCTGGTCCAGTTCGGATTACGTCCGCTGTTGTTGGCTCTGGCGCGCAGCACAAAGTTGACGATTTCATTACGGAAGTCTTTCGGGTTGCTGATCCCGGCCGGCTTCTCAATTTTCTCCAGCTCGGCATTCAACGATTCACGGTCAAACAGCTGCCCGGTGTCCGGATCGCGATATTCCTGATCCTGGATCCAGAAGTCAGCGTAGGTGACATAGCGATCGAAAATGTTCTGCCCGTACTCGGAGTAGGATTCCAGATAAGCGGTCTGGATCTCTTTGCCGATAAACTCGGCGTATTTCGGGATCAGATAGCCTTTGAGGAACTCCAGATAGCGCTCGGCCTGCTCCTGCGGGAACTGTTCGCGCTCAATCTGCTGCTCCAGCACATAGAACAGATGCACCGGGTTGGCCGCCACTTCAACATGGTCGAAGTTAAACACCCTTGAGAGGATCTTAAAGGCAAAGCGGGTGGAGAGCCCGTTCATCCCTTCATCCACCCCGGCATAGTCGCGATACTCCTGATAGGATTTCGCTTTCGGGTCGGTATCTTTCAGGCTCTCGCCGTCATAGACCCGCATTTTCGAGTAGATGCTCGAGTTTTCCGGCTCTTTCAGGCGCGACAGAATCGAGAAGCGCGCCAGCGTTTCCAGCGTGCCCGGGGCGCATGGCGCATGCGTCAGTTCGCTGCTGTTGAGCAGTTTTTCATAGATACGGATCTCTTCGGAGATCCGCAGGCAATAAGGCACTTTGACGATATAGACGCGGTCGAGGAAGGCCTCATTGTTTTTGTTATTACGGAAGGTCACCCATTCCGATTCGTTGGAGTGGGCAAGGATGATCCCGTTAAACGGCAGGGCGGAGATCCCTTCGGTCCCGTTATAGTTACCCTCCTGGGTCGCGGTCAGCAGCGGATGCAGCACCTTGATCGGCGCTTTAAACATCTCGACGAACTCCATGATCCCCTGGTTGGCGCGGCACAGCGCACCGGAGTAGCCGTAGGCGTCCGGGTCGTTCTGCGCATAGTGTTCCAGCTTACGGATATCCACTTTACCCACCAGCGCCGAAATATCCTGGTTGTTCTCATCGCCCGGTTCGGTTTTGGCGATGGCGACCTGCTCGAGAATCGATGGCCAGACTTTGACCACGCGGAATTTCGTGATATCGCCGCCAAACTCATGCAGGCGTTTGGCCGCCCACGGCGACATAATGGTGCCGAGATAGCGGGTAGGGACGCCATACTCTTTCTGAAGGATCTGCGCATCCTCCTGCGGATTGAACAGGCACAGCGGGTGATCGTTAACCGGGCTGCGCTCGCCGTTGGCGCTCAGCACATAGATAGGCACGCGCTGCATCAGGGCTTTCAGCCGTTCAGCCAGCGATGATTTACCACCGCCCACCGGTCCCAGCAGATAGAGGATCTGTTTCTTCTCTTCCAGCCCCTGGGCGGCATGCTTGAGGTAGGAAACGATCTGCTCAATGGCGTCTTCCATACCGTAAAACTCTTCAAACGCCGGATAGCGTGCGATGACCCGGTTTGAAAAGAGACGGGATAGCCGCGGCTCGAGAGCCGTATCAACCATGACGGGTTCACCAATGGCCATCAACAGACGTTCTGCCGCATTGGCATAGGCACTGCGATCTTGCCGGCAGATGGTAAGAAACTCCTGCAGTGTGAACTCTTCGTCCTTGGCAGCTTCATAGCGCTGGCGATAGTGATCGAATATATTCATGGCATGCCGTCCTTTCGTTTTTTAGCACAGGTTGAGAGCCGTTCATATGAATAGTGGGGGCCCCCGGAAGACATAAGCTGAACATCGCTCTCCTGGTATCCAGCAACCCTTATGCCAGGTTGCGGGTGGGGTAGCGTGAATGTGCCCTGCAATTACACCTTCTAAATTTAAGCGTAGATGCATTTAGAAATCTTGCATGCAGCAGAAAATCAATTTCAATGACATATCAATAACTCATCCTGAAAAAGACGCTTTTTGATTCGCCGGGACGTGAAGCTGTCATCGGGCTGTCACCAGATGGTAAGAGAAGGGTGGGAAAGTGAACGATTTGTGTCATATCGGGTAAAGAATTTGAGGCATGAGACCTACGACGGTAAACTGCACGGGCTGATTATTTGACAACGGGAATATGGATTGTGACTAAAATCAAACTTCTGGCACTCGGCGTGCTGTTTGCGACCTCCGCCAGCGCGGCGCATGCCGACGGGAAGTTCACGCTTGGGGCTGGCGTCGGCATCGTTGAGCATCCGTACAAGCAGTATGATGCGGATGTTTATCCGGTGCCGGTCATTAGTTATGAGAGCGATAACTTCTGGTTCCACGGTCTGGGCGGGGGTTACTACCTGTGGAATGACACCAACGATAAGCTGTCGATAACGGCCTACTGGTCGCCGATGTACTTCAAGCCGGGCGACAGCGATAGCGAACAAATGCGTCGCCTGGATAAGCGTAAATCGACCGTGATGGCCGGTCTTTCTTATGTCCACAACACGCCCTATGGCTTCCTGCGCACGACGATTGCCGGCGATACGCTGGATAACAGCAACGGCATCAACTGGGATCTCGCTTGGCTGTACCGCTACACCAACGGGAACCTGACGCTGACGCCGGGCATTGGCGTCGAGTGGAACAGCGACAATCAGAACGAATACTACTATGGCGTCTCGCAGCATGAGTCCCGTCGCAGCGGGATGCGCAGCTACGATCCGGACAGCAGCTGGAACCCGTATCTGGAGCTAGCGGCCAACTATCGCTTCCTCGGCGACTGGAGCGTATACGGTATTGCGCGCTACACGCGTCTGTCGGATGAAATCACCGATAGCCCGATGGTGGACAAATCCTGGAGCGGTCTGATCTCAACCGGGATCACCTACACCTTCTGATTGTGCATTATTACAGTGCGCTTTATGCATCAAAACAGGGCTTCGTGCCCTGTTTTGCTTTATGGTGGTGCAGGGCGCGAAGAAGGAGACGATGGTGAAAAAAACAGTATGCTTTGGCGAGCAGGCGGCAGTTCCGGCCATCGGGCTGGGAACTTGGTATATGGGCGAGAACGCGGCGCAGCGTCAGCAGGAGGTGGCTGCACTGCGCGCGGGCATCGACCATGGCCTGACGGTAATCGATTCCGCGGAGATGTATGCCGACGGCGGGGCGGAGGAGGTAGTGGGCCAGGCGATCCGCGGCCTGCGCGACCGGGTGACGCTGGTCTCTAAAGTCTATCCCTGGCACGCCGGCGGAGCGGCGATCCGCCGCGCCTGTGAAAACAGTCTGCGCCGGCTGCAGACCGACTATCTGGATATGTATCTCCTGCACTGGCGGGGCGATATCCCCCTGCAGGAGACGGTCGAGGCGATGGAAAGGCTGGTGGCCGAGGGCAAAATCCGCCGTTGGGGCGTCTCCAATCTGGACACCGACGATATGCAGGCGCTGTGGCGCACGGCGGGCGGCGAACGCTGCGCCACCAACCAGGTGCTCTATCATCTCGCGTCGCGGGGCATTGAATACGATCTTCTGCCCTGGTGTCAGCAGCACACCCTGCCGGTGATGGCCTATTGCCCGCTGGCGCAGGCGGGGCGCTTACGCGATGGACTTTTTCAGCATACCGATATCATTAATATGGCTAACGCGCGGGGCGTGACGGTGGCGCAGCTGCTGCTGGCCTGGGTGATTCGTCATCCGGGAATGCTGGCGATCCCGAAAGCGGCGACTATCGAGCATGTGGTGCAGAATGCCGCCGCGCTTGATATCGTTCTCAGCCCGCAAGAGCTTGCGCAGCTGGATCGCCTCTATCCGCCGCCGCCGCGGAAAACCCGGTTGGATATGGTTTAACCCACAGCGCATCCAGGTGGAGAAGAGAAAAAGCCCCGTGATAAACGGGGCTTTTTGCGGTTAGCGTTTTTTCACGCTGATGGTTTGCGCCAGGCGAGACGGGGTCTCTTCACTGGCTTTCTGCGGCTGGGTCACGCAGCAGGTTTCGACGCAAACGAAGGTTTTATAGCCATCGTCCGGCATGTCGCCCATGCTGACGGACAGCGCCGGGCCCGGGTTCCAGGCCACCACGTTGTGCTGATGATGATGCACCACGTCGATCGTGCGGCTGAGCGCGTCGTCGTGGATCACGCTGCAGCCTTCGGCGTCGAGATAGACGCGGTCGGTACGATCCGGGAAGGTCTGCACGCCGTTGTTCAGAACGCCTTCTTCGGCGTTCTTCACTTTATCGATATAGCGCTCGCCAAGACCGCTCACTTTCACCGCCGCGATATCGCCAACGTTGAAGTAGCTGTGCAGGGCAGAGGTGGTCTCGAATTCGCCGTGGGCTTCCAGCTCGATTTCGCAGGTCTTGCCCAGCTTGAAGCGGGCATAGAGGGTGAACTCATGCGGCCACAGCTTCATGGTTTCAGCGCTGTTCTGCAGCGCAAAGGTCAACATCACGCCGCTGTCGTCTTCATCATGCCCTTCCAGGGTCCACGGCAGGTTGCGGGCAAAGCCGTGCGACGGCAGGCCCTGCTGCGCCGATGGGCCAAACCACGGCCAGCAAATCGGCACGCCGCCGCGCAGGGCGACGCCCTGTTTAAATGGGGTGTTGTTGCTCAGCCACAGGACTTCTTCTTCACCGGCGGGTTTCCAGGAGAGCAGGTGCGCCCCCTGCAGCGCCACAGAGGCTTTCACCTGCGGATGGTCGATGACAATCAGCTCCAGGTCGTCCAGCTGGCGACGGGAGATAACGGGCGAAATGGTTTCATTCACCGGGAGAGCAAAAATTTTATTTATCATTGTGCAATCCTATCTCTGCAGACAAAAAAAAGAGCGACCGAAGTCGCTCTTACAGATTACTTTTTCATCTCAACTTATTTGGAGATGTGGGCAATCAGGTCCAGAACTTTGTTGGAGTAGCCAGTTTCGTTGTCGTACCAGGAAACCAGTTTAACGAAGTTGTCGTTCAGTGCGATACCGGCTTTAGCATCGAACACGGAAGTGCAAACTTCGCCGTTGAAGTCGGTAGAAACAACGTCGTCTTCGGTGTAACCCAGAACGCCTTTCATTGCGCCTTCAGAAGCGGCTTTGATAGCTTTCTTGATTTCTTCGTAGGACGCTGCTTTTTCCAGACGAACGGTCAGGTCAACAACGGATACGTTCGGAGTCGGAACGCGGAACGCCATACCGGTCAGTTTGCCGTTCAGTTCTGGCAGTACTTTACCTACTGCTTTAGCAGCGCCGGTAGAGGACGGGATGATGTTCTGAGCTGCGCCGCGGCCGCCGCGCCAGTCTTTGTGAGACGGGCCATCAACGGTTTTCTGAGTAGCGGTGGTTGCGTGGACGGTGGTCATCAGGCCTTCAACGATACCGAAGTTGTCGTTGATGACTTTAGCCAGCGGTGCCAGGCAGTTGGTGGTGCAGGATGCGTTGGAAACGATGTCCTGGCCAGCGTAAGTGTCGAAGTTAGCGCCGCGAACGAACATCGGGGTGTTGTCTTTGGACGGGCCAGTCAGAACGACTTTTTTCGCGCCAGCGGTGATGTGTTTACGAGCGGTTTCGTCGGTCAGGAAGATACCGGTTGCTTCAGCAACAACGTCAACACCAACTTCGTCCCACTTCAGGTTAGCCGGGTCACGTTCAGCGGTAACACGGATTTTTTTACCGTTAACGACCAGATGACCGTCTTTCACTTCAACGGTGCCGTCGAAACGACCGTGAGTGGAGTCATACTTCAGCATGTAAGCCATGTACTCTGCGTCTAACAGGTCGTTGATTGCAACGATCTCGATGTCAGAACGTTTCTGAGCAGCACGGAAAACAATGCGACCGATACGGCCAAAACCGTTGATACCTACTTTGATAGTCATATATTCCACCAGCTATTTGTTAGTGAATAAAAGGTTGCCTGTAAAATTACAAAAACCTTACGCAGCGTCAAGCGGAATCGTGTCAATCATTGCGACAAATCAATCCTGAGCACACCTTGCGCGATTGATTTGCCTCACTCTCCCTTTGAGCCCAATTCCATATGGGGGCTGCGCGCGGAATTTTAAAGGGCATTTAAGATAAAAACGTGATTTAAGTCACAATTATCTGGCTGCCTGTGGGCACCGGATAAGTTTAGAACAAAAGTGTACGCTTCATTGTTAATGTTTTGTTAGAATTGGGGCGAAAGTTGTCCATTGCAAAGCGAGATGTAAGCCCATGGCGAATAAACCCTCCCCGGAAGAGCTGAAAAACGGCTTGAGCGAAATGCAGTTTTACGTGACCCAACATCATGGCACCGAACCGCCTTTCACCGGACGGCTGCTGCACAACAAGAAAAATGGCGTGTATCACTGCCTGGTGTGCGATGCGCCGCTGTTCAACTCCCAGACCAAATACGACTCCGGCTGCGGCTGGCCGAGCTTCTACGAGCCGGTAAGCGAAGAGGCCATTCGCTATCTGGACGACAGCTCCCACGGCATGCAGCGCATTGAGATCCGCTGCGGAAATTGTGATGCCCATCTCGGTCACGTGTTTCCGGATGGCCCGCAGCCGACCGGCGAGCGCTATTGTGTCAATTCGGCGTCGCTCAGCTTCACCGATGAGCAGAACGGCGAGCAGATTAAGGGCTGAAGAAACGATTCAGCAAATTATTCCAGGTGGAGGTGAGCGGAAGATGGATATTGAACAAATTATCGACAGCATGACCCCGGAAGTGTATCAGCGTCTGGCGACGGCGGTAGAGCTGGGAAAATGGCCGGATGGCGTGGCGCTGACGCCGGAGCAGAAGGAAAATAGCCTGCAGCTGGTGATGCTGTGGCAGGCCCGGTATAACACCGACGCCCAGCATATGACCATCGACACCCGCGGGCAGATGGTGATGAAGAGCAAACAGCAGCTGAAGGAAGATTTCGGCATCGTGCCGAAGCCGATCGCCACCGTGAAGTTGCAATAAACCGCCGGCCGGCGGGGAGACGTACCGGCGTCGGCTGATCCGGCGCCGGACAAGGGTAGCGTCAATGACCGCGCCCGGCGGTCAGTCGCTTCGCTTACTTTTTATTCATCATCGCTTTCAGGTCGGCAAACGGGTTGTAGGTGGCCTCGCCGACGCTCTTTTGCGCATCTTCGCCCGCTACCACCGTGGAGCCATACTGATCGGCTTCGGTGTACTTGGAATGTTCGTGATCGTGACAGTAAAGGCACAACATCTCCCAGTTGCTGCCATCTTCCGGGTTATTGGAGTGGTCGTGATCGATATGGTGCACCGTCAGCTCGCGCAGATTGGAGTAGACAAACTCCCGTGAGCAGCGTCCGCATACCCAGGGAAAGAGCTTGAGCGCCTTTTCGCGGTAACCCACTTCCAGACGTGCGTAATTTTTGGGGATATAGGCCATGGCCCCCTGCCTCCTGTCAAACGGTTAAGCTGCGCCAGCCCCTGGCGCAGCGGATAACAGGCATCATAACCTATCCCGGGCGGCGCGATATACCTGCATTGCCGGCGATGCTGCCTGCGTCACGCCGCCCGGCGGCGGCGATGCGGCGGAACAGCCGCGATTAGTGTTTGATCCCCAGCGATTCCGCCAGCTGGCGGGCCAGCTGGTTCTGGTCATCGGCGCCATACTCCCAGAACATCGCTCCGGCGAGGCCTTTCGCCTTGATGTAGTCCGCTTTAATGGCTACCGAGCGCGGGTTCTCGTAGGAGAGGGCGAACAGCGGCTTGCCCTCCGCGGACTGCACCGACAGCCACGGGACTTTCGCCTCATCGTCCCAGTGCTCGGTAAAGCGTTTCTGCGGATCGTTGAGCAATTTGCCCACGATATCATTGTATTTCACGTAGGTGTCTTTGCTCAGGTCATAGCCCAGCGAGGCAAACAGCGCGATCTGCTGGGGACCAAAATAGGGCTGGGTGACCGGGTTCTTTTGCGCATCCGCTTTACTCCAGTCAATCCCCGGCTCGACCGCCCGTTTCGGCACCCGGCCATAAAAACCAATCCCGAGGTTCATCTGGCTGGGTTTAAGCCCGGCGGCCAGGTAATTGTTGACCACAAAATCGGCGCTGTATTTATCCGCCGCGGCGACCGTCGGCCAGTGGCTGGAGTCATACAGGTTCGAGTTGAAGTACTGCGTGCCGTAGGCCATGTCGTAGGTCATCAGGTTGATGTAGTCGAGCGATGACGCAATCGCTTTAACGTCCACCCAGCTTTTCGGGCTTTCGGCGTTGGCGCCCACGGCGATAGTGACCAGTTTCCTGGTACCAAACGCTGCGCGCAGCTCTTTTAACAGCGCGGTAAAGTTATCGCGATCGGCCGGTTGACTGGCAACCAGCCCCCAGGCGCCGTTGACCGGAAACTCCCAGTCGAGGTCAATCCCATCCAGACCATATTTTTCAACAATTTCCTGCGCAGACTGAATAAATACCTTCCGGGTTTCTTTGCTAGCCGCCGCGCCGGAGAAACCGCGCGCCCCCCAGCCGCCGACCGACAGCAGGACTTTGAGGTCCGGGTTCTGTTTACGCAGAGCCGGGAGCTTTTGCAGATCCGCCTGCACCTTCGGCGAGAGCCAGATCTCGTGCAGATGAGCAGGATCCTTCAGGGCTGCGTTGGTCTCGTCTTTTTCATCGTTATAGATAAGGCCAAACGAGTAGTTGAGATGGGTGATCTGCCGGACGTCCAGCTTGTCGATATCCCCGCCCGGCCCGGCAGTGACGTCGCCGCCGCCGTTGAAATAGCCGACGGACATCAGCGGTTGGGCAGAGAGCGCGGAAGCGCAAAGCAGGGGCAAGGCTGCCAGCAAGGGCAAACGTTTCATAGTGGTTCCTCTTTGACATAAAAAAATAACCGCGCCACGGAAATGGCGTGGCGAAAAAACAGCCTTGCCAGACTACCAGCAATAACCTGTTGAAACTGCGAGAGAGTTCAATTTATGGACGATAACGAAGCGGCAGAAGAAGCCCCGGCGCGGGCGCGCCGGGGAAGGGATCAGGCGTGGGTTTCCCGCCAGTCGTCGAGGGTATAGAGCGTGGCGCCTGCGGCGGCCATCTCCATAAACGCCTGGCTGCTGTCCTGCGGCTGAAGATTCACCCCGCGGCAGCCGTCGGTGATGACGTTGACCGCGTAGCCCAGCGCCAGGGCATCCAGCACGGTGAACTTAACGCAATAATCGGTGGCGAGGCCGAGCACGGTCAGCTCCACGATCCCCTGACCGCGCAGCCAGCCGTCCAGTTCAGTTTTCTGCCGGTGACCGTTGTCAAAAAAAGCGCTGTAGCTGTCAATGACCCGGTTTTGCCCTTTGTGGAACACGGCGGCGATGGCCTGCTGCTTGAGCAGTGGATGCAGCGCCGCGCCTTCGCTGTGCTGAACGCAGTGATCCGGCCAGAAAGTTTGCGCCAGGCCATCCAGGTCGCCCTGGGTGTAGGGTTCCACCTGGTGCTGGCTGGCGAAGCTGCCGTGATCCGCCGGATGCCAGTCCTGGCTGGCGACGATGGGCTCGCCGCGCGCCAGGCTCCAGTCGATAAGCGCATTGGCCACCTCGACGGTACTATCGCCTTCAGGAACCGCCAGCGCGCCGCCGGCGCAGAAGTCGTTCTGCAAATCAACCAGTAACAGCGCTCGATGCGCCATACGTCCTCCTTAAGCTTCGTCAGGGGTCAGTTCGCCACGCAGATTCTGCTGCATCGCCGCGCGAATGGCGTCAACGTCCAGCTGCTGGCTCAGCAGATAGTGTAGCTTGGTCAGCGTCGCTTCCACCGTCATATCGAAACCACTGATGACTCCCGCCTGGGCGAGGGCATTGCCGGTGGCATAGCCGCCCATGTTCACTTTCCCGGACATACACTGCGTCAAGTTGACCACCACAATGCCGCGCTGGCTGGCTTCCGCCAGCACCTGAATAAACTCGCCATTCTGCGGCGCATTGCCGACGCCGTAGGAGCGGAGGATCAGCGCTTTCACCGGCTGGCGCAGGAAATTACGCACCACGTCGGCGGAGATGCCAGGGTAAATCGTCACCACGCCAATCGGCTGCGGGGTGATGGGGTGCACGATAAGCTCACCGCGGCCCTGCGGCGCCGGCGGGGTACCGAGACGGCGGATATGGATCCCGGCCTCCAGCAGCGGCGCGAGGTTTGGCGAGGCGAAGGCGTCAAAGCCGTCGGCATGGGCTTTAGTGGTACGGTTGCCGCGGAACAGCCGATTGTTGAAGAACAGCGCCACTTCGTTAATCGGATAGTTGGCGGCGACGTACAGGGCATTGAGCAGGTTGATCTGGCCGTCGGAGCGCAGCTCGGCCAGCGGGATTTGTGACCCTGTCACAATCACCGGTTTGCCGAGGTTTTCCAGCATGAATGACAGCGCAGAGGCGGTAAACGCCATGGTGTCGGTACCGTGGAGGATCACAAAGCCATCATACTCCTCGTAATGGCTGCGGATATCGTCGGCGATGTGCTGCCAGTCCTCAGGAGTCATATCGGATGAATCCATCAGCGGATGGTATTCATGGATCGTGAAGTCCGGCATCTCCGGGCGATGGAACTCAGGCATCAGCGCCAGCTGACGCTGGAGATGGCCGGAAACGGGTACATAGCCGTGTTCAGAGCGCTGCATACCGATGGTCCCACCGGTGTAGGCAACGTAAATCGATTTTTTTTGCATAGCATCGCTTAGGTTGGTCGTAGACAGGCGCAGTATAAAGAGACGGAGGAAAAAATACAGTGTTGGCCGCTCGCTTTGTGGCGGCGCTGGCAGGTGCGGAAAAAAGGCTGCCCCGGGAGACGGGGCAGCCGCTGCGTATTAACGGATGTTGGCGCAGGTCAGGCAGAAGGCATAGCGGTTCTGCGGGTCGTTAAACGCCGCCAGCTTGTCGCTTTCGGCTTTCACCGTCTCGGCTGCCGCGGCCACCGGCGCAGGCAGCCAGGCCTGAATGGCGGCCGGCAGCGAGGCGCGTACCGAACCGGTCAGGCTGTCCAGCACCATCGAGAAGAAGGTGGGCTCTTCCTGATAGTAGTTGAGGTGCCAGGTTTTCAGCTTCGCCAGCTCGGCGGCCTTGGCCACCGCGTCGTCGAAGTCGCCGAGGCTGTCGACAAGACCGTTGGCTTTGGCATCTTCCCCGGTCCAGACGTGGCCCTGGGCAATCTGGTCGATTTTCTCCGGCGTGCTCTTACGCGCGTTAGCTACCAGGGTGATAAAGCGTTGATAGCCGTTCTCAATGCTCAACTGCATCAGCTGCTGCACTTCCGGCGGCAGCGCTTTGGTGCTGGAGATATCCGCCAGCGGCGACGTGGCGACGCCGTCGGTATGGACGCCAATCGACCCGAGGGTGTTTTCCACGGTGTTGATCACCCCAAAGATGCCGATGGAGCCGGTGAGGGTGCTTGGGTTCGCGACAATGTAGTCCGCCGGCGTGGAGATCCAGTAGCCGCCGGAGGCCGCCATGCCGCCCATTGAAACGACCACCGGTTTACCCGCGGCTTTGGCCGCCGCCAGCTCTTCGCGAATGATTTCCGAGGCGGTCACGCTGCCGCCCGGGCTGTTGACGCGCAGGACGATGGCCTTAATTTTCGGGTCGAGGCGCGCATCGCGAATTTGCGCAGCGGTGGTGTCGCCGCCGACGTTGCCCGGGGTCTCCTCGCCGTCCATGATGGCGCCGTTGGCGAAGATCACCGCGATGGCGGAACCCTGGTCAGACGGTGTCTTCACGTTGTAGTCGTAATAGCTGATCGCCCGGTAATTGTTATCCGCTTTGCTCCAGCCAAACTGTTTGGTCAGCGCCTTTTCCACTTCCGTGGAGGTCGCCAGCTCATCCACCAGCTTATTGTCCAGCGCATATTTCGCCGTATCGCCGCCCACCTTACGCAGGCCATCGATAATGCCCTGGGCGCCCGGGAAGAGCTGCTGGGCGGTGATCTGCCGGTTGGCGGCGATGGTGTTGAGGTAGTTCTGCCACAGTTCGCCAATCCAGCGGCTGTCCGCTTCGCGGGCGGCAGGGGACATGTCATCGCGAATGAAAGGCTCGACGGCGGATTTATAGGTGCCGACGCGGAAGACATGGGTGGAGACTTTCAGCTTATCCAGCAGCGACTTGTAGTACAGCCCGTTGGTGGCGAAGCCGTGCAGGTCCACCTCGCCCTGCGGAGAGAGCCAGATTTTGTTGGCAAAGCTCGCCAGGTAGTACTGGCCCTGGCTGTAGCTGCTGCCGACGGCATACACCGGTTTGCCGCTGTCGCGGAATTCGCGCAGCGCTTTACCGATGTACTGCATGGAGGGCTGATCGCCGCCGACGAAGTTTTTCAGATCCAGCACAATACCGGTGATATTACGGTCATCCTTCGCCTGACGGATGGTCTGCACGATATCGAACAGAGAATTCTCCTGCAGACGGTCCGAGCTGGCGCCAAACAGTTGGCGGCCAATTACGCCGAGCTTGCTGCTGGCGGACGGTTTATCCACCACCACGCCGGTAATATCCAGCAGCAGCGCGCCGCGCGCGGCATGTTCGCTGGTGGTGCTGCTGAACTGGCTCCAGATGCCGATACACACCAGCACCAGCACCAGGAAGATCGCATTGAGGGCCAGTTTGCGAATAAAGTTGAGTATCCGCCACGTCCATTTAAAAAAGCTGGCAATCAGTCGCCAAAGGGTTCGCATGTATTCTCCCTAACGTTATCTAAAAATGGGCAGGCCGCAGGGGCCGCCGCGTCTGGCTATCCTAAAGAGTGAGCCGTCGGTTGTCAGCAGGAATCACCGACCGCGCTGTAACAAAATCCTTGTGCATGTTAATTTTATGAAAAATGACATCACAGGAGTTATACAGATGGATGCTCTCGACCTACTGCTTAATCGCCGCAGCGCTTCCCGCCTGGCGGAACCGGCCCCGGCCGGCGAACAGCTGGAAAACATTCTGCGCGCCGGGCTGCGCGCCCCGGATCATGGCGCCCTGCAGCCGTGGCGCTTTTTCATTATCGCCGATGACGGCCGCGAACGCTTTAGTCAGCTGCTGGAAAAGGGGGCCCGGGAGGCCGGCCAGGATGAGAAGGGCATAGAGAAAGCCCGCAATGCGCCGTTTCGCGCGCCGCTGATCATTACCGTAGTGGCGCGCTGTGAAGACCACCCGAAGGTGCCGCGCTGGGAGCAGGAGATGTCCGCTGGCTGCGCGGTGATGGCGATGCAGATGGCGGCCCTGGCCCAGGGATTCAACGGCATCTGGCGCAGCGGAGCATTGACCGAGAGCCCGGTGGTGCGGGCCGGCTTCGGGTGCCGCGAGCAGGATAAAATCGTCGGCTTCCTCTATCTGGGCACGCCGCAGCTGAAAGCCTCAACCACCATTGCCCTGCCGGATACCGCGCCGTTTGTGACGCGATTCTGAGTCAGCGCGTGTTACGCCGGGTGGCGGCTGCGCCTTACCCGGCCTACATTCGTACGACCTGTCGTTAATTTATTCACCATAGTTGCTGAAACTGCCGGTGCTGGCGGCCTCAAAATCGCTGAGACGTTCCCGGAAGGCCGGGGCAGCCCGCATGGATGCGGGCTGAGGGCCGTGTTTTGCACGGACGCTGCCTCGGCCCGACCCGAAGCCTGCAGGGATAAGTCGAAGGTACCACGCAGTGGCGATTTTGCTGGCCGGAGCCCGGGGGTACAGGGGGCGGCGGCGACTGGCCGCCCCCTGTGCGCTCCCTGCGCCATGCCAGACATAACGCAGAGGATATATCGGGAGCGCCATCTGCCCGGACATAACACAGGAGTGGTAGCCCTGCTAAGCGCAGCGCGAGCAGGGAAATTTACGATTGTGCCGTTATTTCGCCGGGTGGCGGCTGCGTCTTACCCGGCCTACATAACCATCCCGATATCAGACGGTTACCCCTCAATGTAGGCCCGCGCAAGCACAGCGCCGCCGGGCGATGGCAGCAGGCTCGGAGTCGCATCTATGCCGGGCGGCGGCGTGTGCCGGACCCGGCCTGCAGCCCCAAAGGTAGCCCGGATAAGGCGCGCCAGGCGCCGTATCCGGGAGTTCAACGGCGCTGACGTTACTTCTGCGTTTTGGCGAATTCGTCTTTGGCTTTCTGCAACTGCTGCTGGAAGGCCGGGTTGGTGTGCAGCGTGGCGACCACCGCGGAGCCGACGATGCGCGCCGCATCGACATCGCTCTGCCAGTGATAGCCGCAGATCACCCTGCTCTCGCCGAGCTCATAGCCGCGCTTCAAAATTTCGTTCTGCCGCTGCGGGTTGATCTCCGCCAGCACCAGGGCGGTGGCCCAGCCGATGGAGGTATGCCCGGATGGGTAAGAGCCGTTTTTCGCCAGCTTGTCCTGCTCGGTGGTGTTGCAGGTGGAGACACCGTAGAAGGCAAACGGGCGAATGCGCATATACTTCTCTTTCGCGCCGCGGGTCGCCAGATCGCCGGCGTCTTCAATCATATTGGTCAACAGCTTATGGAGCTGCGGCGCGTCCTTTTCGGTGATCGGCGAGCCAAAGGCGCTGGAGAAGGCGTTAGCCACGCCGCCCGCGCTGAGGTTGGCATCCTCTGCCGCCAGCTTCCCGCGCTCGGTGTTGCGCAGCAGGCGCCCCTGCTCATACATCGCCTGATCGTTTAAGAACGCGATACTGCCCACCGCCGGCGGCGGCGGCAACAGCGCCAGGCTGTCGATGGCCTGGGCATTGGTCAGATAGTAGAGATCGGGCTTGGTGGTGACATCGTTACCGGGGGGAACCAGCGCGAAGGCGTTAACGGAGAAGAAACTGGCCAGGCAAATGGCAAGAACACGCTTTTTCATTAGAATTTCCTTACGTCATAATCATTCCAGAGAAGACAGTCTTGGGTTGTCACATTTCTGTCATCTTTAAGTAAAAGTGAAAATGGTCGGGAAAAAATTGCCGCGTCTCGCAAAAACGGCTTTTTGTCTGCTTAATGAGCAACCATACGCGATTTCAGACTGTCGTACTTACCACCCTGACGTTTGGGCGCTAACATAGCGGGATTGCAATGACAGGAGATGTCCATGAGCGAGCAAGCCATTCGTTTAACGCAATACAGCCACGGAGCCGGTTGTGGTTGTAAAATTTCCCCGAAAGTGCTGGAAACCATCCTGCATAGCGAGCAGACGAAGTTTGTCGACCCGAACCTGCTTGTCGGCAACGAAACCAGCGATGATGCCGCCGTTTACGATCTTGGTAATGGCACGTCAATCGTCAGCACCACCGACTTCTTTATGCCGATTGTCGATAATCCGTTCGACTTTGGCCGCATTGCCGCCACTAACGCCATCAGCGATATTTTCGCCATGGGCGGGAAACCGATTATGGCGATTGCCATTCTCGGCTGGCCGATCAACACCCTGGCGCCGGAAATCGCCCGCGACGTGGTGGAGGGCGGGCGCTTTGCCTGCCAGCAGGCCGGGATCGCGCTGGCGGGCGGCCACTCCATTGATGCTCCTGAGCCGATCTTTGGTCTGGCGGTCACCGGCGTGGTGCCCACCGAGCGCATCAAGAAAAACAGCACCGCGCAGGCGGGCTGCAAACTGTATCTCACCAAACCGCTGGGGATCGGCGTGTTGACCACCGCGGAGAAAAAATCGCTGCTCAAGCCAGAGCATCAGGGGCTGGCGACGGAGACCATGTGCCAGATGAACCTCGCCGGCGCCGCGTTTGCCGCTATCGACGGGGTGAAGGCGATGACCGACGTCACCGGCTTTGGCCTGCTCGGCCACCTCAGCGAGGTGTGCCGCGGGGCCGGCGTGCAGGCGCAACTGCGCTATGCCGATATCCCGAAACTGCTGGGGGTGGAGGAGTATATCGCCGCCGGCGCGGTGCCGGGCGGCACCGGACGCAACTTTGCCAGCTACGGCCATTTGATGGGCGAGATGCCGACGGCGTGGCGCGATCTGCTGTGCGACCCACAGACCTCAGGCGGTCTGCTGCTGGCGGTGACCCCGGAGGCGGAGGCGGAAGTCCAGGCCGCCGCGGCGGAGTTCGGTATTAAGCTGGCCGCCATCGGCGAGTTGGTGACCGCCCGTGGCGGGCGACCGATGATCGAGATCCGTTGATTCGATGCGGTTGTTTATTGCAGAAAAACCGAGTCTCGGTCGGGCTATCGCCGATGTGTTGCCTAAACCGCACCGCAAAGGCGATGGCTATATTGAGTGCGGCAACGGGCAGGTGGTGACCTGGTGTATCGGTCACCTGCTGGAGCAGGCGCAGCCGGACGTCTATGACAGTCGCTATGCCCGCTGGAATCTCACCGACCTGCCGATTGTGCCGGAGAAATGGCAGCTGCAGCCAAAACCTTCGGTCACCAAACAGCTGAATGTGATCAAGCGCCTGCTCGGCGACGCCGAGGAGGTTATCCACGCTGGCGACCCCGACCGTGAAGGGCAACTGCTGGTGGACGAGGTCCTCGACTACCTGCAGCTGGCGCCGGAGAAGCGCCAGCAGGTGCAGCGCTGTCTGATAAACGATCTCAACCCGCAGGCGGTGGAGCGGGCGATCAACCGCCTGCGCGCCAACAGCGAGTTTGTGCCGCTTTGCGTGTCGGCGCTGGCGCGGGCGCGCGCCGACTGGCTGTACGGCATCAATATGACGCGGGCCTATACTCTGCTGGGGCGCAACGCCGGCTATCAGGGGGTGCTCTCCGTGGGGCGGGTGCAGACCCCGGTGCTCGGCCTGGTGGTGCGCCGCGATGAAGAGATTGAAAACTTCGTCGCCAAAGATTTCTTCGACGTCAAAGCGCATATCGTCACGCCGCAGGAGGAGCGCTTTGTCGCGACCTGGGTGCCGAGCGAAGCTTGCGAACCTTACCAGGATGAAGAAGGGCGCCTGCTGCATCGTCCGCTGGCCGAGCACGTGGTTAAGCGTATCGAAGGCCAGCCGGCGCTGGTGACCGGCTATAACGATAAGCGCGATTCCGAACCCGCGCCGCTGCCGTTTTCGCTGTCGGCGCTGCAGATTGAGGCGGCCAAACGTTTCGGCTTCAGCGCGCAAAACGTGCTGGATATCTGCCAGAAGCTGTATGAAACCCACAAGCTCATCACCTATCCGCGTTCGGACAGTCGCTACCTGCCGGAAGAGCATTTCGCCGGCCGCCATGCGGTGCTGAATGCGATTGCCGTCCATGCGGCGGATCTGCTGCCGCAGCCGGTGGTGGATCCGGAGATCCGCAACCGCTGCTGGGATGATAAAAAGGTCGACGCGCACCATGCGATTATCCCGACCGCCCGCAGCAGCCAGGTCAAACTCACCGATAACGAAGCGAAGGTCTACACCCTGATCGCCCGGCAGTATCTGATGCAGTTCTGCCCTGACGCGGTGTTCCGTAAATGCCAGATTGACCTTGAGATCGCCAACGGCAAATTTGTCGCTAAAGCGCGTTTTCTGGCCGAGGCGGGCTGGCGGACGCTGCTTGGCAGCAAAGAGCGCGATGAAGAGAACGACGGCACGCCGCTGCCGGTGGTGGCCAAAGGCGATGAACTGCTGTGCGAGAGGGGCGAGGTGGTGGAGCGCCAGACGCAGCCGCCGCGCCACTTTACCGACGCCACGCTGCTGTCGGCGATGACCGGGATTGCCCGCTTCGTGCAGGATAAAGATCTGAAGAAGATCCTCCGCGCCACCGACGGCCTCGGCACCGAAGCAACCCGCGCCGGGATTATCGAACTGCTGTTTAAGCGCGGTTTCCTGAGCAAAAAGGGGCGCTATATTCACTCCTCGGAGGCCGGAAGGGCGCTGATTCATTCCCTGCCGGAGATGGCCGGGCGACCGGACATGACCGCCCACTGGGAGTCGGTATTGACGCAAATCAGCGAGAAACAGTGCCGCTATCAGGACTTTATGCAGCCGCTGGTGGGGACGCTGTATCAGCTGATCGAGCAGGCGCGCAGCACCCCGGTGCGCCAGTTCCGCGGTCTGGTGGCGCCTGGCGGGGCGAAAAAATCCTTCAGTAAGGGCAAAGGCAAAGCGAAAGGCAAAAAAGCGGCAGACGATGCCGCGCCGCCGCCGCAATAACCCGCCCGGCGGCCGCGAGGATGCGCTTCCCCGCGGCCGCCGTTTCTCCCCCCGCCAGGTCAATGGTCTACACTAAACAGCCGGGAAGGGGTTGACGACCCCCTCAGAACAGGGATGCCCATTGCCCTTCCCGATGCCGTTGCTCATTTCTCTCCCAGGCGATAAGGAGGACCCGTGAAATATATCGCTATCAGCCAACCGGGCGGCCCGGAAGTATTGCAGATCCGCGAAGGTGAGATCCCCACCGTCGGGGTGCATGAGGTGCTCATCGAGGTGAAAGCGGCGGGCGTCAACCGGCCGGATATTCTGCAGCGCCAGGGGCTGTATCCCATGCCTGAGGGCGTCACCCCCGTGCCCGGCCTCGAGGTGGCGGGCGTGGTCGTGAAGGTCGGCGCGCAGGTCACGACCTTTGCCCCCGGGGATCGCGTCTGTGCGCTCACCAACGGCGGCGGGTATGCCGAATACTGCGCCGTCCCGGCAGGCCAGACGCTGCCGATCCCGGCGGGCCTCAGCTTTAGCGAAGCGGCCGCCATTCCGGAAACCTTCTTCACGGTGTGGGCGAACGTTTTCCAGCTCGGTAAGCTGCAGTCCGGCGAGAGCATTCTGATCCACGGCGGCGCCAGCGGGATTGGCACCACCGCGGCCCAGCTGTGTCACGCGCTGGGGATGAGCGTCTATGCCACCGTCGGCCAGGACGAAAAAATTGCCGCGCTGCGACCCTACGCCACGGCGATCAACTACAAAACCGAAGATTTCGCAGAGAAAATTCACCAACTGACCAACGATGAAGGGGTGGATGTCATTCTGGATATCGTGGGCGGCCCTTACTTTAACCGCAACCTGGGGCTACTGAAAAAGGATGGACGGCTGGTGATCATCGGCTTTATGGGCGGGCGAATCGCTCATGAGGTGGATATTCAGACCCTGATGCTCAAGCGGGCCACGGTCACCGGCTCCACCATGCGCGGCCGGACGGCGGCGGAGAAACAGGAGATTGCCGAGGCGCTGCGGCGCCACGTCTGGCCGCTGCTTGAGGCTGGGAAATGCAATCCGATGATCTACGCCAGCTACCCGATGGCGGAAATTGCCGAGGCGCATGCCTGTCTGGACAGTGGTCAGCATCTGGGGAAAGTGGTGATCACGATGACGTCGTGAGAGACATCCCGGCGGGCAGCCGCCGGGATGGTGTGAGGGGAGGTTAAATCACGCCCTGGGCCAGCATGGCATCCGCCACCTTGACGAAACCGGCGATATTGGCGCCGCGCACGTAGTTGGTCTGCTTCGCTTCACCGCCGTACTGCACGCAGGCATGGTGGATATCCAGCATGATGTGATGCAGACGGGCATCCACTTTTTCCGCTTTCCAGCCCATGCGCGCGGCGTTCTGCGCCATCTCCAGACCGGACGTCGCCACGCCGCCGGCGTTGGCCGCTTTGCCCGGGGCAAACAGCACGCCAGCTTCAAGGAACAGATCGGTCGCGGCGATGGTGGTCGGCATGTTGGCGCCTTCCGCCACGGCCTTCACGCCGTTGGCAATCAGCTGGCGGGCGGCATCGACGTCCAGTTCGTTCTGAGTGGCGCAAGGCAGGGCGATATCCACCGGCACTGACCATGGCTGCTGGCCTTCGAGATAGGTGAGGCCAAACTCGCGGGCGTAGTCGGCCACCCGGCCGTGGGCACGCTCTTTGATGTCGATCAGGCGGGCCAGTTTTTCTTTGGTGAAGCCTGCCTCGTCAACGACGGTGCCGTTGGAGTCGGAGGCGGTGACCACCCGCGCGCCAAGCTCCATCGCTTTCTCAATGGCGTATTGCGCGACGTTGCCGGAGCCGGAGACCGCCACGCGAGCGCCTTCGAAGCCGAGGCCGTGACGTTTGAGCATTGCTTCGGCGAAGTAGATCAGGCCGTAACCTGTGGCTTCCGGACGGATCAGGCTGCCGCCGAAGGAGAGGCCTTTACCGGTGAAGACGCAGGCGCTGTTGTTAGAGAGTTTGCGCATCATGCCGGCCATAAAGCCGACCTCGCGGCCGCCGACGCCGATATCGCCCGCCGGTACGTCGGTATCCGGGCCAAGATGGCGATAGAGCTCGGTCATCAGCGCCTGGCAGAAGCGCATCACTTCGCCATCGCTCTTGCCTTTAGGATCGAAATCGCTGCCGCCTTTCCCGCCGCCCATCGGCAGGGTGGTCAGGGCGTTTTTGAAGGTCTGCTCGAAGCCAAGGAATTTGAGAATCGACAGATTCACCGACGGATGGAAGCGCATCCCGCCCTTATACGGGCCGATGGCCGAGTTGAACTGCACGCGCCACGCGCGGTTGACCTGGACCTGATTGCGGTCGTCCACCCACACCACGCGGAACTGGATCACGCGCTCCGGTTCCACCAGACGTTCCAGCAAAGCAAGCTGACGATAGCGCGGATTTTCCTCAAGGAAAGGCCACAGGGTGGTCATGACCTCCCGGACGGCTTGAGCAAATTCGGTTTGATGAGGATCGCGCTGTTGAACGCGGGTGAGAAAGCCTTCCAGAGTGCACGTCTGATCCATAGATATAAGTTCCCCTTATGGTTGTGGTTGCGTGTATTTATTATGATTCGGTCCTTGAAAAAACCGATTTTCCGACTATAACACCGCTAATCCTTAGGCAAGCAAGGAAAAATTAAGCCGTCAGCAAAATTTATAATTGCCCGCCCGTCATAACTAAAAACGATGACGAGGCGGCGAGCGGATCAGCGGGCAGAAAGGGACGGGCGCTGGGCGATAAAGGCGTGCAGGAGGGGGATATCGGCCGGGGCGAGATCGAGGGTTAAGGCGTCGGCAGGAAGGCACCAGCGCAGCTGGCTGTGATAGTGGGCCAGCGGCGCGCCCTGAAAGTTCGGTACCCACCAGGCGTGCAGATGGATCTGGCGACCGGAGACTTCCCGCTGATGGCTGGCGATATAGCATGCCGGGTGGGCGAGGATGCCCATCTCCTCCCGCAGCTCCCGGGCCAGCGCCTGCGGCTGGCTTTCACCAGGCTCCACTTTGCCGCCGGCGAATTCCCACATTCCCGGCTGGTCGGCGTGGGGCGGGCGCTGCGCCAGCAGAATTTTGCCATCCTGTTCAATAATGGCGGCGACAACTTCAATCATTTTCAGCATAAGCATCAACGTTAATAAGACCAAACTGGCCTATTATCACCGCCATAGACCTTCACTGACAACCGCCAACTCTGCTGGAGACCCCCGTGCTTGATAGCCACCTGCATCCTCGCCTCAAACCTCTGCTTAACGCTGCCGCCGGCGCGCTTGACCGCCCGGGTATTTCGCCAGACGGGCTGACGCTGCTCGGTTTTGCCATCGGCGCGCTGGCTCTGCCATTTCTGGCATTAGGGTGGTATGGCGCGGCGCTGGCGGCCATTCTTCTCAACCGCCTGCTGGACGGCCTGGACGGCGCCCTGGCGCGGCGGCGCGGGCTTAGCGACGCCGGCGGTTTTCTCGATATCTCACTTGATTTTCTCTTCTATGCCCTGGTGCCGTTCGGTTTTATCCTGGCGGATCCGCAAAATAACGCCCTGGCGGGGGGCTGGCTGCTGTTTGCCTTTATCGGCACCGGCAGCAGCTTTCTCGCCTTTGCCGCGCTGGCGGCAAAGCACCAGATCGCCAATCCCGGCTATGCCCATAAATCGCTGCACTATCTCGGGGGGCTGACGGAGGGGACGGAGACTATCCTGCTATTTGTCCTCAGCTGCCTGTTTCCGGCGCATTTCGCCTGGCTGGCGTGGCTGTTTGGCGCGCTATGTTGGCTGACGACGGCGACGCGTATCGCCAGCGGCTACCAGACCTTAAAGCGGGTGGCGTGAGCGGAAAATCGCGCGTCGCCGGCAGGGGGCGACGCGCGCGGGTGGGACGCGTTACTGGCTGCTTTCCGGGCCGCGTTCTCCGCGGGCGACCGGATTGTGCGGGTTGCTGCTCCATTCGTACCAGCCGCCGTCATAGACGGCGACGTGCGGCCAGCCCATGGCCCGGGCATACATGAAGGTTTCCGAGGCCCGCCAGCCGGTCCCGCAATAGAACGCCACCTGCTGGTCAGGCAGGATGTTCCACTGGCGCCACAGGGCGGCGATATCGTCGGCGCTGCGCATGGTGCCGTCCGGGTTATGGAAGTCTTCCATGTGCGTGGAGTCGCTTCCGGCATGGCCCCAGCGGGCGCCGGCGATGTCGCCCTTCGGTTTGATATAGCTGTAGCCGCTGGTGGTGCCGATAAACTCCGGCCACGAGCGGACGCTGACCAGCGAGGCGTCCTGGCGGTGCAGCAGACCGCGGGCCTGCCCAGTATCCAGCATCAGCTGCGGCTGGCCGGGGATCGGCGCGCCAAAATCCGGCGCCGGCTGCGGCGTCGGCGGCATGCCGCGCGCCACCGGCAGACCGGCGTCGGACCAGGTCTGCCAGCCGCCGTCCAGCAGGCGCACGTCTTTGACGCCGGCGTACAGCATGATCTGCGCCACCCGCGCCGCGGCGTAGACGTCGCGACCGTAGAGGATCACCGTGGTGTCATGGCGGATGCCGTGCTTCGCCAGCATCGCCTTCAGCTGCGCATCGGAGACTTTATTCCACAGCGGTTCGCTCTCCACCTCATTGGTGTCGATATAGCCCGCGCCCGGGATATGGCTCAGCAGATAGAGCTTCGGCGCTCCCCAGGCGGCCTCAAACACTTTCCAGTCGCCGGCCGGGGCGGCAGCCACGCTCTTCCCTTGCTGCAGATCGTGCAGCCACTGCGGGTAGACCAGCTGTTCAAAGTGCGGCAGCTTTTGCAGACGGTCGCCCTGGCTCAGAGCGTCGCTCAGGACGTTGAGCCGGGTGAAGCCCGCTTGTTTCAGTCGCGCCGCGACGCTGGCGTTATCCTCAGGACTGCCGTACAGCGCGATGGGGGTATCGGGCTGGAGCTGGTGCTGTTTAGCCCAGCTGTGGAGCTGCTCGTCGCTCATGGCGCCGAGCCAGCGGGCGGAAAGGTTCAGCGCCTGCGGCTCATGCCCTTCCGGGCCGTTGACGTGCTGCGGCCAGCCGTTGTAATAAGCGCTCAGGCGGGTGTCGATGGCCACGCCGTGCTGCTGTTGCAGATGGGAGAGGGTGAGCGCTGGCATGGTTTCAGCGGCGCAGGTGGTGGTGGCAGCAAGCCCCATGAGCAGGGCGAGTGCGGTCAATTGAGAAACACGTTTCATCGAAATGCCCGACGGTAAAAAGTGGAGGGCGTATTCTCCGCTTGCCAGGCGTTGATTTCTTTGCGGTAACGCAGGTTTGCACGCTATTGCGCTTCATTGCCAGCGCTCCATCGCCAGGCACCGCCCCGTCGGCGGACAGTCCTCGCGATCGTGGGTCACCAGGATCGCCGGAATGGCCTGGCGGGCCAGTTCCTCAAATACCCAGCGACGGAACGCGGCGCGCAGGGTCGCATCCAGGCGGCTGAAGGGCTCATCCAGCAGCAGCGCCTCGGGGCGCGCCAGCAGGGCGCGCAGCAGACTCACCCGCGCCCGCTGTCCGCCGGAGAGCGTGGCCGGGTCGCGCGCGGCGAAGCCATGCAGCCCGGCGCGACTGAGCGCCTGCTCCACCGCGGCTTTTCGCGCCTCGCCGCGCACGCTTTCCGGTAGCGCCAGCTGTAAATTTTGCCCGACGCTGAAATGGTCGAACAGCAACGGGTCCTGAAACAGGATGCCGATGCGCCGGCGCTCCGTTGGCAGCGTATCGCAGCGCCGCTCGTTGAGCCACAGCTCGCCCTCGGCGCGGAAGTCGCCGGCCAGAGCGCCAATCATCCATGCAAACAGCGTCGATTTTCCGCTGCCGGAAGGGCCCATCAGCGTCAGCACTTCACCCGGGGCCACCGAGAAGGCGACCTCCCGCAGCAGCGGCTGACGTTTCACGCTCAGGGTCAGATGGTTTACGGTTAGCACTAGCGAAGTCCTCGTCGATAGCGGCCCGCCAGCCAGGCCAGCAGGGACGTCAGGGTAAAGCATACCGCCGGCAGCAGTAATTGCCACAGCGCCTGGGCGGCGAGCGTCTGCGCCTCGCCGCCGCTGCTGAGCGCCACCGCCTGGCTGGTAAGCGTCGGGATACGGCCTGCCCCCAGCCATAGCGTTGGCAGATACTGCGCAATGCTCACCGAGAAACCCACCGCCAGGGCGGTCAGCAGCGGGCGGGTCAGCGAGGGCAGGGTCAGCAGCCAGAAAATACGCGTGGGATCCCAGCCGAGCGTGCGGGCGATCACCGCCATCCGCGGATCGCGCTGGCGCCAGGCCGGGCGCAAAATAAACAGCATCCACGGCACCACCCACAGCAGATGGCCCCACAGGACGGTCCACCATTCGCCGTCTAGCCAGGCGTACAGCGCCAGCCGGTACTGGCCGTCGGCCAGCGGCAGGGCCGGCAGCACCAGCGGCAGCCAGACCCAGCCATCTCCCCGCGCCGGGCCGCAGGCCAGCCACAGCAGGCAGACGGCCGCGCCGAGGGCGCAGGCCGCCAGCGCCAGACCAAGGCTGTTAATCAATGCCTCGGTCTGCGGCGGCGCCGAGCGCGCCAGCCCCGCCAGCAATAGCGCGCACAGCAGGCCGCTCAGCGGCAGGGCTCTCGCCAGCAGGCGGCCGGGCAGGGCGTGGGGATGGGGATGCCGAACGCCGCGCAGATCGGGCAGGCGTCGACGCTGTAGCCGCCATCCGCCCCAGGCGACCAGCGCCAGCCCGCCGAGGATCGCCAGCAGCAGCAGGCTGGCCAGCGCCCCTTTCGCCTGCTGCAGGTCATCGCCCTGGCTTAACCACTGCCACGCCAGCACGGCGAGGGTGGGCGGATTGCCGGGCCCCAGCACCAGGGCGACGTCTACCGTCGACAGGCTCCAGGCCGCGGCGGCCAGCAGCACCATGCCGAGGGCGGGCAGCAGCCCAGGCAGCACCAGCCAGCGCAGGCACTGCCAGCGGCCGTAGCCGAGGCTCTTTAGCGCTGTCGCCTGGTCGGCGAGGCGCGCCTCCCCCAGCAGGCCGTAGATCACCCACAGCACAAAGGCGCTCTCTTTCAGGGCCATCGTCAGGCCAAGCCCGATGCCGTACCGGTCGACCGGCGGCGTCAAAAACGGCAGCCGCTGCCAGATCCAGCCGCCTTCGGCGAACAGCAGCAGCGCCGCCGTCGCCAGGGCAAGATGGGGAACCGCCAGCAGCAAGGGCAGGCGGGAAGCCAGTCGCCGCCAGCGGGCCGAAGGCCAGAGGGCGGCGACGATGGTCAGGGCGATCAGTAACGCGCCGCCGACGGACAGCAGCGTGGAAACAAGGGTGGCGGCCAGCGCCTGGCCCAGCTGCGGGTCGGCGAACAGCGCCCGCCAGTGGACCGGGGAGAGCGCCGGCCACACCAGCCCTGCGGCGGCGGGGAATAAGGGCAGATAGATTGCCGCCATCGTCCCCCAGGCCAGCAGGATCAGTGGGTACCGTAGCGGCGCAGCCATTCCTGCTCCAGTGCGTCAACCCACGCCGCGTGCGGCTCGGCAAGCACCGGCGGCAGATCCTGCGGCAGGGTGGCCGCCAGCGCCTGGCGCTGCTTGTCAGGTAGACGCTGCGGGTCCAGGACGCTTGGATCGCCCCAGACGGCGGCATCCGCCTTGCGCAATTGCGCCTCAGGGGAGAGCAGGAAATTGGCCACCACTTTGGCGGCGGCGACGGCGCGCGCGTTGGCCGGAATAGTCACGAAATGGACGTTGCCGAGGGTCCCTCCGGTAAAGCCGAAGCTGTAGCTGTCCGCCGGTAACTCCCCGCTGGCGGCCTTCTGCCGGGCATGGAGCGGATTAAACGTCAGCGACAGGCGGAGGATGCCCTGGTTGAGCATGGCGTCCATCCGCGCCGGCGACGCCGGGAAATCCTTGCCCGCCCGCCACAGCGTCGGGTGCAGCGCATCGAGATAGCGCCACAGCGGGGCGGTGACCGCCGCGAAAGTCGCCGTCTGCGGCGGCTGGCGCAGGGCGGCAGGCTGGTCGGTGAGGGCGATCAGCAGCTGCTCCAGCAGGGCGGTACCGGTGAAGTCCGGTGGCCGCGGGTAGGTTACGCTGCCCGGATGGGCTCTGGCGAAGGCCAGCAGCGCCTGCGGACTGGTGGGAGGCTGCGGGGTTTGTTCGCGGCGGGCGATAAACGTCAGCTGGGCGCTGCCCCACGGCGACTCGGCGCCCTCGGTGGCGACAGAAAAATCTTCCTGAACCGGCTTTTGCCGATCGACATAGCGCCAGTTGGGCAGCGATTCGGCCCAGCCGGAGAGCAGCAGGTTGGCCTGTTTTAGGGTGTGAAAGTTTTCGCCGTTGATCCACAGCAAATCCACCGAACCGCCGCGGCAACGGCCAGCCTGCGCCTCAGTCTGGATGCGTTTCACCGCGTCGGCGGCGTCGGCGATGGGGACAATACGCAGGTCGATCGCGTAGTGACGTTTGACCTCCTCGCTGACCCACGCCAGATAGCGGTTAACGGCCGGGTCGCCACCCCAGGCGTTAAACCAGACGGTCTGGCCACGGGCTTCCGTCTGGGTCTGCCGCCAGCTGTCGTCGGCATTCACCACCAGCGGCCAGAGCAGCAGCAGGTACAGACAGAGGCTGAAATCACGCAAACGGCGCATCATTACTCCTTATTGTGCGGGGAAGAGGGGGGGATCTTGCACAGCCCCTGGGCCGGGATCGCCATCGCGGCGTTGAACCGCGCTGATAAATTTTGCAGGCCAATCAGGGCGGTCAGCTCGGTGAGCGCCCGGGCGTCAAAATGCGCCGCCATCGCGCTGCGCAGGGCATCATCCACCTCCGGCGGCGTTTGACTGGCGGCTTCGGCATAGGCCAGCGCCAGACGCTCTTGCTCGCTAAACAGCGTACTGTTGCGCCAGTCGGCGACCGCCAGCAGTTTGTCGCGGCCTCCGCTCCGCGCAGCGAGGGTCATGCTGGTGATATCGATGCAGAATTCGCAGTGGCACAGCTGGGCGATGCGGGCGCTGACCAGCGAGCGCAGCACCGGATCCAGCGGCGAGCGGCGGCGTTCAATATAGCCCACGAACAGCGAGACCAGGTAAAACAGCCACGGGATCCGTCCCCACCAGCGAATGGGGCTCAGCACCTGGCCGTAATGACGACGGTGCAGCCAGGCCTGCGGACGAAGGATCAGGGGGACAGTATCCAGCGGGGGTAAGCTCATGGCGACGATCTCTTATGACGTTCACGGTAAATATTTTTGGCGATGGAGATGACCACCGCCAGGGCAAAAAGCAGCGAAAGGCCAGTGGCCAGCCAGAAGGCGCCTCCGGTCAGCAGGCTCCCGGCCCAGGAATAGACGATGGTCGCCGGCAGCTGTCCCACGCCGGTGGCCAGCATAAAGGGCCAGAAGCGCAGCGAAGTCAGTCCGGCGGCATAGCTGACCGGATCAAAAGGGACAAACGGCAGCAGGCGACAGATCAGGATCGTCTGCGGGCCAAAGCGGGCGAAATAGCCGTCGACGCTGCGCAGCACCGTGCGGCCGGTGAGTTTCTCCACCACCTCGCGCCCCAGCGCTCTGGCGATGCAGAAGCAGAGCCCGGCGCCGACCATGGCGCTGAACCACGACAGCGCGCCGCCCCAGAAGGAGCCGAACAGCGCGGCGTTCGCCAGGGTGATCAGGAAGGCCGGCAGCGGGGCGACGATCGTCTGGAGGATCATCAGCGCAAAAGAGACCAGCGCCGCCTGCGCCCCCCAGGCGGCGATAAAGTCTTTAACATGCTGGGGATCCAGCGACGCTAGCGCCGTCAGGCTGTGCTGCAGAAAGGCTCGCCCGCCGGGGAACCACAGCCAGGCGGCCAGAGCGGCAACGGCCACCACGGCGAGAGCCAGCCGGGCGCGGCGCAGGTGACGGCGATCAGGTCGGGTCATGGCGCACCTCCTCGCCGGGCGTTGCCACACGGCGGGCGCGGGCAAACCGTTTGCCCATCTGCACCAGGGCAAACAGCAGTCCGCCGGCGAGGCTCAGCTTGAGCGCGAAGGCGAAGGTCGCTCCCTCGCGAGCCAGTTCGCTGGCCATCACCGAATAGATCACCAGGCCCGGCAGGGTGGTCACGGCGGAGATCAGGGTAAAAGGCCAGAAGGGGATCGCCGTCAGGCCGTAGGCGTAATTCTGAATGTTGTAGGGAAAGAGCGGTACCAGGCGGGTGAGGATCAGAAAATCGCTGCCGCTGCGGGCGATACCGCGCTCAATGGCCTGGAAGACGGCGGTATGGCCCACATAGCGCTGCAGCAGATCGCGCCCAAGCCAGCGGGCGATCAAAAACGACAGCGAAGAGGCGACAGTGGCCGCGGCAAACGAGAGCAGAGAGCCGGTCAGCGGGCCGAAGAGTATTCCGCCGGCGATCACCAGCAGGCTGCCGGGGATCAGGCACAGGGTGGCAATGATAAACAGCGCTGCATAGACCAGATAGCCCCAGGCGCCCTGATGGCGCAGGGTCTCCTGCAGCAGATGCAGGTGAGTCAGCAGATCGTGGAGACCGACGCGGTGGCTGATAACGGCCAGCGTGGCCGCCAGCGCGATGAGTCCCAGCCCTTTACCAATGGCCGGATGATGGCTTCTTTTTCATGAAGGGGTCTCCTGTACAGCCTGGACGCGGTGGACATTAAAAAGTGCGCGCGACAGTATCCTGTTCAGACGACGGCCACAATGGTTTACCGTCGCTTTGTTGATTTTGCTCAGGAAATTCTGCCCCTCGCGCGGCGGGAGGCAGGTCAGGACGTGGCTTACGGCCGGAAGGTGGCCCACACCGGCGCGTGGTCGGACGGTTTTTCCATTCCGCGGATCTCATAATCGATTCCGGTCTCCACGCAGCGCTGGGCCAGAGGCTGGCTGGCCAGCAGCAGGTCGATGCGCAGCCCGCGGTTATCGTCGAATCCTTTGGAGCGGTAATCAAACCACGAGAAGTGCTCCTGATTGTCCGGGTTAGCCTGACGCCAGGTATCCACCAGGCCCCAGCCCAGCAGACGGTCCATCCATTCCCGCTCTTCCGGCAGGAAGGAACATTTGCCGGTGCGCAGCCAGCGTTTGCGGTTCTCTTCACCGATACCGATGTCGAGATCGGTAGGGCTGATGTTCATATCGCCCATGATCAGCACCGGATTCTCTTTATTGAGCTCGGTCTCCAGATAGTTCTGCAGATTCTGATAGAACGCCGCTTTGGCCGGGAATTTGGTCTCATGATCGCGGCTTTCACCTTGCGGGAAATAACCATTAATCACCGTAACGTTACCGAACGGCGACGGGATCTCGGCCATGATGATGCGGCGCTGAGCCTCTTCACCATCGTCCGGGAAACCGCGGCGGACGGCAATCGGCGTCTCTTTGGTCAGCAGAGCGACGCCATAATGGCCTTTCTGGCCGTGATAAAAGACGTTATAGCCGAGTCTGGCGACCTCTTCGAGAGGGAACATATCGTCGTGAACTTTGGTTTCCTGCAGGCCAATCACGTCCGGCTGGTGCTTTTCGACGATGGCGGCCAGTTGGTGTGGGCGGGCGCGCAGGCCGTTGATATTAAAAGAGACGAATTTCATAGTCGCTGCCACTGTGCAAGGTGAATAGTGCAGGGATGGTAGCAGAAATTCGCCAGGCTGGCTGCCATCCGATGCGTCATTCTGCCAATCGCTGCGCATGAGCGTACCGTGGGTGCCCCTTTTGCGGGCACGCCGCGCCAAAAAAGGGCAAATAGCTACGATAAATTTCGCAGAAGATCACAATTACAGAATTATATCTTACCTTTGCATAACTTATCTTCTTTAATCACTGTTCATCCCCCTTTATCGGATACTTATTCACTAATTATGCATTTTATGTGAATGGCGCCAGGTTGTAACTCATTGATATTGCGTTATCTCATCCGGTTTATGCATTTTTATCGCTGGCTGGCACGAACCGTGCAATCTACATTTACAGCGTAATAACTCATATTTATTAACATTATTGCTACTTTTGATTTACCGGAAGAGGTCGATATGTCTCAGTCAATTACGCGTAACCACTTTGATGAATGGATGATGCCGGTCTACGCGCCAGCGGCGTTTATTCCGGTGCGGGGCGCCGGGTCGCGGCTGTGGGATCAGCAGGGCAAAGAGTATATCGATTTTGCCGGCGGCATCGCCGTGAACGCGCTGGGGCATGCGCATCCGCGTCTGGTGCAGGCCCTCACCGATCAGGCTGGCAAGTTCTGGCATACCGGCAATGGCTATACCAATGAGCCGATCCTGCGTCTGGCCAAAATGCTTATCGATGCCACCTTCGCCGACCGGGTCTTCTTCTGTAACTCCGGGGCCGAGGCCAATGAGGCGGCGCTCAAGCTGGCGCGTAAATATGCCCACGATCGCTTTGGCAGCGAGAAAAGCGGCATTGTCGCCTTCCAGAACGCCTTCCACGGGCGGACGCTGTTCACCGTTTCGGCAGGCGGTCAGCCGGCCTACTCCCGGGATTTTGCCCCGCTGCCGCCGCAGATCCAGCATGCGGTGTTTAACGATCTCGCGTCGGCAAAGGCCTTAATCAATGACCAAACCTGCGCGGTGATCGTCGAGCCGGTGCAGGGCGAAGGCGGCGTGGTGCCGGCCAGCGTCGAGTTTTTACGCGGCCTGCGCCAGCTTTGCGACCAGCACAACGCCCTGCTGATTTTCGATGAAGTGCAGACCGGGGTCGGGCGCACCGGCGAACTGTATGCCTATATGCACTACGGCGTGACCCCTGATGTGCTGACCACCGCCAAAGCGCTGGGCGGCGGCTTCCCCATCGGCGCGCTGCTGGCGACAGAGGCCTGCGCCAGCGTAATGACCGTCGGCACCCACGGCACCACCTACGGCGGTAACCCGCTGGCGGGGGCGGTGGCCGGCGAGCTGCTTTCGATCGTCAATACCCCGGAAGTGCTCTCCGGCGTCAGACAGCGCCATCAGTGGTTTTGCGAACGCCTGCAGGCGATCAACGCCCGCTATGGTCTGTTCAAGGAGATCCGCGGCCTGGGGCTGCTGATCGGCTGCGTGCTGAACGACGCCTGGGCCGGGAAGGCGAAAACCCTCAGCAACCTGGCGGCGGAAGAGGGCGTGATGATCCTGATCGCCGGCGCCAACGTGGTGCGTTTCGCGCCAGCGCTGAACGTCAGTGAAGAAGAGGTGAACAGCGGGCTGGATCGCGTCGAGCGGGCCTGCGCGCGATTCCTGGCGGGAGTTTCATCATGATGGTTATTCGACCGGTGGAGCCGGGCGATCTGCCCGGGCTGCTGAAGCTGGCGGCGGAGACCGGCGGCGGGCTGACCTCGCTGCCGGTGGATGAAGCCACCCTCGCGGCGCGGATCGCCCGCTCACAGCAAACCTGGCGCGGCGAGCTGCCGAAAAGCGAGCAGGGCTATGTCTTTGTGCTGGAAGAGAGCGAGAGCGGCGCTGTGGTGGGCATCTGCGCGATAGAGGTGGCGGTGGGGCTCAACGATCCCTGGTACAACTACCGGGTCGGCACCCAGGTCCATGCCTCGAAGGAGCTTAACGTCTATCAGGCGCTGCCGACGCTGTTTCTCAGTAACGACCACACCGGCAGCAGCGAGCTGTGTACCCTGTTCCTCGACCCACAGTGGCGCAAAGAGGGCAATGGCTATCTGCTGTCGAAGTCGCGCTTCTTATTTATGGCCGCCTTTCGCGAGCGCTTTAATGAGAAGGTGGTTGCCGAGATGCGCGGGGTGATTGACGAGCACGGCTATTCCCCATTCTGGGAGAGCCTGGGCAAACGCTTTTTCGCCATGGAGTTTTCCCGCGCCGACTACCTGTGCGGCACCGGACAGAAGGCTTTCATTGCCGCCCTGATGCCCAAGCACCCGCTGTATATCGATTTCCTCACCCCCGAGGCGCAGGCGGTGATCGGCAAGGTCCACCCGCAGACCGCCCCGGCCCGGACGGTGCTGGAGAAAGAGGGATTCCGCTACCTGAACTACATCGATATTTTCGACGGCGGCCCGACCCTGGAGTGCGATATCGACCGGGTGCGGGCGATCCGTAAAAGCCGTCTGGTGACCACCGAGGCCGGCGAAACGCCGCCCGGCGACGGGCCGCTGTGCCTGGTGGCGAACGAACAGTACCACCAGTTCCGCGCCCTGCTGGTGCATGCCGACCCGGATGGCGACACCCTGACCCTCAGCGCCCGCGAGCTGGATATGCTGAAGTGTCATGCCGGCGACCAGGTGCGCATGGTGCGCCTGATCCCTGAGGAGAAAACCGCATGAGTCTGTGGATTAACGGCGAGTGGCGGCCCGGCGATGGGCCGCGCTTCAGCAAACAGGATCCGGTCAACCTGAAGGTTGTCTGGCAGGGAGAGGCGGCGGACGCCGGGCAGGTCGCCGAGGCGGTGGCGGCAGCCCGCCAGGCGTTCCCGGCCTGGGCGCGGCTGCCGTTTGCCGACCGCCAGGTCATCGTCGAAAAATTTGCCGCGCTGCTGGAGGCCAGCAAGGCGGAGCTGACGGCGATTATCGGCGCCGAGACCGGAAAGCCGCGCTGGGAGGCGGCCGGGGAAGTGACGGCGATGATCAACAAGGTGGCGATCTCGGTGAAGGCGTACCACACCCGCACCGGCGAACAGCACAGCGATCTGCCCGATGGCGCCGCGACGCTGCGTCACCGGCCGCATGGCGTGCTGGCGGTCTTTGGCCCCTATAACTTTCCCGGCCATCTGCCGAACGGGCATATCGTGCCAGCGCTGCTGGCGGGCAATACCGTGGTGTTTAAACCCAGCGAACTCACCCCGCACAGTGGCGAAGCGGTGGTGAAGCTGTGGGAGCAGGCCGGCCTGCCCGCCGGGGTGCTCAACCTGCTGCAGGGCGGTCGGGAAACCGGCGAGGCGCTCAGCGGCCAGGCGGATATCGACGGGCTGCTGTTTACCGGCAGTTCGACCACCGGTTTTCATCTGCATCGCCAGCTGGCCGGACAGCCGCAGAAGATCCTCGCGCTGGAGATGGGCGGCAATAACCCGCTGATCGTCGACGATCCGCGGGACGTCGATGCCGCGGTGCATCTGACCATCCAGTCCGCCTTTATTACCGCCGGCCAGCGCTGCACCTGCGCCCGGCGTCTGCTGGTCCGGCGCGGAGAGGCGGGAGATGCTTTCCTCTCCAGGCTGGTGACGGTGAGCCAACGGCTGATCCCCGCGGCGTGGGACGCCGAGCCGCAGCCGTTTCTCGGCGGGCTTATCTCTGAACAGGCCGCGCAGAAAGTGCATCAGGCCTGGCTGCAGCGGATCGCCGCTGGCGCAGCCACCCTACTGGAGCCGCGCTTATTGCAGGCCGGGACGTCGCTGCTGACGCCGGGGATTGTCGACATGAGCGACGTGGCCCAGGTCGAGGATGAAGAGGTGTTCGGCCCGCTGCTTGGCGTCTGGCGCTACGACACTTTCGAGGAGGCGATTGCCCTGGCCAATGCCACCCGCTTCGGGCTCTCCTGCGGGTTAATCTCCCCGGAACGGGAGAAGTTCGATCGGCTGCTGCTTGAGGCGCGGGCCGGGATAGTCAACTGGAACAAACCGCTGACCGGGGCGGCGAGTACCGCGCCGTTCGGCGGCACCGGGGCCTCTGGCAATCATCGCCCCGGGGCCTGGTATGCCGCCGATTATTGCGCCTGGCCGATGGCCAGTCTCGAATCGCCGACCTTGACGCTGCCCGCCAGTCTCAATCCAGGGCTCGACTTTCGGGCCGGGGAGGCGTCATGACCGCCCGCGAAGTCAACTTTGACGGTCTGCCCGGACTGACCCATCACTACGCCGGGCTCTCCTTTGGCAATGAGGCCTCCACCCGGCACCGCTTTCGGGTGTCGAACCCGCAGCTGGCGGCAAAGCAGGGGCTAAAAAAAATGAAAGCCCTCGCCGACGCCGGCTATCCGCAGGCGGTGATCCCCCCTCAGGAGCGGCCCAACGTGCCGCTCCTGCGTCAGCTGGGCTTTAGCGGCAGCGATGAACAGGTGGTGGCTCGCGCGGCTCAGCAGGATCCGGATCTGCTGTCGGCGGTGAGTTCGGCCTCGGCGATGTGGGTGGCCAACGCCGCGACGGTCTGTCCCTCCGCCGATTCGCTGGATGGCCTGGTACACCTGACGGTGGCGAATCTGCAGGATAAATTCCACCGCGCCAGCGAAGCCCCCACCACCCGGGCGTTGCTGCAGGCGATATTCCCGGACCGCACGCGATTTGCCATCCACCCGGCGCTGCCTGCCTCGGCATGGTTTGGCGACGAAGGGGCGGCGAACCATAATCGTCTCGGCGGGGAATATGGCGCCCCCGGCGTTCAGCTCTTTGTCTATGGCCGCCGCCGGGGAAGCGAAGAGGCGCCGCGTCGCTATCCGGCGCGGCAAACTCTTGAGGCCAGCCAGGCGGTGGCGCGCCTTAATCAGGTCAATCCCCGCCAGCTGATCTTCGCCCGCCAGCATCCGGCGGCGATCGACATGGGGGTTTTTCATAACGATGTCATCGCGGTGAGCAATCGTCAGGTCCTGTTCTGCCATGAGCAGGCCTTTGCCGACCAGAACGCGGTTTTGCAGCAGCTGGCGCAGCAGGTGCCGGGCTTCACCCCGCTGGTGGTTCCCGCCAGCCGGGTCACGGTGGAAGAGGCGGTTGCCACCTATCTGTTCAATAGCCAGCTGTTGAGCCGGGCGGACGGCAGCATGGCGCTGATCCTGCCCCAGGAAGCCCAGGCGCATCCGGGCGTGTGGAACTATCTCAATGAGCTGCTGGCCGGGGATAACCCCATCGCCGCGCTGCAGGTGTTTGATCTGCGCGAGAGTATGGCCAACGGCGGCGGTCCGGCGTGCCTGCGTCTGCGGGTAGTGTTGACGGCCGAGGAGTATCAGGCGGTCAATCCGCACGTCCTGATGAACGATACGCTGTTTGCCACCCTCAATGATTGGGTGGATCGCTACTATCGCGATCGTCTCACCCAGGCCGACCTCGCCGACCCCCAGCTGCTGCGGGAAGGGCGCGACGCGCTGGATCGGTTGACCCAGATCCTGCAGCTCGGTTCGGTTTATCCATTTCAGCAATAAGGGGGCGCGGTGGAACACTTTCTGGCATTAACCCTGGCGGGGCGTTTGCCCCATCACTTTCACGGCGAGACGGCCCATTTCCGCTGGCACTGGCTTGGGGAGGGGATCCTTGAGCTGACGCCGCATGCGCGCTGCGAGCGCGGGCTGGTGCTCTCATGCGCCATCCATGGCAACGAAACGGCGCCGGTGGAGATTGTCGACCGGCTGGTGCAGCGGCTGGTTCGGGAGGAACTCCCCCTGCGCTGGCGGCTGCTGGTGATCGTCGGTAACCCGCCGGCGCTGCGGGCGAATAAACGCTATCTGCACAGCGATATGAACCGGATGTTTGGCGAGCGCTGGCGGCAATTCCCGACCAGCGAGGAGACACAGCGGGCGCAGCGGCTGGAGCAGGCGGTGGGCCGCTTCTATCGCGACCACGGTGGTCCGCGCTGGCACCTCGATCTGCATACCGCGATCCGCGGGTCGCTGCATCCGCGCTTCGGGGTGCTCCCGGCTCGCGATACGCCCTGGGAGGATGATTTTCTTCACTGGCTGGGCGGCGCCGGGCTGGAGGCGTTGGTGTTTCATCGCCAGCCAGGCGGGACCTTCACCCACTTCAGCTGCGAGCGGTTCGCGGCGCTGGCCTGCACCCTTGAGCTGGGCAAAGCGCTGCCGTTGGGGGAAAACGATCTGTCGCAGTTTGCCGCCGCCGAGGGGGCTATCTCCCGGCTGCTGGTGGGGGATCTGGCCATTGCCGACGCCCCGGCGCCGTTGCGCTACCGGGTGGTGCAGCAGATCACCCGCCATAGCGATGATTTCCGTCTGCATATGGCGGATCGGACGCTGAACTTCACCCCCTTCGCCCCAGGCACGCTGCTGGCGGAGGAGGGGGAGATGCGGTATGTGGTGGGGGCAGAGCCGGAGTATGTTCTGTTTCCCAATCCGGCGGTGGCCAGGGGGCTGCGCGCTGGCCTGATGCTGGAAAAATTACCCTGACGGCAAGCCGTCCACCGGGCGGCCTGCTTAATTTCGCGCGTCGTTTTACATCTTCTTATTTTTTCGTGCGCCAGCGTAAATTTGCAGATTATTCCTGGTAAAATGCTTTGTTTTTAATCTCCCCTCCTTTATACTCTCCATAATTTCTCTGAAAAACAGTATGTTATTTATTTTTTATTGCAATTCCTCGTTCAAATTCCTTATTTTCTCCATAATTGGTGAGAAACTGTTTTTTACACTTTCATTGTTTTACTCTTGCTCTGACTAATTGACGATTAACGTCGTAAAGTTAATCTCGTCAACACGGCAACGCGCCGTAAGAATAACGTAAAGTAAGGATTGAATGATGAAGAAACTCACTGCACTGTTTGTTGCCTCTACTCTGGCTCTGGGCGCGGCTAACCTGGCACACGCCGCCGATACCACCACCGCGCCGAGCGACAGCAAGCCGATGATGATGCATCATAAAGGCGGCCCGGGTCAGCATGACATGATGTTTAAAGGCCTCAACCTGACCGATGCGCAGAAGCAGCAGATCCGTGACATCATGAAGAGCCAGCGCGAAAACATGAAGCGTCCGTCCCTTGACGAACGCCGCGCGATGCACGAGCTGATCGCCAGCGATACCTTCGACAAGGCGAAAGCGGAAGCGCAGATCGATAAGATGGAGGCGCAGCATAAAGCGATGGCGTTGTCCCGCCTGGAAACGCAGAACAAGATCTACAACATTCTGACCCCAGAGCAGAAAAAACAGTTCAATGCCAATTTTGAGAAGCATCTGACAGAACGCAACGCGCCGGCAGGTAAAATGCCTGCACCCGCTGAATAATGTAGCGTACTGAATCAAGACCGCCGGTCTTGCCCAATAATGCCATCAGGCGTTGGGCAGGGCCGGCGGTTTTTTCTTTCTGGCTTCTCAGCTAAGCGGGTGCAGCGGGTAGTTGCCGCTGAGCAGAGGTTTACAGAGAATTTTGTAACCATCCTGGTCGAATCCGGCGGGCAGGCGGGTGAGCTCAGCGGCCTGGTCGAGCGAGTCGACGGCCCCCAGCCACAGCCAGTTATGAATGACATGATACTGCGTCATATCAGTGCCGCGCTCCTCCAGCGCCACCGGTCCTGCCCAAGGCCAGCACACCAGCTGTAGCTTGCTCATCTGCGCCAGCAGACGCTGGCGGTGCGCCTCCACGCTCTCCTTTCCACAGCAGGCGCCGGCGCAGCGGCCCAGCGCGGATCGAAAGCAGGCGCGACCGCGGCTGAGCGGCTCCAGACCGAGCAGGCCATAACAGAGGCGCTGTTCGTCAGCGAGGCTCTGCAGCATCTGCAGCGCCGCCCGCCGGTTGGCGAACAGACCATAGAGATGCTGCTGATGAGAGAAATCAACTTCGCGGGCATAGACAATCTGCGGCCGGTCGTCCGCAAGCAGCCAGGCGCAGAGTTGCTTGTTACGCCGTAGCCGCTTGTTAAACAGCGGCTGCTGCTCTTTAATTAACCGCGCCTCCAGCAGCAGCGCCCCCAGCTCGCCAGCGGTGCGCTGCCAGGTAATACGCCGGGACTGACGCAGCATCGCGGCCTCTTCAGGCGTGCGCAGGTGGGAGAGCACCCGGCTGCGCAGGTTAACGCTCTTGCCGATATAGAGCGGCATCGTGTCGCTGTCGCCGTGAAACTGATAGACGCCCGGCAGCTTCGGCAGCGCCTCCAGCCACGGGCGAAGGTGTTCGGGATATTCATAGATCGCCGCCGCCTCAAACTCCAGACGCGGGGCAGATTGCTTTCTGGCCACAATAACTCCTGATACTGTCTATCTATCCAGTATAGCAGGCGGTTTTTGCGGCGAAAAGCGCAAAAAATAACCCCGGCGCGGGCCGGGGCGAGGGAGGGACTATTTTTTCCAGAAATCGTCAAAGACGGTGATGGGCGGCCGACGCTTGTGTTCGGTTTTCAGATACCAGCCTTCGATTGTTTTGGCGATGCTGGGGTCCAGCGTTTTGCCTTCCAGATAGTCGTCGATATTCTCATAGGTGACCCCCAGCGCCACTTCATCCGGCAGGGAGGGACGATCGTCTTCCAGATCGGCGGTCGGCAGCTTCTTATACAGATGTTCCGGGCAGCCGAGATGGGCCAGCAGCTGTTTGCCCTGACGTTTGTTCAGGCGGAAGATCGGGTTGATGTCGGTGCCGCCGTCGCCATATTTAGTGAAGAAGCCGGTAATCGCTTCCGCCGCATGGTCGGTGCCGACCACCACCCCTTTGGTCATCCCGGCGATGCTGTACTGGGCTTTCATGCGCTCACGGGCTTTTTCGTTGCCGCGAACGAAGTCGCTCAGTTCGATCCCCGCTTCGCGCAGGGCCTGTTCGCTTGCCAGTACCGAGGCTTTGATATTCACCGTCAACACGCGGTCAGGCTGAATAAAGGCGATGGCATCCTGGCAGTCCTGCTCATCCGCCTGCACGCCGTAGGGTAAACGCACGGCGATAAACTGCAGGCTGCTGTCGCCAGTTTCGGCGCGCAGTTCATTGATCGCCATCTGGCACAGTTTCCCCGTCAGGGTCGAGTCCTGGCCGCCGCTGATACCCAGCACCAGCGATTTAATAAAAGGGTAAGTCTGCAGATAGGATTTCAGGAAATCGACGCTGCGGCGGATCTCGCCTGCGGCATCAATCTGCGGCTTCGCGCCCAGCGCCTGAATAATCTCTTGTTGTAGCGTCATCGCGCCCTCCGAAAGTGAATCTGTTTGGCAACCTGTTGGCTTAAAGCTACCTCTTTGCCGCTGAAACGACAAGGACCGGGGTTTTGACTGCCGGAAAAGAAGGCAATCAATGACATAGGATTTCATTATAGATGCCCGCGCGCAGGAGAAAGCGCCGGTCGTCGGCGGAGCGTCAATCCTGTTTACGCAATAACACAATCAGACATGATTTCGCTGTTCGGCTTGAAAAATAACACTATTTATTCCAGGCTTATCGTTACACAGTGGAAGAGAGGAACCAAAATGAACAAAAGCTTAGCAGGAATACTGGGCGTCACCGTCGCGTTAACCTTACTCGCGGGCTGTACCGCTTACGATCGTACCAAAGACCAGTTTACCCAGCCGGTGGTGAAAGATGTGAAGAAAGGAATGTCGCGTGAGCAGGTGATGCAGATCGCTGGCAAACCTTCAACGGAAGTGACGATGGTCCATGCCCGCGGCACCTGCCAGACCTATATCCTCGGTCAACGAGATGGTAAAGTGGAGACCTACTTTGTGGCCCTCGACGAAACGGGGCACGTGATGAACTCCGGCTACCAGACCTGCGCTGAGTATGATACGGATCCACGCAACGCTAAGTAAGCGCCCTACTGTTGACTGAGTTGTACGTAAGCCCGACCACTGGTCGGGCTTTTTTGTGAGTCCTGATGCTTATTTAATTGCGCGAATTATTTGGATGAAAATGTGAGGGTAGTCAAAACCGGAGGTCAATGAGAGACAATTCTGTTCAACAGGGAATTATCACGACGGCTCAGGTTGCCGTATACTCAACCCATAAACAGAATTAACCGGATGTTCCCAGTCTTACCGGCTCTCAGCGGTTACTGAAGGCCCTGGTCTCACACATTGAGGAAGCGTTCATGGAAAAGAAACACATTTATCTGTTCTGCTCGGCAGGCATGTCCACGTCACTGCTGGTCTCCAAAATGCGGGCGCAGGCGGAAAAATACGAAGTCCCGGTCATTATTGAAGCCTATCCTGAGACTCTCGCGGGTGAAAAGGGACCGAAAGCCGACGTTGTATTATTAGGGCCACAAATTGCGTATATGTTACCGGAAATTCAGCGCCTGCTGCCGAATAAACCGGTAGAAGTCATCGATTCTCTTCTGTATGGCAAGGTGGATGGTTTAGGTGTATTGAAAGCCGCCGTCGCGGCCATTAAGAAAGCTGCAGCACAATAATTTTTAAATTTTAAAACTCGATATATTTTGACGCCTGGCGGCATCCCGTTGCCGGACGTCAAAGAATAAAGAGTTTATTTTCCCGTCAAAGAGTAATTTCATACATCATCGCCGTAATAGTTTATTGCGGCTTTTAAGGGTATTGACTATGAGTAAAGTGATCGACTCGCTTGAAAAGGTACTCCTTCCTTTTGCAGTGAAAATAGGAAAGCAGCCGCATATTAATGCGATTAAAAATGGATTCATTAAATTAATGCCGTTGACCCTCGCCGGGGCCATGTTTGTATTAATTAACAACGTTTTTCTGAGCTTCGGCGAAGGCTCTTTCTTTTATTCCATGGGCATTCGCCTGGATGCCTCCACCATTGAAACCTTAAACGGTTTTAAGGCTATCGGCGGTAACGTCTATAACGGCACCCTCGGCATTATGTCGCTGATGGCGCCATTCTTTATTGGCTCCGCGCTGGCGGAAGAGCGCAAAGTCGACCCGATGGCCGCAGGCCTGTTGGCGGTCGCGGCCTTTATGACCGTGACCCCGTATAGCGTGGGCGAAGCCTATGCCGTCGGCGCCAACTGGCTGGGCGGGCAGAACATCATCTCCGGCATGATTATCGGTCTGGTCGTCGCGGAGCTGTTCACCTTCGTGATCCGTCGCAACTGGGTGATCAGACTCCCGGACAGCGTGCCGGGGTCGGTATCGCGCTCTTTCTCCGCGCTGATCCCTGGCTTCTTGATCCTCTCCATCTTCGGCATTATCTCGTGGGCCCTGTCGAGCTACGGCAGCAACTTCCACCAGATCATCATGGACTCCATCTCTACGCCGCTGGCGGCGATGGGCAGCGTGGTCGGCTGGGCATACGTCATCTTTAACTCCCTGCTGTGGTTCTTCGGGGTGCATGGTTCGCTGGCGCTGACCGCGCTGGATAACGGCATCATGACGCCATGGGCGCTGGAAAACATCGCGCTGTACAACCAGTACGGATCGGTTGATGCGGCGATCGAAGCGGGTAAACAGTTCCACTTCTGGGCCAAGCCGATGCTCGACTCCTACATCCTGCTGGGGGGTTCCGGGGCGACGCTGGGTCTGATCATCGCCATCTTTATCGCTTCCCGTCGCGCTGACCATCGTCAGGTTGCGAAGCTGGCGCTGCCGTCAGGCATCTTCCAGATTAACGAACCGATTCTGTTTGGCCTGCCGATCATCATGAACCCGGTCATGTTCATCCCGTTCGTGCTGGTCCAGCCGATTCTGGCGGCCATTACTCTCGCGGCCTACAGCCTGGGGATTATCCCACCGGTGACCAACCTGGCGCCGTGGACCATGCCAACTGGCCTGGGGGCGTTCTTCAACAGTAACGGCAGCGTCGCCGCTCTGCTGGTCGCCCTGTTCAACCTTGGCGTCTCCACCCTGGTCTACCTGCCGTTTGTGGTGCTGTCGAATAAAGCGCAGACCGTCATCGAGCAGGAAGAGAGCGAAGAAGACATCGCCAACGCACTGAAATTCTGATACCGCGCGGTACGGGCAGCGTCCCGTACCGCCTGAGAAATGAGGGAAATATTATGTTTGATCTGGACAACATCGACGCGGTAGAGACCCCGGAAAACGACCTCGAAGAGGTGGTGATGGGGCTGATTATCAACTCCGGACAAGCCCGTAGCCTGGCCTATGCCGCGCTAAAACAGGCCAAGCAGGGAGATTTTGCCGCGGCGAAATCGATGATGGAGCAGTCGCGTCAGGCGCTGAGCGAGGCGCATCGCGTTCAGACCCAGCTTATAGAAAGCGACGAGGGCGAAGGGAAAATGAAGGTCAGCCTGGTGCTGGTGCATGCTCAGGATCACCTGATGACCTCCATGCTGGCCCGCGAGCTGGTTGCGGAATTGATTGAGCTGCACGAGAAGGTACAATAGGCCATCACGACGATGAGGCAGCCCAGGATGATGACCACCGAGATCAGTACCGCCAGAGAACAGCAGTTGTTCAACGGGAAGAACTTTCATGTGGTCATCTATAACAAAACGGAAAGCGTGAGCGGGCTCCACCAGCATGATTACTACGAATTTACCGTCGTATTAACCGGGCGCTATTACCAGGAGATCAATGGCAAACGGGTGCTGCTGGAGCGCGGGGATTTTGTCTTTATCCCGATGGGCTCGCACCACCAGAGCTTCTACGAATTTGGTGCGACGCGCATCCTTAACGTCGGCATCAGCAGGCGCTTCTTTGAGAAACACTATCTGCCGTTGCTGCCGTTTGGCCTGGTGGCGTCGCAGGTCTATGCCGTGCAGAGCGCTTTTCTCGGCTATATTGAGTCGGTCATCGCCTCACTCAATTTTCGCGAAACGGAATTTGACGAATTTATCGAGCTGGTCTCCTTTTATGTCATTAACCGTTTACGTCACTATCGCGAAGAGCCGGTTGCAGACGTCGTCCCACAATGGTTAAAAAATACCGTTGAGGCCATGCACGATAAACTGGAGTTTGGCGAGAGCGCCCTCGAGAATATGGTTCGGCTATCGGGCAAAACGCAGGAATATTTAACCCGGGCGACCCAGCGCTATTATGGTAAAACGCCGATGCAGATAATTAACGATATCCGTATTAACTTTGCCAAAAAGCAGCTGGAAATTACCAATTATTCGGTGACGGATATTGCCTATGAATCAGGGTACAGCAGCCCGAGCCTGTTTATTAAAACCTTTAAAAAGCTGACCTCGTTTACGCCGAGCAGTTATCGCAAACATTTGACCAGTATTAATTAAACCCGCGCGGTATTAGCCGCCCGGCTTACACCGTAACTAATTTAAGTTAACTGTCCGCATTTATGCGGAGAGCGGCCTGCGCCCAGGCGCAGCGCCTAAGGGAGAAAAAAATGAGCCAGAAATTAAAAGTCGTCACCATTGGCGGCGGTAGCAGCTATACCCCGGAATTACTGGAAGGTTTTCTGAAACGTTATCATGAACTGCCGGTGACAGAGCTGTGGCTGGTGGATGTGGAAGAGGGCCAGGAGAAGCTCGATATTATCCATGCGCTGTGCGAGCGGATGGTGGAAAAAGCCGGCGTGCCGATGAAGGTTTATAAAACGCTGGACCGCCGCGAGGCGCTGCAGGGCGCGGATTTCGTTACCACCCAGCTGCGGGTGGGCCAGCTGAAGGCGCGTGAAAAAGATGAGCGCATCCCGCTGAGCCACGGCTATCTTGGCCAGGAGACCAACGGGGCGGGCGGGCTGTTTAAAGGGCTGCGTACCATCCCGGTGATTTTCGACATCGTGAAAGATGTGCAGGAGATCTGCCCGGACGCATGGATCATTAACTTCACCAACCCGGCGGGCATGGTCACCGAGGCGGTCTATCGCCACACCAGTTTCAAACGCTTTATCGGCGTGTGCAACATTCCCATCGGCATGAAGATGTTCATCACCGACGTGCTGCAGCTCAGCCCGAGCGATGAGCTGAACATCGACCTGTTCGGTCTGAACCACCTGGTGTTCGTCCGCGACGTGCTGGTTAACGGCGTCTCGCGCTTCGATGAACTGCTGGACGGCGTTGCCTCCGGCCGCCTGACCGCGAACTCGGTAAAAAATATCTTCGACCTGCCGTTTAGCGAGGGGCTGATCCGCTCCCTGCGCCTGATCCCATGCTCCTATCTGCTCTATTACTTTAAGCCAAAAGAGATGCTGGCGATTGAGATGGGCGAGTACTATAAGGGCGGCGCGCGCGCCCAGGTGGTGCAGAAGGTGGAGAAGCAGCTGTTCGAGCTGTATAAAAATCCGGATCTCAAGGTCAAGCCGAAGGAGCTGGAGCAGCGCGGCGGCGCCTATTACTCCGATGCCGCTTGCGAAGTGATCAACGCTATCTATAACGACAAGCAGACTGAGCACTATGTAAATATCCCGCATCATGGCCATATCGATAATATCCCGGCGGACTGGGCGGTCGAGATGAGCTGCACCTTAGGTCGCGATGGCGCGAAGCCGACGCCGCGCATCACCCATTTCGACGAGAAGGTGCTGGGGCTTATCTACACCATCAAAGGGTTTGAAGTGGCGGCCAGCCAGGCGGCGATCAGCGGCGAGCTGAACGACGTGCTGCTGGCGCTGAACTTAAGCCCGCTGATCCATTCCGATCGTGACGCCGAGCAGCTGGCGCGGGAGATGATTCTGGCTCATGAAAAATGGCTGCCGAACTTTGCGGCGACGATCAAAAAACTGAAAGCGTAACGGGAGCGGCAAATGGAACGGGTATTGATCGTCAACGCCGACGACTTCGGCCTCAGTAAAGGGCAGAACTACGGCATTATCGAAGCCTGCCGCAACGGCGTGGTGACATCGACTACGGCGCTGGTCAACGGCGCGGCTATTGACCACGCCGCCCAGCTGAGCCGCAGTACGCCGGAGCTGGCGGTCGGGATGCACTTTGTGCTGACGCTTGGCGAACCGCTGTCGGCCATGCCGGGGTTAACCCGCGACGGCCGGCTGGGCAAATGGATCTGGCAGCAGGCGGAAGAAGATAACCTGCCGCTGGAGGAGATTGCCCACGAGCTGGCGTGTCAGTACCGTCGTTTTATCGATCTCTTCGGCCATGAGCCGACGCATCTCGACAGCCATCACCATGTGCATATGATCGCCGCGATCTATCCCATCGTCGCCGCTTTTGCCCGCGATAAAGGCATCGCGTTGCGCATCGATCGCCAGGTGGCGGCGCAGAGCGGTCTCGATCAGCAGGCGACGCGCAGCAGCGCAGGCTTCAGCAGCGAGTTTTACGGGGAAGCCGTCTCTGAGGCGCTGTTCCTGCAGACGCTGGACGCCTCAATCGCCCGCGAGGAGCGCTCCCTGGAGGTGATGTGCCATCCGGCCTTTGTCGACCAGACCATCATGGGCAGCGCCTACTGCTACCCGCGGCTGGGCGAGCTTGATGTGCTGACCTCTGCCTCGCTGAAAGCGGCGGTGGCCGACCGGGGTTATCGCCTGGGAACCTACCGCGACGTGTAAGCCCGACGGGGGAAAGGAAAGTGAGTCAAGCCCGGCACACCGTGCCGGGCTTTTTGCTACGCCGGAATAGCGGCGATTTTTGGGCTTCTCGACCACACCCGGTGGGCCGTCATCAGGGCGAGCAGTTTATCTGCCGCCGGGGTGTCGAGAGCATCGGTAACGATGACGCCCTCTTCACCCTGGGCCGGGACCTGGAGAACCGACGTTAACTGCCGCGCATCGCCTGCCAGCAGGATCGGCTTCAGGTGCTTATAGGCCTCCAGCAGGTAGTAGCGCGCATCGCCGCTCTGGCTCAGGGCGCTGAGGTCGCCGCCGGGCACCACCACGGCATCCACCGTCAGCGATGGGGAACCGGCGAAGGTGCCGGCGATCGGCACGGGAGACCCATCGTCGGCGATGACCTCGCCCATCCGCGAATAGAGCAGTTTACTGTGCACGCCCTGGGCCTGTAGCGCCTGCAGGAGATGGACCAGGTCCTGCGCCGAGGTACGCTCATTGAGCAGCACCGCCACCACGCGACCTTTCACATCCCCTTCGGCGTCCGCATAGAGGCTGAGGGTGGGATCTTTCTCCACGCCGTTGACCGGGGAGGGCAGAGAGAGGCTGCGCTGCTCATCGCTCAGTTCAATACCTAAATTCGCCCCGACCGCTTCCGCCAGCCGGGTATCAATATGGGCCAGGTGATCGACCACCCGCTCGCGGATCCAGGTGCGGACCACTTTGCTGAGCTCGAAGCTGAAGCCATCGATAATATGCTGCTGCTCAATCTGCGTCTGGCTCAGCCAGAACAGACGCGGCTGGGCGTAATATTCGCCGAATGAAGGGCTGCGCTGGCGGATCTTCTCGCCGTCGACGCGCTCGGCAAGGGACTCGAAACCGCCGCGTTTGGCGGCTGGCGGCGTCTCGCGCGGCCAGTTGTCGTTGATCGAGTTGGGTTCGTAGTTGGCCGGGTTGGTGTCAATCTCCATCCGGTGCATACCGTCGCGCTGGAAGTTGTGGTACGGGCAGGTTGGCCGGTTGATCGGGATTTCATGGAAATTCGGTCCGCCGAGGCGGCTAATCTGCGTATCGGTGTAGGAGAAGAGACGTCCCTGCAGCAGCGGATCGTTGCTGAAATCGATGCCCGGTACGATATGCCCGGGATGGAAGGCCGCCTGTTCGTTCTCGGCAAAGAAGTTGTCCGGGTTGCGGTTGAGGACCATTTTGCCGACCCGTTGCACCGGCACCAGCGCCTCAGGGATCAGCTTGGTGGGATCTAACAGGTCGAAGTCAAAATCAAATTCGTTCTCCTCGGGGATCAGCTGCAGCCCGAGCTCAAATTCCGGGTAGTCCCCGGCTTCAATGGCCTCCCACAGGTCGCGGCGATGAAAATCGGGGTCACGGCCGGTCAGCTTCTGCGCTTCATCCCACACCAGCGACGCCTTGCCGGCGACCGGTTTCCAGTGGAAGCGAACAAAGGTGGCTTTGCCCTCGGCATTGATCAGGCGGAAGGTGTGGATCCCGAAGCCTTCCATGGTGCGATAGCTGCGCGGAATGCCGCGATCGGACATCGCCCACATCACGTTGTGCAGCGTTTCCGGCTGCAGGGAAACGTAGTCCCAGAAGGTGTCGTGAGCGCTTTGTCCCTGGGGGATGGCCCAGTGGGGCTCAGGCTTCACGGCGTGGACAAAGTCGGGAAACTTCAGCGCGTCCTGAATGAAGAAGACCGGGGTGTTGTTGCCGACGAGGTCAAAAATCCCCTCGTCGGTGTAAAACTTGGTGGCGAAGCCGCGAATATCGCGAACGGTGTCCGCCGACCCCGCGCCGCCCTGCACGGTGGAGAAGCGCACAAAGACCGGGGTGATTTTATCGGCTGCCGAGAGAAAATCGGCTTTGGTCAACGCTGTCAGGCTTTTGTAGGGCTGGAAGTAACCGTGGGCCGCTGAGCCGCGGGCATGTACGATACGCTCCGGAATTCGCTCATGGTCGAAGTGGGTGATCTTCTCCCGCAGAATGAAATCTTCCAGCAGCGTTGGGCCGCGGGCGCCGGCGCGCAGCGAGTTCTGATCGTCGGCAATGCGCACGCCCTGGTTGGTGGTCAGCGGATAGTCTTCTCCGCCTTTGCGCTGCGGCTCCAGGGCGTCAAGTTTGCTGCTGTGGGTATCAGGCGCTTTCAGGCTGCCAGGGGCGGTCGGTTCAGCGCCAGGGGCGGTGGGTTTCGGCGTGGGGCGCCACTCCCGGTCATCCGGCGCCAGCGAGTCGAGACCCGGCTGCGCTTCCTCGCTGCCGTGAACCGGTGCCTGCTGGTGGTGCGGGTTTGGGTGCTTATCAGACATTGCTCGTCTCCTGCTTTCATTGCTAAAAGTGGTCGTTGATAAACCAAAACCCTTCTAACTATAGAACATTACGCTGGCTGCGCCCGGCGAGGGGGCAGGGAGTTATCCTAAAATGCGCATCGGCGGCAGGGGGGCGACGAACGGGGCCACGATCGGCTATGATAGAGGTTTCTGTTTCCCGCTTTGCTTAGTGAATCCATTTGTTATGAAACCATTGCGCCAACAAAATCGCCCTGTCATTAGCTACGTGCCGCGCGTGGAGCCTGCGCCCCCGGAACATGCCGTGAAAATGGACCATTTTCGCGATGTCTGGATTTTGCGCGGGAAGTATGTCGCCTTTCTGCTGATGGGGGAGCATTTCCGCCGTTCACCGGCGTTCAGCGTGCCGGAGTCGGCGCAGCGCTGGGCTAACCAGGTGCGTCAGGAAGGTGAGATTGAAGCCTGAATCTCCTGCAGAAATAAAAAAACCGCTGATTATCAGCGGTTTTTTTGTGCTTACCGTTTAGCGATGCGCCAGTTCGGCCTCTTCTTCGCTATCGAAAATCGACTTGTCGGTCTGGCGCAGCCACTGGCTGGTCAGCGTCCCGGCGGTCATGGAGCCGTTAACGTTCAGCGCGGTACGCCCCATATCGATCAGGGGTTCGACGGAGATCAGCAGCGCCACGAGGGTCACCGGCAGGCCCATCGCCGGCAGGACGATCAGCGCGGCGAAGGTGGCCCCGCCGCCCACCCCGGCGACGCCCGCCGAGCTGACGGTGACGATGCCCACAAGGGTGGCAATCCACATCGGATCCAGCGGGTTGATGCCTACGGTCGGTGCGACCATCACCGCCAGCATGGCCGGGTAGATACCGGCGCAGCCGTTCTGACCAATGGTGGCGCCAAAGGAGGCGGAGAAGCTGGCAATCGACTCCGGTACGCCGAGACGACGGGTCTGCGCTTCCACGTTCAGTGGAATGGAGGCGGCACTGGAGCGGCTGGTGAAGGCGAAGGTGATCACCGGCCAGACTTTACGGAAGTACTTCAGCGGGCTGATGCCGTTAATCGCCAGCAGCAGGCCGTGAACGACAAACATGATGCCCAGCGCGATGTACGAGGCCACCACGAAGCCGCCAAGCTTGATGATATCTTGTAGATTCGACCCGGCAACCACTTTGGTCATCAGCGCCAGCACGCCGTAAGGGGTCAGCTGCATCACCAGACGAACCAGCTTCATCACCCAGCCCTGCAGGGTATCGATGGCGGTCAGTACGCGCTGGCCTTTTTCCACATCCTCTTTCAGCAGCTTCAGGGCTGCGACGCCGAGGAACGCCGAGAATATGACGATGCTGATGATCGAGGTCGGGTTAGCCCCGGTGAGGTCAGCAAACGGGTTCTTCGGCACGAAGGAGAGGATCAGCTGCGGGACGCTGAGATCGGCCACTTTACCCACATAGTTGCTCTGAATGGCGTTCAGACGGGCGGTCTCCGCGCTGCCCTGGACCAGCCCCTCGGCGGTGAGGCCGAACATGTTGGTCACCAGCACGCCAACCAGGGCGGCGATCAGGGTGGTGAACAGCAGAGTACCGATGCTCAGGAAACTGATTTTCCCCAGCTGTGAGGCATTGTGCAGGCGGGCCACCGCGCTAAGGATTGACGCGAAGACCAGCGGCATAACGATCATTTGCAGCAGCTGGACATAACCGTTGCCGACGATATTGAACCACTGGATGGAATCTTTCAGCACCTGGCTGTCAGACCCATAGATCAGCTGTAGCGCCAGACCGAAGATCACGCCAATCGCCAGGCCGACCAGGACCTTCCTGGCCAGGCTCCACTGTTTATGGCGAGTTTGCCCCAGCGCAAACAGCAATACGGCGAACACGACTACGTTCGCTATTAATGGAAAGTTCATCCCCGTTCTCCTGATATTTTTATAACCTGGGCTGGTGGATAACCAGCTCTTATGACCGCAAGGTTAGCAGAAGGCGTTATCAAGGACTTATATTCAAATGGAATGGGTTATAACCAAATGGCGTTTTCTGCCGGTTTATCGCCCACTCTGGTGACTTATGAAGCGATTGAAGGTGATCTGCAGGGAATTAATCACCCCGGAAGACCAGCGTATCGCGCTGTTGTCCGCCAGCGTCTGCGGCATCCAGACGGCATAGACGAACAGCGCCATGCATAAGGCGCGCTCCAGCTGGTTGCCTTTGCGCGGCGCAAGGATCGGCAGCCGGAAGCGCCAGCGACACGGCCATAGCAGCGGCACTCCGGCGGGGGTGAGCATATCGGCGAGAATGTGGCTGAGATAGCCCAGCACCAGGCCCTGGAGGGCGTCCGCCGGGACAATCCAGCTGTCAGGCACCTTGAGGTAGAATAGCGTCAGCGCGCCAAACACCGCCAGCAGGCTGTGGGTGAAGCCGCGGTGGCCAAAGGCCCGCGCCACGGGCCTGGAGATCCAGCTCAGCCGCTGGCCAAGAAACGACTTTGGGTGATCGATGTCCGGCAGCAGGCAGGTCAAGACCGCGGAGGGCACAATATGCCACCAGTCGCCCTGCGCCAGCACCGGCGTTAACTCTGCGTTTTTGGCAAATACTGCGCAGGCGATTGAAAAGAAGAGATGGCCTTCCGCCGTCATGATAACACACCCTAAACTGTCGATTCATACAGTATAGGGTTTTTATACAGTGCACGGAAGAGGTGACGGTGTAACTCTTTGTCACAAATTCTCAGCGCGCCAGCCATCCGCCGTCGACGGCCAGGGTATAGCCATGAATATAGTCGGCGGCGGACGAGGCGAGAAACACCGCCGGCCCCTGCAGGTCACCCGGCACCCCCCAGCGACCGGCGGGGATACGCTCAAGGATTGCTTGGTTACGCTCTTCATCTTCGCGCAGCGCCTGGGTGTTATTAGTGGCCATATACCCGGGCGCAATGGCGTTGACGTTGATACCCTGATCAGCCCATTCGTTGGCCAGCAGGCGGGTCAGGCCCAGCACGCCGCTTTTCGAGGCGGTATAAGAGGGGACGCGGATCCCGCCCTGAAACGAGAGCATCGAGGCGATGTTAATAATTTTCCCGCCTTCACCCTGGCGAATGAACTGCCTGGCGACCGCCTGGCAGAGGAAGAAAACCGCTTTCAAATTCAGATCGATGACCGCGTCCCAGTCGCTTTCCGTGAAGGTCAGGGCGTCATGGCGGCGGATAATCCCGGCGTTGTTAACCAGAATATCGACCCGGCCCATCGCCGCCACCGCCTGGTCGACCAGAACGGTCATATCATCCTGATGGCTGAGATCCGCCTGAATGGCATGAAAACGGCGGCCCAGCGCCTCAACCTGCGCGGCCGTGTCGTGGGGAATTTTGCGATTGATGCCGACGATATCGCATCCGGCCTGCGCCAGGCCCAGCGTCATTCCCTGTCCCAGGCCGGTATCGCAACCGGTCACGATGGCGACCTTACCCGTCAGGTCGAAGGCGTTCAGTACCATATTCACCTCTGCGTGCTGATCTTCAGGCGTACGATGACGCCACCTGTGCCCAGCATAGAGGCAGAAAAACAAAATTACAATTAAAATGAAACGCTGTTTTGATTTTATTGCCGGCGGCGTGACGGCGATCGCGTCAGCCGCCAGCGGCCTTACCCGAGCAGCGCCTCGACGGTCAGGGCCTGCAGTGACGGCAGCTTGACGTCCGCCAGCACAAAGCGCGGGTCGCGGCTGTTCTCCGCTTCCGGCACCACGATAGCGCGCATGCGCGCAGCTTTGCTGGCGATCATGCCGTTGACCGAGTCCTCCAGCGCGACGCAGCGCTGTGGGTCGACCCCGAGGGCGGCGGCGCAGTTGAGATACACCTGCGGGTGCGGTTTGCTCCAGGGCAGATGCTCCGCCGAGGCGAGGGCATCAAACTGATCGCGCAGCTCGAACATATTGAGCACTTTCTCCAGCATCACCAGCGGCGAGGCTGAGGCCAGCCCAACCTTCAACCCCTGGGCTTTACACAGGGCCACCGCCTCGCGCACCCCCGGCAGCAGCGGACGTGAGGTCTCCACCAGTTCAATGGCGCGACGGATAATGCGCGCGGTGGCTTCCGCGCGGTCCACGCCGCGCCACGGCTGCTGCGCGTACCACAGATCCACCACCAGGTCGATTCGCAGACCCAGCAGGTCGGGCAGTTCATCGCGGCGGCGGGTATCCACCCCCAGGCTCTCCATGACCTCGACCTCCGCCTGATCCCAAAGCGGCTCAGAGTCAATCAGCAACCCGTCCATATCAAAAATCGCAGCCTCAATGCGGCGCTTCGCTGACATATGTCCTTCTCCTGTTGCGTAATCAGATAAACGAATCGGCATTCATGGTATATCATACCGCGCGTTATTGGGCGAAATTCGCCGTGGAAGATAGACTTATACCCGACACATTCGGGTAAGCGAGGAGCGCCTGCGCCACGCAACGGGCGGCAGGCGAACCACTAACGCGTCTTTAACAAGGGGAACTCATGACGTACCAACAAGCTGGACGCATTGCGGTCATCAAACGTATTTTGGGATGGGTCATCTTTATTCCCGCCGTGCTGTCGACGCTGATTTCTGTCCTCAAATTTATGTATGAGCACAGTGAAAAGAAACCCGGCATTGACGCGGTAATGATGGATTTTGCGCACGTCATGATTGAGATGATGCGCTTTAACACGCCGTTCCTGAACTTTTTCTGGTACAACTCACCGCTGCCGGATTTTCACCACAGCCTGAACATCGGCTTCTGGATTATCTTCATTCTGGTGTTCGTCGGTATGGCGCTGCAGGCCTCCGGCGCGCGGATGGCGCGGCAGGCGAAATTTCTCCGCGAGGGGATTGAGGATCAGCTGATCCTCGAGCAGGCGAAAGGCGCGGAAGGGTTAACTCGCGAGCAGCTCGCCGAACGCATTGTAGTGCCGCGACATACGATCCTGGTGCAGTATTTCCCGCTGTACGTGCTGCCGGTGATCGTAATTGTCATCGGCTACTTCTTCTTCTCGCTGCTGGGCTTTCTCTAAGCCAGGTGCCCGGTTAGCCGGGCGCCATCTTATTCCGCCGGCAGAGGGCGGGGTTTACCCTGATTATCGACGGCGACGTAGATAAACAGCGCTTCCGTCGCCTTGTAGCGCTGGCCAATCGGTTCTGAAGAGACTTTTTTCACCCACACTTCGATGTTGATGGTTACTGAGGTATTGCCGCGCTTCACGCAGCGGGCATAGCAGCACACCACGTCGCCCACGGCCACCGGACGTAAAAAGGTCATCCCATCCACGCGCACGGTCACCACGCGACCCTGGGCGATCTCTTTGGCCATAATGGCGCCGCCGATATCCATCTGCGACATCAGCCAGCCGCCAAAAATATCCCCGTTGGCATTAGTATCCGCCGGCATTGCCAGGGTGCGTAAAACCATTTCGCCCTTCGGGGCGAGATCTGTTGTTGTCATGCTCTACTCTGTTGTGGTCAAAGACGATCAGCGGGATGCTACTATGAAAACGGCGGAGAGAGAATAGGGGATAGCGCCCGCGGAGGCGGGCGCAGGCTGCCGGGGGATTAGTGGTGGTCGTCCTGCGGCATATGGCGGTAGATGTAGATCCCGCTCAGCAAGGTAAAGACCAGCGTAAGAGCGGTTAAACCGAAGACCTTAAAGTTAACCCAGATATTCTGCGGCAACCAGAAGGCGATATAGATATTAGCCAGCCCACAGAGGATAAAAAACGCCGCCCACGCCAGGTTTAGACGCGACCAGACCTGCTGCGGCAGGGTCAGCTCTTTACCCAGCATGCGCTGGATAAGCGGCTTTTTCATTACCCACTGGCTGAACAGCAGCGCGCCGGCGAATAGGGCATAGATCACCGTCACCTTCCATTTAATAAACTCATCATTGTGGAAGAAGAGCGTTAATCCGCCGAAGACGGCCACCAGCACGAAGGTGATCAGCGCCATTTTTTCGATTTTACGGTAGCGCACCCAGCTGTAGATCAGCACGATGGCGGTCGCCACAATCAGCGCCGTGGTAGCGGCGTAGATATCGTAAAGCTTGTAGAAGGCGAAGAAGACCACCAGCGGTAAAAAATCCAGAAACTGCTTCATACATCGATCCCGTCTGTCAGGACGGACCGGGAAATTTCCCGGTCCAGGTTAAAATTAGCTACGGATAAGCATATACACGCGGAATAAATAGATCAGCAACAGGGCGGAAATCAGGTTGCTGATGGTGTTGATGACCACCGCGCCGACGTTCGGCGTCAGCACGGCAAAGCTGGAAGCGAACAGCAGCAGCAGGGTTTTCGCCACCAGCCAGCCGATAATGGCCGGCGCCACCAGCCGCAAATTGGCCCAGGCCAGACGCATGCTGCTGCGCATGGCGCTGAGGATGCCCATTTTATCCTGCACCAGCATGATCGGCGCAAAGGCCAGCACAATGGCCAACAGGACGCCGGGCACCAGCACTAACATCATCCCCATCTGCACCAGGAAGGTGGTGAAGAGGATCAACAGCAGCAGCTTCGGCAGCACCGGCGCCGAGGCGCCGATAGCGCGCAGAGCGCTGACGCGATGACCGGCAGAGACCAGCTGGATGAGCAGCAGGACGCCGCCGGCGAGGATCGCATTGCCCACCAGACCTGAGAAGGTCGATGCCGCCGAGGCGCGCAGCAGAACCTGCTGCTGCTCCGGCGTCATATTCTGCACCAGCTCGAACAGGCCTGCGCTACCGGCGAGGTTGTCGCCTTCGCTGAGTATCGACAGCTGCTCGTCGCTGGGTGAAAAGGCATGGCCAAGTACTACCGTAATGAACGCGCACAACAGCGCAATCAGCAAAATGGTAATGAACTGATTACGAAAAAAATTCCCGGTGTCACGGTAGACGGACTTCGCCGTGATAGACATGCATTCTCCTTGAGTGTCGCAGGTGTTAACTAGCCGGCGATTGTACCGCAAATCGTTCCGTCGTAGCACTCTCTGCGCCGGTCAGGGCAGGTATATCTTTGTAAAGAGGCCGCAATGGCGGCAGGCCATAGCGCGCTCGCGCCCGGTTGCAGGCGTCGTTTTCCTCGCCATCTTCCCCGGACATGGCGAATTCGCGACATGGCGAGGGACGGTTTTCATAGATAGTGCAGTGGACGGCGTCGCCGATATCGCCCGATAGCGCCGCGCAGCGGCCCTGGCGTTGATTGGTGCCGCTCATGCAGCGCAGGAAAGGGGTTAGCGGCTCGGTCAGCGCGGAGGGCACCAGGCCGCCCGCGTCGTCGGCTTCCGCCCAGTAGAAAGAGACACGAAAATACGCACAACAGGCACCGCACGTCATGCACGGGTTGATTTCACTCATAATTACACCTGAAAAAAACGCATCAATACAGATTGTCGGCAGTTAACTTATCCAGCCGCCTCAGCGGCGGCAAGAGGGGCAGAAATAATTTTTTTCGCGAAAAGTGAAAATTGATGTGTGAAGGATTCAGCGTATTGCGATCGGTATCAAAAATTAATCTGGATCAATAAATGTTAAATCTAAGGTTTTAGTGTGATCTAAAACAGATCAAACGTAACTCGTTATAGGTATATTTGGCCGCGCTGAAAAACCATAATGAGGAAGTGGATATGAAGAAGTTAGCAGCGGCGGCATTAATTCTAAGCACTCTTTCCACCGGCAGCGTCTGGGCGCATGAAGCGGGTGAATTTTTCATTCGCGCCGGGACCGCCACCGTCCGACCGACGGAGGGCTCTGACAATGTGTTAGGCAGCCTGGGCGGTTTCAACGTCAGTAACAACACTCAGTTGGGTTTAACCTTTACCTATATGGCGACCGATAACATCGGCGTGGAACTGCTGGCGGCAACGCCCTTCCGCCATAAGGTTGGTACCGGGCCAACCGGCACCATCGCCACCGTCCATCAGTTGCCACCCACCCTGATGGCGCAGTGGTACTTTGGCGATGCGCAAAGCAAGGTGCGCCCGTACGTGGGGGTGGGGATTAACTACACCACCTTCTTTAATGAAGACTTTAACGATAACGGCAAGGCGGCCGGGCTTTCCGATCTGAGCCTGAAGGACTCCTGGGGCGCGGCGGGGCAGGTCGGCCTCGATTACCTGATTAACCGTGACTGGCTGCTGAATATGTCGGTGTGGTACATGGATATCGATACCGATGTGAAATTCAAAGCCGGCGGTGTGGACCAGAAAGTCAGCACCCGCCTGGATCCGTGGGTGTTTATGTTCTCCGCAGGCTATCGGTTCTAACGCCTGCTGCAAACTGGCCAGCGGACGGCCAGTTTGTTGCCTCCTCACTCCTCCCTGCGATACCCCTTCGCCTGCGGATCACACTTCCGTCCACTGGCGCAGCAGGTTGTGATACATATTGAGCAGGGAGAGCACCTCTTCTCCGTCGCCAAAGCGCGTTTTGAGCGACTGGATCGTGCGGTCCAGGTCGTAGAGCATCGCGCGCTGCTTATCGTCGCGGACCATCGACTGGATCCACAGGAAAGAGGCCTGGCGTACGCCGCGGGTGACCGGGGTGACGCAGTGCAGGCTGCTGGCGGGATAGAGCACCAGATGCCCGGCCGGGAGCTTCACCCGATGCTGGCCATAGGTGTCTTCAATGACCAGTTCGCCTCCCTCATAGCTTTCCGGTTCGCAGAGAAACAGCGTCGCCGATAAATCGGTCCGCATCCAGCCCGCTTCGCCGTTCTGACGCACCGCGCCATCGACATGAAAGCCGTAGGTCTCCCCCGGCCCGTAGCGATTAAACAACGGTGCGGAAATCGTCCGCGGCAGCGCGGCGGAAAAAAACTGCGGATGGCCGCGCAGCGCGTCGAGTACGGCGGCCTGCAGACGGGCGTACAGCGGCGTGCGGGTATCGATCTGCTGGTTTTGTTTGACGGTCGCCCCCTGGCTGCCGACGGTAACCCGCCCGTCAACCCATTCGGCCTGCGCCAGCAGGCGGGCATATTCAGCCACCTGGTCCGCCGTTAACACATCAGGAATGTGATACATCATTGCGGTGTTCTCTCAAAAAGGTGGGGCTCGATGGCCCCACGTACAGACTCAGAAATGGACGTTCGCCGTCAGCATAAAGGTACGGGGTTCGCCCGGATGATAGCGATAGCCGCTCTTGTTGATGGAAGCCACGTAATCGGTATCAAACAGGTTGTACATATTGAGCTGCAGATCGAGGTTGCTGTTGACCCGATAGCCCAGTTTGGCGTCGGCGACCCAGTAGCCCTCGGTGTGATCCGGGGTACCGACCGCGCCATCGCTGCCCCGGCGCAGGCTTCCGACATAGCGCACGCCGCCGCCGACGGACAAATCGCTGGTGGCCTGATACTGCGTCCACAGCGTAAAGGCATGTTTCGGAGTGTAGGCCAGCGCGGAAGAGCCATCCTGCGCCACATTCTGCCCCTCTGTCACCTTGGCATGCTGCTGGGTGTAGCCGGCGATGATCGTCCAGTCCGGTGTCAGGTTCCCGGTCGCGGAGAGCTCATACCCCTCCACGCGCTTTTTGCCGTATTGCGACCAGGTTCCGTCATCGTTGGCGGCCACTTCGTTTTCAATATCGGTACGGAATAACGCCGCGCTGAGCAGCAGGCGCTTGTCGAGGATCTGCCACTTGGTGCCCAGTTCGCTGGATTTCGCCTTCTGCGGTTTAAAGTCGGTCCGGTTGGCGCTGTTGCCGCTGCCGCTGGCGGCGAGCGCGAAGCTGCTGCCCCCCGGCGGTTGCTGCGAGATGGCATAGTTGACGTAGATATTGCCCTGCTCGGTTAAGCGATACAGCGCCCCGGCCTTCCAGTTAACCAGGTTACCGGATTTGGCGGTATCGACTGTGGTGACCGGGCTGCCGGTCGACTGTCCTTGCGGGCAGGCGACAGCCCCGCGTCCGCTGCCGCCGCAGGCGGTGGCGCTGTCATATTTGGTATGGTAACTGTCGAGACGCAGCCCGCCGTTGACCTCAACCCGATCGGTCAGCGCCAGCGTATCGAAGGCATAAATGCCGAAGGTATCGGTCTGGCCGTTGGCGTTCGCCCCGTTTCTGTCCAGCCCGCCAATCGACAGGCTGCTCACCGGATGATAGAGATTCACTGCCGGGGCGGTCAGGGCGTTGACGCCATAGTTGGTCTGGTTTTCCCGGGTAAACTCCACGCCGGCGCTAACGTCATGGCCTATCGAGCCGGTATTGAAGGTCGAGGTGATATTGGTCTGGTTGGTCAGAATGCGGTTGCTGACATCTTTGGTATTAACCAGCCGTGACCAGCTCCAGGTATTGACGTCATTGATGTCGGGGGCAGTGATATTGCTCGCGCCGCCCATCACCGCAGTCAGGAGATACTCCTGCTTCACCCGCGACCAGCGGGTGGTATTGCGCACGGTGGTATTGTCCGTCAGATCGTGTTCGAAGCGCAGGGTGCCGCTGTCGGTGGTGGATTTATCGTAATCGGAGTCGGTGCCATAGAAATTGCTGGTATTGACCTTACCGGCGGAATTGAGCGCGGCATACTTCGGCGAAGGCGCTGAATAGCCCGGCAGGCCGACGGTGGGGATCCCGCCATCCGGGGTGTTGTTCTGCCGGACGTGGAGATAGTTCAGATACAGACGGGTGGGCGTATCGAGGCCAAAGGCCAGCGACGGAGCGATGCCGTAGCGCTCGTTCTCAATCTTATCCCGGCCGGCGTCGTGAGTTTTTTCGCCCATCAGGTTGAGGCGAAACGCGGCGTTGTCGCCGAAGGCCTGGTTAAGATCAAGGGTACCCCTGCGCGACCAGGCGCTGCCGATGCTGGCCGAACCGTCGATCCCGGAGTCAAGACGCGGCTGTTTGCTGATCATATTGATCGAGCCGGAGGGGGCGCTGCGGCCATAGTCCGTGCCGGCGGGCCCTTTGATGACTTCCACCTGCTGGGTATTGAAGGTATCCCGCGTCACGCTGCCGATATCGCGAATGCCGTCCACATAAATACTGTTGGAGGTGTCCACGCCGCGCATAAAGATGGCGTCCCCGGTGGTTGAGCTGCCATTCTCCCCGGCGTAAAACGCCCCGACGCCAGGGACGTTCTTGAGGGCGTCAGTCAGGTTGGTGACGCCCTGATCTTTAATGACCTGTTCGGGGATCACGGTGATGGTGCGAGTGGTATCCACCAGCGGTTTATTAAACTTGGGATCGGCGGAGGCTCCGGGAGAATAAAGCGAAGGCGGGGCGGCTTCCACCACCAGCGTCTCTTCATTATTTTTGACTGATTTTTCCGCTGCCATGCCGGTTGCCGGCGCGGCCCCCAGACACAGACCCGTAAACAATGCCAATGAGTTGAAACTGCCAAACGGCAGAGAAGCGTTTTTTTCCATGATAAATGCAGGCTTATTTTTTGTTATTCGCACATATCACGCCGCGCAAAAGCGACGTTATTCGTCGTCTGGCTTGCGCTGACCCGGCGTGACTCTATAAATGATAAAAAGAATGGTTATCATTCGCCTTAATATTTACACAGAAAAGTTGACGTTTAAACTGATTTCTTCACCACCATTTACAAATTTCATAAATTTTGAACAAAAAAGGCGGATTAGCTCGGCAAAGGCGGCGGGACAAAGCGGTACATGACGTGGTGACCTGGGAGCAATGACGCCCGGAGGCAGGCGTCCCGGCGGGCTTACCAGGGCACCGTGCGGCCCTGGTAATCCGGAAACTCCAGTCCCGGGCGCCGCTGCTTGTCGAGCAGGACGTTCACCAGGCATGGGATGGTCTCTTCGATGGTCAGGGGGATGTCGGCCCCGCCGAGCTCGGTGCGGATCCATCCCGGAGCCATCACTACCAGCGGGTGGCAGGCCGAGGTGGGGCGAGCGGCGAAGCTGCGCATGAACATATTCAGCGCGGCTTTACTTCCGCGGTAGAGCTCCCGCTGGCCGCCGAGATTGTTCGTCAGACTGCCCTGGCCGGAGGACATCACGCCCAGCAGCCCCTGCGGCTTGACCGCCGGCTGCGGCAGCTGGTGCGTGAGGTGTGTTGTGAGCAAAAAAAAAGCCCGCACAAGTGCGGGCAAAAATACTGGAAGCAATGTGAGCAATGTCGTACTGAATACCTGAGTTATTTACTCAACTACTCAGTGATGAGAAAGATAATATTTCTCATTTAAGATATCAACCCCATCTTTTGTGCGGAAGCGATTTTTATCCAAGGGTAAAGACCGTGCGCTGCTGGATATCATCAGCGTGATGAACCAGCCGGTGCGCGATGAGCAGATCCTCCAGGCGGCTGGCGTCCAGCTGGAACAGATGCTGTTTCCGCTGCTGGTGGCGGTAGGGCGCCATGGCCCGGTGGGGGGGAGCTGGCGGATCATTTAGGGCGCGATAACACCACCGTCAGTCGCCAGGTGAAGGAACTGGAAGCCCAGGGGCTCGCCTGTAAGCAACCGAACTAAATTCTCGCGTGTTGCCGCCCCGGCGCAACAATCATCTTTTTCCGTCACAAATCACGGGTCAGCTCGTCGATGTTGTCGGAAAGTATCTCCAGTAGGGATCGCAAATAGATAGTGTTATTTCCCTGATGCCACATCGCGCTGAGGGGAAGGCCTTCGATATGTTTTTTGGGCGCGAGCTTAAGGTATTTCACGCCGTCCGCATTCATATCTTTATATGACGCAGGCACCAGAGCGATGCCCAGTCCAGCGGCAACAAAACTCAGGATAGTCTGCTTCTCTTCGGCATACTGCGCGATGACAGGCATGCTGCCACCCTCCTTGAAAATATTCATTGTCAGGTCATGGCTGTGACGCCGGGTGCCTCTTTCCGGCACGATAACCGGCTCGTGTCGGAAGTCATCGATACTGACTTCGTCATAACTGACCAGGCGGTGGTTAGCGGGCACGGCGAGCACGCAGGTTTCATTGGCGATAAAACGTGTTGTCAGCGTGGCATCAATATGTTCCGGCGGACGTACAAAGACCACATCCAGCCATCCTGAAATGAGTCGGGGGATAAGTTTGTGAGATTTATCTTCCGTAAGATGAATGTCTGCCTCCGGAAAACGCTTGACGAAAAGATTAAGCAGTTCAGGAAGTAATCCTTTGGCTGCGCTATCGATAGCTCCGATCCGCAACGTCCTTTTCTGCAACAGGCTATTTTTACGGAATCGCTGCCGTAGCGCATCGAAATCAGCAATGACCGTTTTGGCCTCATTTAAAAAGGCGGCACCTTCAGGCGTTAGCGACACATTGCGGGTCGATCGATTCAGTAGTCTTATCCCCAAATCATCTTCCAGCAGTTTTATGAAGCGACTCAGTGACGCAGGCATCATTTCAAGTTTACGGGCAGCACGGCCGAAGTGAAGCTCATCACCCAATACCACAAAGCAACGTAGCTGATTTATATCCATTTTTTCACCAAAACCTGATTATGCAAATTATTTATATAAAGCCATGCCGATGATAAAGCGGTTCAAAACTTCATACTGGGTTTATTACAAAACGATAACAACCCTACATCACTATGGAGCATCCGTCATGAAAAACGACCTCGAAAAGAAGGTGATGCGCAAGGTTACCCTGCGCATTATTCCTTTCATCATGCTGCTGTACTTCATTGCCTTCCTCGACCGTGTCAACATTGGCTTTGCCGCCCTGACCATGAATCAGGATCTGGGTTTTTCACCCACCGTTTTTGGGCTGGGCGCCGGCATCTTCTTCCTGGGGTACTTTCTGTTTGAGGTGCCGTCAAACTTAATTCTCCATAAAGTAGGCGCCCGCATCTGGATTGCCCGCGTCATGATCACCTGGGGCCTGGTCTCTGGCTGCATGGCTTTTGTGCAGGGTACGACGAGCTTCTACATTCTGCGTTTTCTACTCGGTGTAGCGGAAGCCGGTTTCTTCCCGGGAATTATCCTTTATCTCAGTTATTGGTTCCCGGCAGCCAGACGCGCGCAGGTTACCGCCATCTTTATGGCCGCAGCCCCGCTCTCTACAGCATTGGGATCGCCTGTTTCTGCCGCCCTGCTGGAGATGCATGGCTTTCTCGGCTACGCCGGCTGGCAGTGGATGTTTGTGCTGGAAGCCTTGCCAGCGCTGATACTCGGCGTTGTGGTTCTGTTCTTTCTTACCGATCGTCCGGCCAAAGCCAAATGGCTGACTGACGAAGAGCGTGCATGGCTGGAAAACACCATGCAGGCCGAGGAGCTGGCCCGGGCGGCAAAACAGAACCACAGCAGCGCATGGAAAGGACTGGCGGATAAGCGGGTACTGGCTCTGGCGCTGGTCTATTTCGGTACTTCTGCCGGCTTGTACACACTTGGCATCTGGTCCCCGCAAATCATCCGCAGCTTCGGTGCTACCTCACTTGAGATTGGCTTCCTCAACGCCTTCCCGGCTGTCATCGGCGTCATCGCCATGATCCTGTGGGCGCGGCATTCTGACCGCACCAGAGAGCGCAGCTGGCATGTGATTGGTGCCTGCCTGCTGGCAGCAGCCGGTCTGATTTACGCCGGTAACGTCAGCACACTGTTTACCGTGATTGTTGCCTTAACCTTGGTCACCGCAGGCATCAGCGCCTCGAAACCGCCCCTTTGGAGTATGCCTACCGTGTTCCTCAGCGGCCCGGCTGCGGCCGCGGGTATTGCCACGATTAACTCCATCGGCAATCTGGGCGGCTTTGTCGGCCCGATGATGATTGGCGTGATCCGCGAGCAGACCGGTAGCTACACCTGGGGCCTGTACTTTGTCGCCGGACTGCTGGCTATTTCGGCCCTCATTGTCCTGATCCTTTCTGCCAGGGCGGGTAAACCGCAAACGGCAGAACTCACTCATCCTCATACTCATTAACCGGAGAATTTACTATGCGTAACTATAAAATTGCCGCCATACCTGCCGACGGTATTGGTCCTGAAGTCATCTCGGCAGGTGTTGAAGTGCTGCATGCACTGACACGCCACGATCCGCAGCTGAAGTTTGATGTGGAGACCTTTGACTGGGGGTCGGACTATTACAAAAAACATGGCGTGATGATGCCGGAAGAAGGGCTGAACACACTAAAAAAATTTGATGCCATTTACTTCGGCGCGGTGGGCGCACCGGATGTCCCTGACCACATCACACTCTGGGGTCTGCGCCTGCCAATTTGCCAGGGGTTTGACCAGTACGCCAACGTGCGTCCAACCAAAATCCTGCCGGGTGTCACCTCACCGCTGCGCAACCGCGGGCCCGGCGATCTTGACTGGGTGATTGTGCGCGAAAACTCCGAAGGTGAGTATTCCGGTAACGGCGGCCGTGCACACCGTGGCTTACCGGAAGAAGTCGGCACCGAGGTGGCCATCTTCACCCGCGTCGGGGTTACTCGCATTATGCGCTATGCCTTCAGACTGGCGCAGTCTCGTCCACGTAAACTGCTGACCGTGGTGACTAAATCCAACGCCCAGCGCCACGGAATGGTGATGTGGGATGAGATTGCCGCCGAGGTGGCGCAGGAATTCCCGGATGTGCAGTGGGACAAGATGCTGGTCGATGCGATGACGCACCGCATGACGCTGCATCCCCAGACCCTGGATACCATCGTTGCCACCAATTTGCATGCCGATATCCTTTCCGATCTGGCCGGCGCGCTGGCGGGCAGTCTGGGCGTAGCGCCGACCGCCAATATTGATCCGGAACGCCGCTTCCCTTCCATGTTCGAACCTATCCATGGTTCAGCTTTTGATATCATCGGCAAAGGCATTGCTAACCCGATAGCAACCTTCTGGACTGCGGTACAGATGCTTGAACATCTGGGAGAGCGTAACGCCGCGGCGATGATTATGGAAAGTATCGAATATGTTTGTGAGAAAGGCATTCTGACGCCAGATGTCGGTGGAACGGCCAGTACCGCGGACGTCACCCGCGCTGTAGTGGAATTTATCGAAGCCAGAGCAAATATCGCCGAGACCGTATAACCATGATAAATGAACAGCCTACAGAGATCCTGCAGGATATTTTTCAGCATGCTGTCGACAGCGCCCGAGCCGGGCCTGCGATCCTGTCTAACCTGCCGGAAAAACCGCGTGGCCGCTGCGTGGTAATCGGTGCCGGTAAAGCCTCGGCGGCAATGGCAGCGGCTGTGGATGCAGCCTGGCCGGATGTGGATGTGTCTGGCGTGGTGGTGACGCGTTACGGTTACGCGGTGCCTGCTGGTCGCATCCGCATTATCGAGGCTGCTCATCCGGTATCGGATTCGATGAGCGAAGTTGCCGCAATGCTGATTGTGGAAGCGCTGCGCGGATTGACCTCTGATGACCCGGTGCTGGCGCTCATTTCCGGTGGCGGGTCGGCGTTGATGGCGCTGCCTGCACCAGGATTAACATTGAAAGATAAGCAGGCCATTACCCGCGCGCTACTGCACAGCGGTGCCAATATCAAAGAGATGAATCTGGTACGTCGTCATCTCTCCGCGGTGAAAGGCGGCAAGCTGGCAAGAATAGCGCAACCGGCCCGTATTGTGTCACTGATTATCAGCGATGTGCCGGGGGATAACCCGGCAGGTGTGGCATCAGGTCCTACTGTCGCCGATGACAGCACGCCGCTTGATGCGCTTCGGGTACTTCAGCGCTACGGTATTCAGACCCCGGAACCTGTTCATAAACTGCTAAGCCAGCCGGCAGGCCCGGTTGAAAACACAGCGAACAGCGAAGTAAAACTCATTGCCACGCCGCAGCTGGCTTTGCAGGCTGCCGCGCTGGCTGCGTGCAGACACGGACTTACGCCGCTTATTCTCGGCGATGCGTTAGAAGGCGAAAGTCGTGAAGTGGCCATTGTTATGGCCGGGATTGCTAAATCCGTGAAGCAATATGGTCATCCGGTTTCCGGTCCGGCAGTGCTATTGTCGGGGGGCGAAACCACCGTGACGGTAAGTCAGGGTCAGCACGGGAAAGGAGGTCGTAATACTGAATTTGCGCTCAGTCTGGCCTGTGCGTTGCAGGGAGAAAGCGGTATATGGGCAATCGCTGGCGACAGTGATGGTATCGACGGAACGGAAGATGCAGCAGGTGCGCTGGTATTCCCGGACACGCTAACACGCGGCAAAATGGGTGGTCTAAATGCGGCTAGTTATCTTGATGCACACGATAGCTATAGCTATTTTCATGCGCTCGATGACCTGGTAATGACCGGCCCAACGTTAACCAACGTCAATGATATTCGGGCAATATTGATTGCCTGACCTATCGCTCTCCTGTACCAGGGAGAGCGATATTTTTACTTTCAACATGGTGCAAATCTTCGGTATCCGCCCGCCATCAATTTCCACGTTAAAGCGCATCGCCTGGCGTCAAGGTGTCGATCATCGTTCAGTCTGATGTGCAGGCGTGCAAGATGACGTGGAAGGGGAGCTAACGCGAGGAAATCGCCGCCCGGCGCAAGGCCAGGCGGCTGACGGTCAGGCGGTTTTGGTCGCCGCCTTCAGGCTCCGGACGAAGGCTTTCAGCTCGTCAAGCATGGCCTGCGGCTCATCAAGATGGCGTTCGATGATTTTGACGATGGCGGAACCGGAGATCGCCCCGGCGGCGCCGGCGTCAATGGCGGCGCTCACCTGCTCCGGCGCGGAGATGCCAAAGCCCTGCAGCGGCGGCGCGGCGTGATATTCCGCCAGCTTCTCCACCAGATGGTGCAGCGGCAGCGCAGCGCGATTTTCCGCACCCGTCACCCCGGCGCGCGACAGCAGATAGGTGTAGCCGCGGCCATATGAGGCAATCTGGCGCAGTAAATCGTCATCCGCATTGGGCGGGCAGATGAAAATCGGCGCGATGTTATGGCGCATCGCCGCCTGGCGGAACGGGGCGGACTCTTCCACCGGCACGTCGGCGACCAGCACCGAGTCGACGCCGACGCGGGCGCACTGGGCATAGAACTCATCGATACCCGGGCTGAAGACGAGGTTGGCGTACATCAGCAGGCCGATTGGGATCGTCGGATGCTTCTGGCGGATCGCCGCCAGCATCTCAAAGCACTGCGCCGGGGTCACCCCCGCGGCGAAGGCGCGCAGGGCCGCGCCCTGGATGGTCGGGCCGTCCGCCAGCGGGTCGGAGAAGGGGATCCCCAGCTCAAGGGCATCGGCGCCGCCTTCGATCAGCGCATCGATAATTTTCAGCGACTGCTCCGGTCCCGGATCGCCAAGGGTGACAAAGGGGACGAAAGCGCCTTCCTGGCGGTTTTTCAGTTGGGCAAACAGCGTCTCATAGCGTTCCATCAGATTTCCCCTCGCGCTTTCAGGATGTCGTGTACGGTGAAAATGTCTTTATCGCCGCGGCCGGAGAGGTTAACCACCAGCAGCTGCTCTTTTTCCGGGTTCTCGCGCATCATTTTCAGCGCATGGGCCAGAGCGTGAGAGGACTCCAGCGCCGGGATGATCCCTTCGTGGCGGGAGAGCGCTTTAAACGCCTCCAGCGCTTCGTCATCGGTGATCGACACATAGTCGGCGCGCCCGGTGCTGTTAAGAAACGCGTGCTGCGGCCCAACGGACGGGAAGTCCAGCCCGGCGGAAATGGAATAAGATTCCTCGATCTGGCCGTCGGCGGTTTGCATCATCGGCGACTTCATCCCGAAGTAGATCCCCACACGACCATGCTTCAGCGGCGCGCCGTGCTCCCCGCTTTCGATACCGTGCCCGGCAGGCTCCACGCCGATCAGGCCGACGCGGGTTTCCTCGATAAAATCAGCGAACATGCCGATGGCGTTTGACCCGCCGCCGACGCAGGCGATCACCGCGTCCGGCAGACGGCCCTCTTTTTCGAGGATCTGCGCTTTGGTCTCTTCGCCGATCATGCGCTGGAATTCACGCACGATGGTCGGGAACGGGTGCGGACCGGCGGCGGTGCCCAGCATATAGTGCGCCTTCTCGTAGCTACCGGACCAGTCGCGCAGCGCCTCGTTACAGGCATCTTTCAGCGTGGCGGAGCCGCTGTGCACCGGGATCACCTCGGCGCCCATCAGGCGCATACGGAAGACGTTCGGCGACTGGCGTTCGACGTCCTTGGCGCCCATGTAGATACGGCATTTCAGGCCGAGCAGGGCGCTGGCCAGCGCTGAGGCGACGCCGTGTTGGCCGGCGCCGGTCTCGGCGATAATTTCGGTTTTGCCCATCCGTTTGGCCAGCAGAGCCTGGCCCAGTACCTGGTTGGTTTTGTGCGCGCCGCCGTGCAGCAGATCTTCGCGTTTCAGGTACAGGGTGGTGCGGGTCCCTTCGGTCAGGTTCCGACATTTGGTCAGGGCCGTCGGACGACCGGCGTAGTTTTTCAGCAGGTCGGTGAATTCCGCCTGAAAGGCCGGGTCCTTCTGCGCGCTGACAAAGGCTTCTTCCAGCTGGCGCAGGGCGGGCATCAGGATCTGCGGCACATACATGCCGCCGAATTCGCCGAAGTAGGGGTTCAGTAAAGTGCTCATTATTGCTCCTTAATATGCGCGCAGCGTCTGGAAAACGGAGGCCAGCTTGCTGGCGTCTTTAATCCCGGGTTGCGACTCTACGCCTGAATTGAAATCGAGTCCGGCACAGCCGCTTTTGGCCGCTTCCACACAGTTATCGGCGCCGAGGCCGCCGGCCAGCATAACGTTGCGCAGATCCTGGCCCTGCAGCAGGCTCCAGTCAAAACGCTGGCCGCTGCCGCCCTGGCCGTTGTCGAGCAGATACTTATCGACATGGCGGAGTGTACGGGCCGGCAAAGTTTCGCCAACGCTCAACGCTTTCCAGATGCGGACGTTATCCGCGAGGGCGTCGCGCAGCGCGTCGATATAAGCCTGGTCTTCATCACCGTGCAGCTGCACGGCGGCCAGCCCCAGGGCCTGGGCGCGGGCGACCACCTCGTCCAGCGGCGCATTGCGGAAGACGCCGACGTACTGCAGCGGCGCTGCGGCGATCACCGCTTTGGCTTGGGCATCATTTACCGCCCGCGGCGAGGTCGGGACGAAGATCAGGCCACCGTAGATGGCGCCGGACTCCCAGGCCACCTGGGCATCCTGTGGGCGCGTCAGGCCGCACACTTTGTTCTCGCCGAGCAGCACGCGTTTGACCGCCGCTTCCAGATCCGCCTGCTCCATCAGGGCGGAGCCGATCAGGAAGCCGTTGGCGAAGTGGCTCAGCTCACGCACTTCGGCATAGGTATGGATGCCGGATTCGCTGATCACCGTGACATCCGGGCCGAGACGCGCCGCCAGCTGACGGGTGCGGTTAAGGTCAATCGACATATCGCGCAGGTCGCGGTTGTTAATGCCTACCACCTTCGCCTTCAGAGCGATGGCGCGCTCCAGCTCCTCTTCATTGCTGACTTCGGTCAGTACGCCCATATTCAGGCTGTGAGCCACCGCGGAGAGCTGACGATACTGTTCATCGTCGAGCACCGAGAGCATCAGCAGGCAGGCGTCGGCCTGATAGTAGCGCGCCAGGTAGATCTGGTAAGGGTCGATGGTGAAGTCCTTACACAGGATCGGCTGCGGCGCGACCTTGCTGACGATCGGCAGAAAATCGAAGCTGCCCTGGAAATATTTCTCATCACACAGCACCGAGATCGCCGAGGCGTAGTGTTTGTAGATGCTGGCGATCGCCGCCGGATCGAAATCTTCGCGAATCAACCCCTTCGACGGCGAGGCCTTTTTGCACTCGAGAATAAACGCGGTGCGGGTGCCGGCCAGCGCGTCATAGAAATTGCGCTGCGTCGGGACGACCTCATTCTGAAAACTGGCTAACGGTTGTTGTTGTTTGCGGGCTTCCACCCAAATCGCTTTGTCGGCAACGATTTTTGCTAAAACGGTCTGCATTCTTTACCCTCTTGCCGCTAAGGCGGTCACTCTGTCATAGGCCGCGCCGCTGTGCAGCACATCCAGTACCTGCTGAGCGTTAGCTTTCAGATCTTCATGCCCGTGTAAACGCATCAACATGGCGACGTTGGCGGCGACGGCGGCTTCGTGAGCGGCTTCACCTTTACCTTGTAGCAAGCGCGTCAGAATGTCACGGTTTTCTTCCGGCGTACCGCCCGCCAGCTGCGCCTGATGGTAAGGCGTCAGGCCGAAGTCGTCGGCGGTCAACTGATAGCTTTTGATTTCCCCGGCATGCAGCTCGGCGACCACCGTGGGCGCATGCAGCGAGACTTCATCCATCCCGCCGCTGTGCACCACGGCCGCGCGCTGATAACCGAGTACGCGCAGGGTTTCCGCAATCGGCAACACCAGCTCCGGGCTGTAGACGCCAATCAGCGCCAGCGGTGGATGCGCCGGGTTGATCAGCGGTCCCAGCACGTTAAACAGGGTACGGGTCTTCAACTGCTGACGGACCGGCATCGCGTGGCGGAAACCGGTGTGATACTTGGGCGCGAACAGGAAGCAGACGCCCAGCTCATCGAGCGCCGCGCGGGATTTATCGGCGTTCATATCGAGATTAATGCCGAAGGCCGCCAGCAGGTCGGAAGAGCCTGATTTACTGGAGACACTGCGGTTGCCGTGCTTCGCCACTTTTAATCCACAGGCGGCGGCGACAAACGCGCTGGCGGTGGAGATATTAATGCTGTTGCTGCCGTCGCCACCGGTGCCGACGATGTCGGCAAACAGGTAGTCCGGGCGCGGGAACGGCGCGGCGTTTTCCAGTAGCGCGGTGGCGGCGCCGGCAATTTCCTGCGGCTGCTCGCCGCGCACTTTCATGCTGACCAGCGCGGCGGCCAGCTGTTCAGGCTTCACTTCGCCGCGCACCACAGCGGAGAACAGCTGGTGGCTCTCCTGCTGACTCAGGGTTTCCGCCTGGTACAGTTTCTCCAGGATCGGCTGGAGGGTGTTGGTATGCTCCAGCTTCTGTAGCGCCCAGGCCAGAGTCTGCTCCAGCAGTCGCGCGCCCTGGGTGGTGAGGATTGATTCCGGGTGGAACTGGAAGCCGCACACCCGGTCCGCATCGTGACGCACCGCCATCACCATGCCGTTGAAATTGGCGTTAATCGTCAGCCCGGCGGGAATATTGCTGCCGACCAGCGAGTGGTAGCGCGCCACCGGCAGCGGGTTAGCCAGACCGGCAAACATCGCCTGGCCGTCGTGCTCAATGCTGGAGGCTTTGCCATGGAGGATCTCGCCCGCCTGGCCGACATAGCCGCCGTAGGCTTCAACAATGGCCTGGTGGCCGAGGCAGATGCCGATGATCGGCAGCTTGCCCCGCATGCGGGTCAGCAGTTCCGGCATGCAGCCGGCTTCGCTTGGCGTACCCGGGCCAGGGGAGAGCATCAGCACCGGGTTGTCCATGGTGCCCAGACGCTCAATCAGCGCCTGCGCCGGAACGGAGTTACGGTAAATCACCACGTTATGGCCGTTGGCGCGCAGCTGGTCTGCCAGGTTATAGGTGAAAGAATCGATATTATCGAGCAGCAGAATGTCAGCCATCAGAAAATCTCCTTCGCGTGATGGGCCTGGGCAATGGCGCGCAGCACCGCGCGGGCTTTATTTCGGGTCTCATCCGCTTCCGACTGGGGAACCGAGTCGAGCACAATGCCGGCTCCGGCCTGGACGGTAGCGATACCCTCCTGCACGTAGGCGGAACGGATGACGATGCAGGTGTCGAGGTCGCCGTGGGCGGTGAAATAGCCCACCGCGCCGCCGTAGCTGCCGCGTCGTTTACCTTCGGCGGCGGCAATCAACTGCATGGCGCGAACCTTCGGCGCGCCGCTGAGAGTGCCCATGTTCATGCAGGCGCGGTAGGCGTGCAGTACATCAAGATCCTGACGCAGTTCACCCACCACCCGGGAGACCAGATGCATGACAAAGGAGTAACGGTCAACCTTGGTTAAATCGGCGACATAGCGGCTGCCCGGGGTGCAGATGCGGGCCAGATCGTTGCGCGCCAGGTCCACCAGCATCAGGTGCTCGGAAAGCTCTTTGTGATCGGTGCGCATTTCCAGTTCGATACGGCTGTCGAGATCGCGATCCAGCGAACCGTCGGCGCGGCGGCCGCGCGGCCGGGTGCCGGCGATGGGGTAGATCTCAATCTGACGGCTGACGGCATCGTACTTCAGCGAGCTCTCCGGCGAGGCGCCGAACAGGGTGAAATCGTTGTCCTGCATAAAGAACATATACGGGCTGGGGTTACTCTTCTTCAGCACATCATAGGCGGCCAGCGGCGACGGGCAGGGCAGCGAGAAGCGGCGGGAAGGGACCACCTGGAAGATTTCCCCGGCGCGGATCGCGCGCTGCATTTTGCGCACCACCGCGCCGTACTCTTCATCGCTCTGGTCAACGTCGCAGCGCATTTCGGCCACGGTGGTGACCGGCAGCGGCAGCGGCGGCTCGTTCAGCTGCTGGCGAAGCTGGCTCAGGCGCTGCTCCAGGCGCTGTTTTTCACTCTCCAGCGGCGTAAACAGGCTCGCCTGAATGCGGGTATGCTTGGTCTGATGGTCGATGACCAGCAGGGTCTCCGCCAGATAGAAACAGTAGTCCGGGCAGGCGGTGTCGCTCTGCAGCGGCGGCAGATCTTCAAAGCCGGCCACCAGGTCATAGGCGAACAGGCCGCCGAAGAACATCGCTTCACGCTCGTTGGCCGGGACGGTCACCAGCTCCTGCAGGAGACGGAAGGCGTCAAACACTGACAGCGAGCAGAGGCGGGCGTCTTCATCGAGCAGGGAGCTGACCGCCGGGAAGGTCAGGATGCGGCCATTGGGCTGGCGCTGATTGGCGATCCCGGAGGGCAGCGCGCCGTCCAGCAGCTCCAGCAGCGCGGCGCCGTTGGCGGAGAGGGCCTGAATGGTGACAGTGTCACCGAGGGCAGTGATGCGCAGCGCGCTGTCGACCAGCAGAAGGCTTTTTAAGTCATCTTTGCTGTCGATGTCAGCCGATTCCAGCAGCAGGGTGGCCGGACGGGCGCCGCACAGTTGGTGGAATAACGCCGTCGGGTTCTCCCGGTAGATGGCGTCGCTGGTGAGAAGCTCGAGTGCCGGTTTGGATGTTTGCATTATTGTTCTCGCCTGTTCGTATTATTTTTGTCCAATAAAAAGCCCGCTCATTGGCGGGCCGGGTATCTGTATGCTGAATGCAAAACGCGATCACGCCGCCCGTTATCAGGAGGTGCGCCACCAGCTGTGCAGAGTGATAAAGTGCATTTTCATCGTGATACCCCTTCATGTGAACTTGCGTACTAGTTAACTAGTTCGATGGAATAAAGTCAACCCTTGTTTGCAGATTTTCTCTGCCTGTCGGTATGATAATGCGCTTATTTACGTTGATGTCCAGCAGGAGTCCTTTTGAGCGACAGCCAATACGCAGTGATTTACGATCTGCACAGCCATACCACCGCCTCTGACGGGCGGCTGACTCCGCAGGAACTGGTCCATCGCGCCCATGAGATGCGCGTTGGCACGCTGGCGATCACCGACCATGACAGCGTGGCGGCTATCCCGGCGGCCCGGGAAGAGATTGCCCGCGCCGGATTACCCTTGACCCTGGTGAACGGCGTCGAGATTTCCACCCTCTGGGAGAATCACGAGATTCATATTGTGGGTCTCAATATTGATATTGCACACCCGGCGATGACCGCCCTGCTGGAGGAGCAGAAAGCGCGGCGCCAGCAGCGCGGGCAGATGATTGCCGAGCGTCTGGAGAAGGCGCGCATCCCCGGCGCCTGGGAAGGGGCGCTGCGGCTGGCGGACGGTGGCGCCGTCACCCGAGGCCATTTTGCCCGTTTTCTGGTGGAGGCCGGCCACGCGAAGAACATGGCGGAGGTCTTCAAAAAATACCTTGCCCGCGGGAAAACCGGTTACGTGCCGCCGCAGTGGTGTACAATAAAACAAGCAATTGATGTCATTCATCATTCTGGCGGCAAGGCGGTGATAGCCCATCCCGGACGTTACGATCTTTCCGCCAAGTGGCTGAAGCGGCTGTTGGCCCACTTTAGCGAGCAGGGCGGTGATGCCATGGAAGTGGCCCAGTGCCAGCAGGCGCCCCACGAACGCGCTCAACTGGCCGCCCTGGCCGTGCAGTTTGGTCTTCTGGCGTCGCAGGGATCCGATTTCCATCAACCCTGCGCGTGGATCGAGCTTGGCCGTAAGCTCTGGCTCCCTGCCGGCGTCGAAGGCGTCTGGCACAGCTGGGAAGCGGCCGCCGAATAAAAATTGAGAGGGAAGTATGAGCCAGTTTTTTTATATCCATCCGGATAACCCGCAGGCGCGGTTGATTAACCAGGCGGTGGAGATTGTGCGTAAGGGCGGGGTGATCGTTTATCCTACTGACTCCGGCTACGCGCTGGGCTGCAAAATTGAAGACAAGGGCGCGATGGAGCGGATCTGCCGCATCCGTCAGCTGCCGGACGGCCACAACTTCACCCTGATGTGCCGCGACCTGTCCGAACTGTCAACCTACGCCTTTGTGGACAACGTGGCGTTTCGCCTGATGAAAAACAATACGCCGGGCAACTACACTTTTATCCTCAAAGGAACGAAAGAGGTGCCGCGCCGGCTGCTGCAGGAGAAGCGTAAAACCATTGGTATGCGCGTCCCGTCCAATCCCATCGCTCAGGCGTTGCTTGAGACCTTAGGCGAACCGATGCTCTCCACCTCGCTGATGCTGCCCGGCAGCGACTTTACCGAATCCGACCCGGAAGAGATCAAAGATCGTCTGGAGAAAGTCGTGGACCTCATTATCCACGGCGGCTTCCTTGGACAGCAGCCGACCACGGTTATCGATCTCACTGAAGACGCTCCGGTGGTGCTGCGCGAAGGCGTCGGCGACGTGAGGCCGTTTCTGTAATCTGACGAAAAGTGGGCTGAAGCAACGCTCGAACGTCAGGAGCCTGTCTGGCTCCTGAAAGTCTCATGGGAGAACCTGGTTATGCTTCATGAGCTGATAACGTTAATCAATGTTGTTATTTGGCCCGCTATTGTTCTGTTTTTTCTATGTCGATTTGGAACTGCAATCAACCGGTTTCTTGAAAACCTCAGCCGCCTTTCCATTAAAGGTCCCGGCTTTGAAGTCGAGACCTTCAATAAAGGGGCTGAGTCTAGTGCCAATCTTGCCGCTGCATTGGCCAGCAAAGGTACCATTGCTAAAGGCGAGGGTAATGTAGAGCAAAGCGTTCTGGATGACGTCAACGTAGTGACTCAGGCTGTAACGCCGAGAGTATTGCGAAGAGCGGGTGATGCCGTCATCTTGTGGGTTGATGACAGACCCAATGGTAATCGCTTTGAACGTCAGTCCATGGAAGCTCTGGGCATAAGGTTTGTTAATGTAGTATCTACCGACGAGGCTCTCGAAAGACTAAAAAATCAGTCGTTTGATGTGATTATTTCCGATATGAAGAGGCCAGGGGATGATCGTGCGGGATATACTCTCCTGGATGAGCTAAGAAGAAAGGGCAAAGACATTCCATACATTATCTATGCGAGCTCCAATGCTGCTCAGCATAAGGAACAAGCAAAACAGCATGGCGCTTTAGACGCGACCAATAATCCGCCGGAATTATTTCGCCTGGTCATGGGGGCGTTAAAAAAATAATTATCCATCAAATCCAGAGGATGACTTCTGCATTCCACCTCTTGCTATATCCTCGGCTGGAGGCGGGTTATCTGTAAATTCCCTTTCCCGGATTGATAATCAATGACCCACCAGGTCTTTATAGGTTCAGGCTGCTCGCAAATCTAAGCGTCCGCGCAAAATCTGTTCCATACTCAGCGCAATGCGGCGAACAGAAGCTTTCCCGACGAAGTTAGTGTAGTATGTTCGGCCACGATTACGGGCTCGCGGTGAATGTTTTGCGCATGCCAGCGAGACTTTACGTAAAAAGTATATACGTAACAATGAGTTGTTGAAAAAGGCCTCATTGTTTCATAAAGCATACCAGACGCCTGGGAAGGCGACACCTTAAGGAAGCTCAATGAGCGAGAAACTGCAAAAAGTGCTGGCCCGCGCCGGCCACGGCTCCCGCCGTGAAATTGAAGCGAAAATCGAAGCTGGCCGCGTCAGCGTCGATGGCAAAATCGCCACCCTCGGCGACCGTGTGGAGATCGTCCCCGGTTTAAAAATTCGTATCGATGGCCATCTGATCTCGGTGAAAGAGTCCGCTGAGCAGATCTGCCGCGTGCTGGCTTACTATAAGCCGGAAGGCGAACTGTGCACCCGTAACGATCCGGAAGGGCGCCCGACGGTGTTCGATCGTCTGCCTAAACTGCGCGGCGCGCGCTGGATTGCCGTTGGTCGTCTGGACGTCAACACCTGCGGCCTGCTGCTGTTCACCACCGACGGCGAACTGGCAAACCGTCTGATGCACCCGAGCCGTGAAGTCGAGCGTGAGTACGCCGTTCGCGTTTTCGGCCAGGTGGATGAAGATAAGCTGCGTCAACTGTCTCGCGGCGTGCAGCTAGAAGATGGTCCGGCGGCGTTTAAAACCATTAAATTCACCGGCGGTGAAGGGATTAACCAGTGGTACAACGTCACCCTGACCGAAGGGCGTAACCGCGAAGTGCGTCGCCTGTGGGAAGCGGTCGGCGTGCAGGTCAGTCGCCTGATCCGCGTGCGCTATGGCGATATTTTGCTGCCGAAAGGCCTGCCGCGCGGCGGCTATACCGAGCTGGACCTGGCGCAGACCAACTACCTGCGCGAGCTGGTGGAACTCACTCCGGAAACCAGCTCTAAGGTCGCCGTTGAAAAAGATCGTCGCCGGTTGAAAGCCAATCAGATCCGCCGGGCGGTGAAGCGCCACAGCCAGAGCAGCGCTAACCCGCGCCAGGGTAATAACAGCAACCGCCGTTCCAGTACCCGCAATAAGACCAACGGTTAATGTTGCGCGTTCCGGTGGTTTTGCGCCGGAACGCGGACTTCCTTTCGCCGTATCCGGCCCTCAGTAGTCAATCCCCATCTGTGCTTTAATGCCGGCATCAAAGGCATGTTTCACCGGGCGCAGCTCGCTAACGGTATCCGCCAGTTCAATAATATCGCGATGACAGCCGCGGCCGGTGATGATCACCGACTGGTGGGCAGGACGCTCACGTAGGGCGCTCAGCACCGCCTCCAGCGGCAGGTAATCGTAGGCCACCATGTAGGTCAGTTCGTCCAGTAGCACCAGATCGAGCTGGTCGTCGGCAAGCATACGGCGGGCATGCTCCCAGACCGCCAGACAGGCGGCGGTGTCGCTGTCGCGGTCCTGGGTGTTCCAGGTAAAGCCTGTCGCCATTACCTGGAATTCGACGCCGTGTGGCTCCAGCAGATTACGCTCGCCGTTAGGCCAGGTCCCCTTGATAAACTGGATCACGCCGACTTTTTTGCCGTGGCCGACGGCGCGGGTCGCGGTGCCAAAGGCGGCGGTGGTTTTGCCTTTGCCGTTGCCGGTAAAGACCATCACAATGCCGCGTTCGTCCTGGGCCGCCGCCACCCGGGCGTCAACTTTATCTTTCAGCCGCTGCTGGCGTTCGCGGTAGCGTTCATCACTCATTGGGCAATTCCTGGTTTACGCCCCGGTTGGGCGTCGAAGGTCATTCCCGTCTTGCGACGACTGTCGTCGCCCATCAGCCACAAATAGACGGGCATAATGTCAGCGGGGGTTTTCAGTTTCAGCGGATCTTCCGTCGGGAACGCGCTGGCGCGCATGCCGGTGCGGGTGCCGCCAGGGTTGATGCAGTTCACGCGCAGGTGGCGGCTTTGGTACTCGTCGGCCAGCACCTGCATCATCCCCTCGGTAGCGAATTTGGAGACGGCATAGGCGCCCCAGTTGGCGCGACCCTGACGACCGACGCTGGATGAGGTAAAGACCAGCGAACCTGATTCAGAACGGAGTAATAAAGGAAGAAGCGCCTGGGTCAGCATAAAGGTGCCATTGACGTTCACCTGCATCACCTGCTGCCAGACCTCCGGTTTCTGCTCATCCATCGGGCAGATATCGCCGAGCAGGCCAGCATTGTGCAGCACGCCGTCAAGGCGGGGATAGTGCATGCTGATCTGCTGCGCCAGCTGCTGACACGCCTGCGGCGTGCAGGTTAGCAGGTCGAGAGTAAACCAGCGGGGGGAAATACCGCCCTCGCGTTCAATCTCATGGGCGACGGCGCGCAGTTTTTCGTCGTTGCGGCCAAGCAGAATCACGCTGGCGCTGTAGCGGGCGTAGGTCAGGGCCGCTTCACGGCCAATTCCGTCGCTGGCCCCGGTGACCAGAATGATGCGATCTTTCAGCAAGTGGCGTTGCGGTTGATAATGCACGGCGACTCCTTTGGCGATCGGCTCTCGATCGCGCTTCATCTTTGGTATCTCACTTTTGCGCTGTTATGCCTGAAAGCGCCCGCCATTGCAATCGGCGAAGCGGAAAGTATTCACAAAATTAATATCTTGCAACGATTTCAGCCTCGCTGAAAAAAAACGGAATCCGCTGCGCAGAGGACACAAAGCACAAAGACTTCTCGCCAGGGGCTGATGTACACTGTGCAGCAACGTCAGTGCTTTACACAAGGTGAAAACGTGGAATTACTTGCTCAATATGGCTTATTTTTAGCCAAGATCGCGACCGTTGTCGTCGCTATCGCGGTGATTGCCGCTATTATCGTCAACCTGGCCCAGCGCAAGAAGCAGCGCGGCGAGCTGCGGGTGACGAATCTTAGCGAGCATTATAAAGAGATGAAGGAATCGCTGGCGGTGGCCCTGCTGGATGGCCCGCAGCAGAAGCAGTGGCATAAGTCGCAGAAGAAAAAGCAAAAGCAAGAGGCGAAGGCGGCGAAAGCGCGGGCGAAGCTGGGTAACGTGGAGCCGGAAGGCAAGCCGCGCGCCTGGGTGCTGGATTTCAAAGGCAGTATGGATGCCCATGAGGTCACCAGCCTGCGCGAAGAGATCACCGCGGTGCTGGCCGCGGCGAAAGCGCGCGATCAGGTGGTGATTCGTCTGGAAAGCCCCGGCGGGGTGGTGCACGGCTACGGGCTGGCTGCCTCTCAGCTGCAGCGCTTGCGTGACAAACAAATCCCGCTGACGGTGGCGGTCGATAAAGTGGCGGCCAGCGGCGGCTATATGATGGCCTGCGTGGCGAACAAAATTGTCTCGGCGCCGTTTGCGATCCTCGGCTCTATTGGCGTGGTGGCGCAGATCCCAAACCTGCACCGTTTCCTGAAGAACAAAGATATTGATATCGAACTGCACACCGCCGGACAGTACAAACGAACGCTCACTATGCTGGGTGAAAACACTGAAGAAGGACGGCGCAAGTTCCGCGAGGATCTCAATGAGACGCACCATTTGTTCAAGGATTTCGTACATCGGATGCGCCCGGGCCTTGATATTGAGCAGGTGGCCACTGGCGAACACTGGTACGGGGTACAGGCGCTGGAAAAAGGGCTGGTGGATGCGGTTGAAACCAGCGATGAGCTGCTGCTGGGATTAATGGAAAGCCACGAGGTGATCGGGGTGCGTTATCAACAGCGTAAGAAAATGCTCGATCGCTTCACAGGTAGCGCGGCGGAGAGTGCCGATCGACTGCTGCTGCGCTGGTGGCAGCGCGGACAGAAGCCGCTGATGTAGATGATAAAACGCGAGGCTCTGCCTCGCGTTCTCGTTTAGAGCAGTCTTAATCTACGCCGGTCTTAATCGACAAGGTGATATTTGTCCGACAGCTCATGGGCGAGGTACTTAAACATATTAAATACCGCTGTACTCTTTGGCGTCGGCAGACCCTGCTCATCAAGATAAAACTCACCGCTAAACACCAGGACATTGTTGCGCTGAACGACGTCGGTGGCTTCGATACCGGCTAACGTATCCTCATGTTCACGAATAAGTTTGTTGGCTTTTTCGAGCAGCGTCTGGCGATCGATTGGTTGGGTTGTACCTTGCATAACGGACTCCTCTTTTTCTCCGGGCGTAGTTTACGCCGCGCGGCGGCGCGGGGCAAATTTTCCATGGACAAAACAGGGGTAATCGTAACCAGTGGAGAAACAGCGGTTTACTGGCGTGATTCGCTTTTGCATGCTAATAAAGTTGCGTAACGAATTTTATCAGGTACAGTGTGACGCTTTCGGCGATCTGGCAACAGATTTGCTTGACATTCGGCCAAAAATTCTTCGTGCTATGTCACCTGACGAAAAAAGGTCAGTAAACTCAAGCGCCTGGTTTTACGGAGTTGAAACAGGTGTTCTGGGTTGATATTCACCGACGGTGCCGCAACATATGAGGCAGTCGCCAGTGGAGGGTGTATGAATGTGCGATGTATTCCTGGATGAATCAAATTAGGTAAAGGTGAATATGGGTAAAGCTCTCGTTATCGTTGAGTCCCCGGCAAAAGCCAAAACGATCAATAAGTATCTGGGTAATGACTACGTGGTGAAATCCAGCGTCGGTCATATCCGCGATTTGCCGACCAGTGGATCAGCTTCCAAAAAGAGCACCGACTCTACCGCCACCAAAGGGGCTAAAAAGCCTAAAAAGGACGAACGTGGTGCTCTGGTTAACCGCATGGGCGTGGACCCATGGCATGACTGGAATGCGCATTATGAAGTACTTCCGGGTAAAGAAAAGGTCGTTTCCGAACTCAAACAGTTGGCGGAAAAAGCTGACCACATCTATCTCGCAACCGACCTTGACCGCGAAGGGGAAGCCATTGCCTGGCACCTGCGGGAAGTCATCGGCGGCGATGAGCAGCGTTACAGCCGCGTGGTGTTCAATGAGATCACCAAAAACGCCATTCGTCAGGCTTTCGAAAAGCCGGGCGAGCTGAATATCGATCGGGTTAACGCCCAGCAGGCGCGTCGCTTTATGGACCGCGTGGTGGGTTATATGGTTTCGCCGCTGCTGTGGAAAAAAATCGCCCGTGGTCTTTCTGCCGGGCGCGTGCAGTCCGTCGCGGTCCGCCTGGTGGTGGAGCGTGAGCGTGAAATCAAAGCGTTCGTCCCGGAAGAGTACTGGGAAGTTGATGCCAGTACCACCACGCCGGGCGGCGACGCGCTGCCGCTGCAGGTGACCCATAAGGATGATAAGCCATTCCGTCCGGTCAGCCGTGATGAGACGATGGCGGCGGTATCGCTGCTGGAAAAAGCCAGCTACAGCGTACTGGAGCGGGAAGACAAGCCGACCAGCAGTAAGCCGGGCGCACCGTTCATCACCTCCACCCTGCAGCAGGCGGCCAGCACCCGCCTCGGCTTCGGCGTGAAAAAGACCATGATGATGGCTCAACGTCTCTATGAGGCGGGGCACATCACCTATATGCGTACCGACTCCACCAACCTGAGTCAGGACGCGCTGAACATGGTTCGCGGTTATATCAGCGATAAGTTTGGTAAAAAATATTTGCCGGAAAGCGCGAATCAGTACGCCAGCAAAGAAAATTCACAAGAAGCGCACGAAGCGATTCGTCCGTCTGATGTGAACGTGCTGGCGGAAACGCTGAAAGATATGGAAGCGGATGCGCAGAAACTGTATCAGCTGATCTGGCGCCAGTTTGTCGCCTGTCAGATGACGCCAGCGCAGTACGACTCCACGACGCTGACCGTGGCGGCGGGCGATTTCAAACTGAAAGCGCGCGGTCGTACCTTACGCTTCGACGGCTGGACCAAAGTGATGCCGGCTCTGCGCAAGGGCGATGAAGACCGGACCCTGCCGCTGGTCAAACAGGGCGACCAGCTGAGCCTGGTCGAGCTGACGCCTGCGCAGCACTTTACCAAGCCGCCGGCGCGCTTCAGCGAAGCCTCGCTGGTTAAAGAGCTGGAAAAACGCGGCATCGGCCGTCCGTCGACTTATGCCTCGATTATTTCCACCATTCAGGATCGTGGTTACGTGCGAGTGGAAAACCGTCGTTTCTACGCGGAGAAAATGGGCGAGATCGTCACCGACCGACTGGAAGAGAACTTCCGCGATCTGATGAACTACGACTTCACCGCGCAGATGGAAGATCGTCTCGATCAGGTGGCTAATCACCAGGCCGAGTGGAAAGAGGTGCTGAACCACTTCTTCGGCGATTTTTCCACCCAGCTGGAGACGGCGGAGAAAGATCCGGAAGAGGGCGGTATGCAGCCGAACCCGATGGTGCTTACCAGCATCGACTGCCCGACCTGCGGCCGTAAAATGGGTATCCGTACCGCCAGCACCGGCGTTTTCCTCGGCTGTTCGGGCTATGCCCTGTCGCCGAAAGAGCGCTGCAAAACCACCATTAACCTGGTGCCGGAAAACGAAGTCCTCAACGTGCTGGAAGGCGATGACGCCGAAACTAACGCGCTGCGCGCCAAACGCCGCTGCCAGAAGTGCGGTACGGCGATGGACAGCTACCTTATCGATCCCAAGCGTAAACTGCACGTCTGCGGTAACAACCCGACCTGCGATGGCTATGAGATTGAAGAGGGCGAGTTCCGCATCAAGGGCTATGACGGTCCGGTAGTGGAGTGCGAGAAGTGCGGCTCCGAGATGCACCTGAAGATGGGGCGTTTTGGGAAGTACATGGCTTGTACCAACGACGAGTGTAAGAATACGCGTAAGATCCTGCGCAATGGGGAAGTGGCGCCGCCGAAGGAAGATCCGGTGCCGTTGCCGGAGCTGCCGTGCGAGAAGTCTGACGCCTATTTCGTGCTGCGTGACGGGGCCGCGGGCGTCTTCCTGGCGGCCAACACCTTCCCGAAATCACGGGAAACGCGCGCGCCGCTTGTGGAAGAGCTGTACCGCTTCCGCGATCGTCTGCCGGAAAAACTGCGTTATCTCGCCGATGCGCCGCAGCAGGATCCGGAAGGCAATAAGACGCTGGTGCGCTTTAGCCGTAAAACGAAGCAACAGTACGTAGCGTCCGAAAAAGAGGGCAAAGCGACCGGCTGGTCAGCCTTCTTTATCGACGGTAAATGGACGGAAGCTAAAAAGTAACTGACCATTATCAGGCAGGAAAAGGGCGCTTTTCCTGCTCTGGCGGCCGGCAGGGGCCATGGATGCCTCTGCCGTGTCGTTTTCCTTTCTCTCCGCGCTTTTCACCCTCTTATAACCACCTATATTATTTTTCGTTACCGTCTATACAGTGTTGATATAAATGATATAGTGGTTATAGTTAATGCCTTTTTTATTATTAAAACGTCTTATACATCATCGCTTTCAGGATGCGTTGCGGCGCCACTATGGCCAACTGCCGGGAGGCCTGGCCTTCACCGGCGACAAGTTGCCTGAACGTAAAGTGTATTAAGCGGCTTCATTTTACGCGCAAACGGATATCAGCATGAAACTACAACAGCTTCGCTACATCGTTGAGGTGGTTAACCATAACCTGAATGTTTCATCCACCGCCGAAGGGCTTTATACCTCTCAGCCAGGCATCAGTAAGCAGGTGCGTATGCTGGAAGATGAGCTGGGCATCCAAATCTTTGCCCGCAGCGGCAAGCATTTGACTCAGGTGACGCCTGCCGGGCAGGAGATCATCCGCATTGCCCGCGAGGTGTTGTCGAAAGTCGATGCCATCAAATCTGTCGCCGGGGAGCATACCTGGCCGGACAAAGGGTCGCTGTACGTGGCGACCACCCATACCCAGGCGCGCTATGCGTTGCCCGGGGTGATCAAGGGCTTTATTGAACGCTATCCGCGGGTGTCGCTCCATATGCATCAGGGTTCGCCAACCCAGATCGCCGAAGCCGTGTCGAAAGGCAACGCCGACTTCGCCATTGCTACCGAAGCGCTGCATCTGTATGACGACCTGGTGATGCTGCCATGCTATCACTGGAACCGGTCGATCGTGGTGACGCCGGAGCATCCTCTGGCCTCCAGGGGCTCGGTATCAATAGAAGAGCTGGCGCAGTACCCGCTGGTGACCTATACCTTTGGCTTCACCGGCCGCTCCGAACTGGACACCGCGTTTAACCGTGCGGGCCTGACGCCGCGCATTGTCTTTACCGCTACCGATGCCGACGTCATTAAAACCTATGTTCGCCTGGGGCTGGGGGTTGGGGTGATTGCCAGCATGGCGGTAGATCCGGTCTCCGATCCGGACCTGGTGAAGCTGGATGCCAACGGTATTTTCAGCCACAGCACCACTAAAATAGGCTTCCGCCGTAGCACCTTCTTACGAAGCTACATGTATGATTTTATTCAACGTTTTGCACCCCATCTGACCCGGGATGTCGTGGATACCGCAGTGGCGCTACGGTCGAATGAAGATATTGAAGCGATGTTCAAAGATATAAAACTTCCGGAAAAATAACCACGTTAAAAATAATGGCATTCCGTGTAAGGAGTGCCATTAACTATCATGGCCCTTATTTAACAACTTAAACCTCGAACCAATCACAAAATTAAGAATTTCTGATAACGCGTTTTTCATAATGCCCGTCGCGATCAAATAACCGGTCAAATATATTCCATCAGGCCTAAATTCACTGGATTAATCGTTTATCCATAATTAAGATTTATCTGTACCTGATGATTTGAGCAATTGGTGGTGACAATATGATAAGTAATATCGATTACATGAAACTGGCGATGTCATACGAAAATGACAAAACCGAAATCGATCCCGTTCTGCGTAGTCGCGTATGGGGCGTAGTGTTGGTAGGGCTGGCGATGTTCTGGAGCATCATCGCGCTCACCATCTGCAACATCTGGATTGTCAGCTAAAGCTGTAGGTCATCGTTGTAGATACATGTCATTTTTATGACAGTGAAAGGAAACTGTAATATAAAATCAGTGACCGGCAATACAGGGAGAATATATTTTGCCGCGGGATTCATCCAACCTGAAATCAATCACAAGAGCTAATCGGCCAGCAGGTAATGATTAGCTCTTTTTTTGTCCTCGTGTACTAATACAATATCGCTTAAAAGACCTCTCTGCACTATTTTGGTGCTATTTCCTCTGCGCGTAGATAATTCCCTTTAACCCCTCTCCGTCACATCAGATTTAGCAATTTGGGTTGTTATCAAAGTGTTATGCCCATCATGTGTTATCTTTAATGGAGACCCTGAGGAGAATCGGGGTATGCCATCCCTGAGATAAAGGAGGAGCTATGTCGTCAACCCTACGAGAAGCCAGTAAGGATACGCTGCAGGTTAACGCGAAAACCTGGCATTACTACAGTCTGCCGCTGGCGGAGAAGCAGCTGGGCGATCTCAGTCGACTGCCCAAGTCGCTGAAGGTGCTGATGGAGAACCTGTTGCGCTGGCAGGACGGTGACTCGGTGACTGAAGAAGATATTCGCGCCCTTGCCGGTTGGCTGCAGCAGGCCCATGCCGACAGGGAGATTGCTTATCGTCCGGCCCGCGTCCTGATGCAGGACTTTACCGGCGTACCGGCGGTGGTGGATCTGGCCGCCATGCGCGAGGCGGTGAAACGCCTGGGCGGCGATACCGCGAAGGTGAACCCGCTGTCGCCGGTCGACCTGGTGATCGACCACTCGGTGACGGTCGACCGCTTCGGCGATGACGAAGCCTTTGAAGACAACGTCCGCCTGGAAATGGAACGTAACCACGAACGCTACGCTTTTCTGCGCTGGGGGCAGCAGGCCTTTAGCCGCTTCAGCGTGGTGCCGCCGGGCACCGGGATTTGCCACCAGGTCAACCTGGAATATCTCGGACGGGCGGTGTGGAGCGAAGAGGTGAATGGGAAGTGGATGGCGTGGCCGGATACCCTGGTGGGCACCGACTCCCATACCACCATGATTAACGGGCTCGGCGTGCTGGGCTGGGGCGTGGGCGGGATTGAAGCGGAAGCCGCCATGCTTGGCCAGCCGGTGTCGATGCTGATCCCCGATGTGGTAGGCTTTAAGCTCAGCGGCAAATTGCGCGAAGGCATTACCGCTACTGACCTGGTCCTGACGGTCACCCAGATGCTGCGCCAGCACGGCGTTGTCGGAAAATTTGTTGAGTTCTACGGTGACGGTCTGGATACCTTGCCCCTGGCCGACCGCGCCACCATCGCCAATATGGCGCCAGAGTATGGCGCCACCTGCGGTTTCTTCCCGATCGATGACGTGACGCTCAGCTATATGCGCCTCAGCGGACGTAGCGAAGAACAGGTGGCGCTGGTGGAAGCCTATGCCAAAGCGCAGGGCATGTGGCGCCAGCCGGGCGATGAGCCGGTCTTTACCAGTACCCTGGCGCTGGATATGGGCAGCGTTGAAGCAAGCCTCGCCGGGCCGAAGCGGCCGCAGGATCGCGTGGCGCTCGGCGATGTGCCGAAAGCCTTTGCCGCCAGCGGCGAGCTGGAGGTTAACCACCTTCAGCGTCAGCGCCAGCCGGTGGCGTATACGCTGAACGGGCATCACTATTCGCTGCCGGATGGCGCTGTGGCCATTGCGGCGATCACGTCCTGTACCAACACCTCCAACCCCAGCGTGCTGATGGCCGCCGGCCTGCTGGCGAAAAAAGCCGTCGAACGCGGACTGCAGCCGCAGCCGTGGGTGAAAGCTTCTCTGGCCCCGGGCTCGAAAGTGGTGTCGGATTATCTGGCCCATGCCGGCCTGACGCCTTACCTCGACCAGCTCGGCTTCAATCTGGTGGGATATGGCTGTACCACCTGTATCGGTAACTCCGGCCCGCTGCCGGAACCTATTGAAGAAGCAATCAAAAAGGGCGACCTCACCGTCGGGGCGGTGCTCTCCGGTAACCGTAACTTCGAAGGGCGTATCCACCCGCTGGTGAAAACCAACTGGCTGGCCTCGCCGCCGCTGGTGGTCGCTTACGCGCTGGCCGGGAACATGAACATCGATCTTACCCGCGAGCCGCTGGGGCAGGGCAGCGACGGCGAGCCGGTCTATCTGAGAGATATCTGGCCGAGCGGGGAGGAGATTGCCCGCGCGGTGGAACAGGTCTCCACGGAGATGTTCCGCAAAGAGTACGCGGAAGTGTTTTCCGGGACAGAGGAGTGGAAGGCGATCAAGGTGGAGGCGTCAGATACCTACGACTGGCAGGAAGATTCGACCTATATTCGCCTGTCGCCGTTCTTTGACGAGATGGGCATCGAGCCGCTGCCGGTGGAGGATATTCACGGCGCGCGGATCCTCGCCATGCTGGGCGATTCAGTAACCACTGACCACATTTCGCCGGCGGGAAGCATCAAAGCCGATAGTCCGGCAGGCCGCTATCTGCAGGAGCATGGGGTTGCCCGGCGCGACTTTAACTCCTACGGCTCACGTCGCGGTAACCATGAGGTGATGATGCGCGGCACCTTCGCCAATATCCGCATCCGCAACGAAATGGTGCCGGGGGTGGAAGGGGGCATGACCCGCCATCTGCCGGACCGCGAACCGGTGGCGATCTACGATGCAGCGATGCTATATAAAGCTGAGGGCATACCGCTGGCGGTGATTGCTGGTAAGGAGTATGGCTCAGGTTCCAGTCGCGACTGGGCGGCGAAGGGGCCGCGCCTGCTGGGGATCCGGGTGGTGATCGCCGAGTCCTTCGAACGTATCCACCGCTCCAACCTGATCGGGATGGGGATTCTGCCGCTGGAGTTCCCGCAGGGCGTCACCCGTAAAACGCTACAGTTGACCGGCGAAGAGCGGATTGATGTCAGTAACCTGCAGTCGCTGCAGCCCGGCGCCACGGTGCCAGTGACCCTCACCCGCGCTGACGGCTCGCAGGAGGTGATCGCCTGCCGGTGTCGTATCGACACGGCGACCGAACTCACCTACTACCGCAACGACGGCATTTTGCACTACGTTATCCGCAATATGCTGTAAAACGAAGGGCCAGCATCGCTGGCCCTCTCTTTACGCTGCCGCCGGTATTATTCCGCCGGCTTGCTGTTCAGCAGATGGCCCATCTTGGCGGCTTTGGTGTCCAGATAGTGGGCGTTTTTCGGGTTGCGCCCGACGATCAGCGGAACGCGCTCCACAATGTTAATCCCGGCTTCGCTGAGGATTTCCACTTTTTTCGGGTTGTTGGTTAACAACCGCACTTGCTCAACGTTGAGCAGCTTGAACATATCGGCGCACAGGGTGAAGTCGCGTTCATCGGCGGCGAAGCCAAGCTGATGGTTCGCTTCGACAGTGTCATAACCCAGATCCTGCAGCGCGTAGGCGCGGATCTTATTCAATAAACCAATGTTGCGACCTTCCTGACGATGATAGAGCAGGATCCCCCGGCCTTCTTCGGCGATATGCGACAGGGCCGCCTCCAGCTGAAAGCCGCAATCACAGCGCAGGCTAAACAGGGCATCGCCCGTCAGACATTCTGAATGGACGCGGGCGAGCACCGGCGACTGCCCTGAAATATCGCCGTATACCAGCGCGACATGATCCTGTCCGGTTGCCAGTTCTTCAAAACCCACCATCAGGAAATCGCCCCAGGGGGTTGGCAGTTTGGCTTCTGCCACACGTTTAAGCTGCATGTGATTCTCCAGATTCTGTCAGCACCTGAATGTGCTTTCTGTTTACCGCTATTTTGCCACAACGCCGGGACGTTCTCCTAATCACGAACGGTTAGCCGCGCGGAAAGCGCACAAACGATCTACTTTCCGCTATGATGTTCATCTACAAGGAGAAGGAGAGAAAATGCTGTTGATTGCCCGACGAACCGCTCTCGCGGCGGCGCTGCTGCTGGTCATGCCCCTCACGGTCTGGCTGTCTGGTTGGCTGTGGCAGCCAGGACTGCCGGTGGTATGGCTGAAAAGCCTCTGGTGGGTGACGGAAACGGTGACCCAGCCGTGGGGAATTATCACCCATGTTGTGCTGTGCGCCTGGTTTCTCTGGTGCCTGCGCTTTCGCCTGCGCGCGGCGCTGATCCTGTTCCTCATTCTTGCCGCCGCCATCCTGGTGGGACAGGGGACCAAATCCTGGGTCAAGGCGCGGGTTCAGGAGCCGAGACCGTTTGTCATCTGGCTGGAAAACGCAAGGCAGGTGCCGGTGACGCAATTCTACGCGTTAAAGCGCAAAGAACGCGCTAAACTGGTGCATGAGCAGCTGGCGCAGGCGCAGGACATCCCGCCGTTTTTACGCAAACACTGGCAGAAAGAGACCGGGTTTGCATTCCCGTCAGGCCATACGATGTTCGCCGCCAGCTGGGCGCTGCTCGCTGCCGGGCTGCTGTGGCCGCGTCGGCGCTGGGGCACGATCGCGGTGCTGCTGGCGTGGGCGACGGCGGTGATGGGGAGTCGCCTGGCGCTCGGTATGCACTGGCCGCTGGATCTCATCGTCGCTACGCTGATCTCCTGGCTGCTGGTCACGGTGGCCTGCTGGCTGACGCAGCGTCTTTGCGGGCCGCTTTCGCCGCCGGGGGAAGAGGCGCAGGATATTAAAAAACGGATGCCTGAAGCGGAATAATGTTGATTTTAGCGGCATCCGACCGCATATCCTGTCGAGTTGCCGTGCTTTTTCGTTCCACCGCTGCGGCGAAAATGATACTTTATAGGGCTGAAAGCGGGCTTTTTACGCGCAACCCACAGAACGGGAAGTCATGTGAAATATTTACTCATTTTCTTACTGGTGTTAGCAATCTTCGTCATTTCAGTGACGCTGGGGGCGCAGAATGACCAACAGGTCACTTTCAACTATTTGCTCGCTCAGGGTGAATTCCGCATTTCGACGCTGCTGGCGGTGCTGTTCGCCGCGGGCTTTGCTATCGGCTGGCTGATCTGCGGCCTGTTCTGGCTGCGGGTGCGCGTCTCGCTGGCGCGCGCGGAGCGGAAAATAAAGCGCCTTGAACACCAGATTGCCCCTGTCAGTCCGGCGGCTGTCGAGGCAGGCGTGCCTGCGGTGAAGGAATAATCTCTTATGCTGGAGTTGTTGTTTCTGCTTTTACCCGTTGCCGCCGCCTACGGTTGGTACATGGGGCGCAGAAGTGCACAACAGTCCAAACAGGACGACGCGAGCCGCCTGTCACGGGATTACGTGGCGGGGGTAAACTTTCTGCTTAGCAACCAGCAGGATAAAGCCGTCGATCTGTTCCTTGATATGCTGAAAGAGGATACCGGCACCGTTGAGGCCCACCTGACCCTCGGCAACCTGTTCCGCTCGCGCGGCGAGGTCGACCGCGCGATCCGTATTCACCAGAGTCTGATGGAAAGCGCGTCGCTCACCTATGACCAGCGCCTGCTGGCGGTGCAACAGCTGGGGCGCGACTATATGGCCGCCGGGCTGTATGACCGCGCGGAAGATATGTTCAAACAGCTGGTGGATGAGACCGATTTTCGCCTCGGCGCGCTGCAGCAGCTGCTGCAGATCTACCAGGCGACCAGCGACTGGCAGTCGGCTATCGAGGTGGCTGAACGGCTGGTGAAGCTGGGGAAAGAGAAGCATCGTGGCGAAATCGCCAACTTTTGGTGCGAACTGGCCCTGCAGCAGATGGCGGCCAACGATCTGGATAAGGCGATGGCGCTGTTGAAGAAAGGCGCCGCCGCGGACCGCAACAGCGCCCGGGTTTCGATCATGATGGGCCGGGTTTGGATGGAGAAGGGCGACTACGCCAAAGCGGTGGAGAGCCTCGAGCGGGTTATCGATCAGGATAAAGAGCTGGTGGGTGAGACGCTGGAGATGCTGCAAACCTGTTACCAGCAGCTCGGCAAAGCCGATGAATGGGAAGTTTTCCTGCGCCGCTGTGTGGAGGAGAACGCCGGGGCGACCGCCGAACTGATGCTGGCGCAGATCCTTGAGCAGCGGGAAGGGGTCGAAGCGGCGCAAAACTACGTGACCCGGCAGCTTGAGCGCCACCCGACCATGCGCGTTTTCCATAAGCTGATGGACTACCATCTCAACGAAGCGGAAGAAGGGCGGGCGAAAGAAAGCCTTGGGGTGCTGCGAAACATGGTCGGCGAACAGGTGCGCAGCAAACCGCGCTACCGTTGCCAGAAATGCGGCTTTACCGCTCATACTCTCTACTGGCATTGTCCGTCCTGCCGCTCCTGGGCGACCATCAAACCTATTCGCGGCCTCGACGGCCAGTAAGGTCAAAAAAAAACAGACGATTTAGTTACAACATACTTATCATTTCTTTCCCGTCACCGCCTGCAGCCCCGGCAACGCCATCGTCCGCGCAGGGCAAAACAGCAGCCTGTTATTTTGTTAGCTTCACAGGTAGAATGCTGCCCGTTTACCTTTTTTGCGCCCTCTGGCGCCCATCAACACTAAGGTCTGGTCATGACGTCAACAGCTATCCCATCTTCCCGCGCTGTCACTTCCTCTCCCGTTGTGGTTGCGCTCGACTATGATAATCGCGATAAAGCGCTGGCATTTGTCGACCGCATCGACCCGCGCGACTGCCGCCTGAAGGTGGGCAAAGAGATGTTCACCCTGCTGGGACCGCAGTTTGTCCGCGATCTGCATCAGCGTGGGTTTGAGGTGTTCCTGGACCTTAAGTTTCACGATATTCCCAACACTACCGCCCGCGCGGTGGCGGCCGCCGCCGAGCTTGGCGTATGGATGGTGAATGTCCATGCCTCCGGCGGCGCGCGGATGATGACCGCGGCACGCGAAGCGCTGCTGCCCTTTGGTCAAGACGCGCCGCTGCTCATCGCCGTCACCGTCCTCACCAGCATGGAGTCCAGCGACCTGCAGGATCTGGGCATTACCTTATCCCCGGCTGACTACGCGGCGAAGCTGGCGGCGCTGACCCAACGCTGCGGCCTCGACGGGGTGGTGTGTTCAGCTCAGGAGGCGGTACGCTTTAAGCAAGAGCTGGGGCAGGCGTTCAAGCTGGTCACCCCGGGTATCCGTCCGCAGGGCAGCGATGCTGGCGATCAGCGGCGGATCATGACTCCCGAGCAGGCTCAGGCGGCAGGGGTGGACTATATGGTCATTGGCCGCCCGGTTACCCAGTCGACCGATCCAGCCGCGACGCTGCGGGCGATCAATGATTCTCTGCGCAAGGGGGCATAATGAGCGATTCCAACAGCCGTCTGGTCTACTCCACCGAAACCGGGCGTATCGACGAGGCGAAACCGGCGCCGGTGTGCCCGAAAGGCGACGGTATTGTGCGGATCCAGCGCCAGACCAGCGGCCGCAAGGGCAAAGGCGTCTGTCTGATTAGCGGAATTGATGCCGACGATGCGGCGCTCACTGCGCTGGCGGCAGAGCTGAAGAAGAAATGCGGCTGCGGCGGCGCGGTGAAAGATGGCGTGATCGAGATCCAGGGCGACAAACGGGATTTACTGAAGTCGCTGCTCGAGGCGAAAGGGATGAAGGTGAAGTTAGCCGGCGGCTAATTGTTATTTCAACCCTAATTAATGGCCTGGTGAAATAACAAGGCCGCGGTGAATGCCGCGGCCTTGAATGTTTTAACGTGCGTAAGTCAATTCGTGTGAATTATTCTTTTATTTCGTCAGATAAATATATTATTTGCCGACCTGGTGACCAATAATACCACCGACTGCTGCGCCACCCAGGGTACCGAGTGCGCTACCGTCAGTTAACACCGCACCGCCGATGGCGCCGGCACCTGCGCCGATAGCAGTGTTACGATCGCGTTTAGACATGTTAGAGCAAGCGCTCAGAGACATTGCTACAGTGACAGCCAGAACAACAGCAGCCATTTTTTTGCTCGTTGAAGTCATCATTTTTTTCTCCTGAATAATCTATTCATGGATTACAGCGCTCCTGTAAGCATAGCCTGATAAAGCAGCTTTAGGGCAATTCCATGAAGTTAGGGTGCGCAGGTATCACGAAAATCACGCAGGTGATAGTCACTTCCTGTTATATCGCTAATAATAATTTTACTTTTTTTAAAATTTAGCGTCAGGTAAAAAGTCTTAATTACCGGCTCGGAATACTCTCAGAGCGTTAACGCGCCCGTCCGACGCTTGGCTGGGACGGGGCGGAGACACATCAGACGTAGGGTACAATATCCACAGTCAGGCCGCTGCGCAGCAACTGCTCACGGCAGTCGTTCGGCAGACGATCGTCGGTGATAATACGATTAAAGCGGCCGGCTGGCCCAAGCGGATAGGGGTGCACCGCGCTGAATTTTGAGCTATCGCTGAGGATAATCGCTTCGCAGTGCTTCTCCAGAACGGCGTTAACCACGTCCGCACGCATCATATCGCGACCGGTAAAGCCGGTTTCCGCCTGCCAGCCATCGATCCCGATAAAGGCTTTACTGAAATGCACCTGCTGGATGAACTGGCGGGTCAGTGGGCCAACCATACTTTCACTGCGTTTCTGGTAAATCCCGCCCAGCAGGATCACCTCTCCCGGCGTCTCTTTCAGCAGATGGGCGATATAGCTGCTGACGGTGATGATGGTGATATCGCCGCGTTCGGCCAGGGTGCGCGCCAGCAGGGCGTTGCTGCTGCCGTTTTCGATAAATACCGTTTCGCCGGCATTCACCAGCGCCGCGGCGCGGCTGGCCAGTTCACGCTTAATGGCGAAATGGGTCATCATGCGGGTTTCGACATCTTCACTGTCCAGTGGGACGGCGTAGCCATGGGTGCGGCGCAGATAGCTCTGCTTCTCCAGCAGGTTCAGATCCTGACGGATGGTGACCTCTGAGACTCCGGTCATCTTCGCCAGATCGGCGACGCTCATGCGGCCTTTATCGATGACCACTTGCAAAATACTTTGTTGTCGGGCGTTCATAGCAACATCACTGTTAGGGGGCTATACGGCGAGCAACCGGTCAGCATCGCCGGTTGCGGCATGTGGGCGATAATCAGATTTCCCAGGGCGCTTTGGGTGGTTTGTTTTGCTCGGCGTCGTCTGCCGCCAGCGCCAGCAGCTCCGCTTTGAGGATCTCCAGATTATGGATCGCGGAGTGGTAATCACCGGCAACCAGAATATCCAGCACGGTATCGATACGTTGGGCGAGCAGGTGGGCATTCACATCTGACATGGCATTATCCTGGTAACAAAAACGAATGAAATCAATGATGCTAAAAATGGGTGAAAAAGAGAAGCGAAAAAAACGCACAACCTTAATCGGTGCGACGGAAATGGCGGGACAGGGAGGAAAGAAGGAGCGGTTCCCGGAGGAACCGCTGTGATGAGACGTCAGGCAGCCGGACGAGCAATGATGCTACGAGTTTCCATGCGGACTTCAGCGATAGTGACATCGATAACATCGGTCACTTTGTAGACCACTTCTCCCTTAATCTGCACGGTGCCGTTTTCCTGGCTGCAGACCAGTTCGTCGCGCACGGCGTGAAGGAACGGGGCCGGAATAAAGGCGACCGCGCCATTGTCCACCAGACGCACGCGCATCCCGCCGCGGCTGATGTCGATGATCTCCGCCGCAAAGCGGGTATCGGTGCCGGCTTTATCGTTGAGGAAACGGGCATACAGCCAGTCGGCGACATCGCGTTCGGCCATGCGGTTGAGACGACGGCGCTCCGCCATCTGCACGGTGGCTTCATCCTGCGGGCGCGCAATGGTTTCGCCTTTGATGATGGCCTTAAGCAGACGGTGGTTGATCATGTCGCCATACTTACGGATCGGCGAGGTCCAGGTGGCGTAGGCCTCAAGACCGAGACCAAAGTGCGGGCCCGGCTCGGTGCTGATTTCAGCGAACGACTGGAAACGACGTATGCGGCTGTCGAGGAAACCGGTCGGCTGGGCGTCCAGTTCGCGACGCAGCTTGCAGAAACCTTCCAGGGTGAGCACTTCCGTCGGATCAACGTGTACGTCGTGGGTCTTCAGCAGGGCAGCCAGCTGTTCGGTATTCGCCGGATCGAAGCCGGTGTGGACGTTATAAACGCCGAAGCCGAGCTTGTCGCGCAGAACGCGGGCGGCACAGATGTTGGCGGCGATCATCGACTCTTCGACAATACGGTTGGCAATACGACGCGGTTCCGCGACGATGTCCAGCACTTCGCCTTTTTCGCCGAGGACGAAACGGTAATCCGGGCGGTCTTTAAACACCAGCGCGTGGGTCTGACGCCATTCGCTGCGACGCTGACACACGTCCTTCAGCAGCGTAATTTGCTGCGCGATCGCCTCGCTGCCCGGCTGCCAGCTGCCGCGGCCTTCCAGCCAGTCAGAGACGTCGTCATAGGCCAGCTTGGCTTTCGATTCGATGGTGGCGGCAAAGAACTCGATGTTGTCTTCAATGGTGCCATCGGCCGCCAGGGTCATCCGGCAGGCCAGCACCGGGCGCACTTCATCGGCACGCAGGGAACACAGGTCGTCTGACAGTTCGCGCGGCAGCATCGGGATGTTGAAGCCCGGCAGATAGTTGGTAAAGGCGCGTACTTTTGCGGCGTTGTCCAGCTTGCTGCCTTCGGCAATCCATGCGGTCGGGTCAGCGATCGCCACCGTCAGCAACAGTTTGCCGTCGGCGCCAGATTCGACATACAGTGCATCGTCCATATCTTCGGTGCTGGCGCTGTCAATGGTGACGAAGTCGAGGGCGGTCAAATCGCGGCGTGTCAGCCCTTCGTCAAGCATCTCGGTGGCGACGCCGTCCGGTGCCTCTTTTTCCAGATTATGGCGCGCCAGCGTCACCCACCACGGGACGAAGTGGTCGTCGCTGAAGGTGATGAACTGGGTCAGCTCCGCGTAAAATCCGCGGTCGCCTTTTAACGGATGACGGCGCATTTCAGCGACGGCCCAGTCACCCTGTTTGAAATCATGCTCAACGCCACGGGCGGCGCGGCAGGGAATGGCGTCTTTCAGCAGCGGATGGTCAGGAACGATAGCGAGGCGATCGTCTTTCTTCTGGACTTTACCGACGAAACGGGTCAGGAAAGGCTCAACCAGCGACTCCGGCTCGGCGCTTTCGCGTTCTTTTTCAGAATGGATCACCGCAACGATACGGTCGCCATGCATCACTTTTTTCATCTGCGGCGGCGGAATGAAGTAGCTCTTCTGAGCGTCCACTTCGAGGAAGCCAAAGCCCTTTTCCGTGCCCTTAACGACCCCTTCCGCGCGCGGCGTTTGGGAATGCAGTTGCTGTTTAAGCTGCGCTAGCAGCGGGTTATCCTGAAACATAATTAGGTATTTTCGTGGCTAAAAGAGCGGCTGACATTTTTACGCGATTATGCCTGTCGCAGCAAGCGCTGTTTCAGCAATTTACGTCTGCTGACGCACATTGCCGAGGGCGATTTTCAGACGATTCATCCAGCCGCACAGCCCGCTCCAGGTTAACAGATCGATCGCTTGTTCCGCTGAGAGTCCATATTCGCCGAGGGGTGTTAACTGGGCGGCGCTAAACCGGTCCGGGGAGCGGGTTAACAACTGTACCGCGGTAACGAGCGCGCGCGACTGAGGATGCTGCCCAAGCCAGCGATGGAGAGCCTGATCGCCCTCCCGTAAATGGCTGGCGAACGCTTCTTCACCGTGCCAGTGGGGGAGCCAGGCGTCAAAACAGGTGGCGCTGCCATTGGTGCGCGCGGTGAGTAAGGCGACCTGCGGGCCAAAGGTATCGTTGCCGCTGAGCTGGCGTAACAGCGTCTCCAGCGGCGCCATCAACTGCGGGTCGCAGGCCAGCAGCGGAGCCAGCGGGCCCAGGCCGGGCAGCGACTGCCAGCTGGCGATGCGCCGCTGGCGCTCGTCATCGGCATACTGCAGATCGGGATCTTCAATGTCGGTTTGCCACTCTCCCGGTGGGATGGCAAACAGGCCGGCGGGCGCCTCCTCTTGCTGCGGCATTCCGGGGATCCAGCGCACCGGGAAGCCCTGCGCCGCCTGCAGCACGGCAATCGCCCGCGCCTGGAAGCCGACAAAACCGATAATCTGGTTGATCAGGATAATATCCCGGCTGGTCAGGCCCACTTCGTCCAGCTGGCTGCGGGAAAGGGCGTTAATGACGGAGGGGGAACCGGCGAGCTGACGAGCGTATTGGGTGATCTGCGCCAGACGACGGTTGCTCTCGCGCGAAGAGTCGGGCCCCGGCAGGGGCGCCAGGCGGGCGGCATAGTGGTTACACAGCCGCTGGACGCCGTAGACCTGGGCGACGGTGAGCGCAGTGCTCAGGCGATCGTAGGCGGTAAAGGTTTGCAGGCGGCTTACCGGCACCTGGTCGGGAAACAGCCGCTCGGCGAGCTGGCGCGCGGGGCGTAGCCAGCCTGTGTGGGCGTGTAGCCAGGCGTCCGGCAGCGTCAGGTCCAGCAAAAAGCGGTCTTCAACATGGGCGGCTTCAGGGACGAGCGGCAGGACATCCACCGGGCAGATTGTTGACTGGGTTTCGTGATACCAGTGGTTTTTGCCATTCACGCGGCGTGGCTCCATGGGCTTTCCTTGTTCGGTATGTGGCGAACCGCCGTTCCGCGGATCGTTTATGCAGAACTATCCTGGCGTAACCCGGAAGCAGGAGAAAATATTGATACGTGCTATCAAATAGCCGATTGGAATAACAGGGGGAGCGCAAGGCCTGGGAAGGGAAAACCCTCCTCACCGGGGCGAGGAGGGGAAGGAACTTATTTCAGTTCCAGCTCGTTCATAGCGGCGATACTGAACCCACCATCAACGTGAACGACTTCACCGGAGATACCCGCAGACAGGTTGGAGCACAGGAAGGCTGCGCTGTTACCCACGTCTTCAATGGTGACGGTGCGACGGATCGGGGTGACCGCTTCGCAGTGCGCCAGCATTTTACGGAAATCTTTGATACCGGACGCGGCCAGGGTACGGATCGGACCGGCGGAGATAGCGTTGACGCGAACGCCTTCCGGACCCATCGCGTTCGCCATATAGCGCACGTTCGCTTCCAGAGAGGCTTTCGCCAGACCCATCACGTTGTAGTTCGGGATCGCGCGCTCGGCGCCCAGGTAGGAGAGCGTCAGCAGAGCAGAATCCGGGTTCAGCATCGTGCGGCAGGCTTTAGCCATCGCCACGAAGCTGTAGGCGCTGATGTCGTGCGCAATTTTGAAACCTTCGCGGGTGACCGCGTTGACGTAGTCGCCGTCTAACTGGTCAGCCGGGGCATAACCGATAGAGTGGACGAAACCATCGAATTTTGGCCAGACTTTTTCCAGCTCGGTGAACAGCGCGGTGATGCTCTCATCTTCAGCAACGTCGCACGGCAGCACAATGTCAGAACCCAGCGCGGCAGCAAACTCTTCAACGCGACCTTTCAGTTTTTCATTCTGATAGGTGAATGCCAGTTCCGCGCCTTCGCGGTGCATTGCCTGCGCAATACCGTAGGCGATGGACAGTTTGCTGGCGACGCCAGTGATCAAAATGCGCTTACCGGAAAGAAAACCCATAGCTTTAATCCTTATCGTTATTGCTTATTTTTACTTTAACAATCATAACGTTAACATTGTTATTTCAAAATAACTCAAATTTAGCCGGGAATTATATCCCACTGACGACCCCTTGTGTCACGATATTTTTCAGCCGGCCCGCGCCGCGCGGGGCAAAAGCCGATCGCGATGGCTCAAGTATACCATTTTTCTCTGCTGACTATTTGAGCGCAATCGCCGCCAGCAGCAGACGCCCATCGGCGCTGAGAGGCAGCAACTCCCCCGGAGCGTCGCCGTGCCAGCAGAGCCCGCTGCCGACGGCGCAGCGCCGTCCGGCCAGATCCCATTCACCCTGCAGCACATAAGCAACCCCGTCAGTGGCCGGTCGCTGCCGGTCGCTCACCACCTCAACCTGCGCGAGGGCTCGCCCGCGCTGGGTCATGACATTGAAGTCCAGTCCAGGCTCAACGATCCCGACGCTGGACAGCGCCCATTCGCCGGGGAACGCCCACGGCTGCCAGCGCGCCAGCGGATGGTCGATCTCCTCCCCGCGCAGCCGTAGCGGTTGCCCCGCCAGCAGGACGATCGTCCGGTCGACGCCGGGAAAAAGGGAGAATGGGCCATCGGCCTGCAGGGTGGCAATGCTCGCGCGCCAGAGAAAAGGCGCATCTACGGAAGGAACGGCGATAATTTCCCGGGTGGCGCCAGCGCCGTTCTTCCATGGCGTGACGGGCAAGGTAGCGTAATCAAAATAGGTGATCATAGTTTGCTCGGCGGAAGTCTGAAGTGGATAGTATTTGTTACACGCTTGTCTCAATGTTCTTACAAATTATTTACAACAGGGCTCACAAATCCATCATTGAGCGCGTGTGCGGGTTTGTCAATGCTTGTATATACATGAGCAGTCATCTGCGAATTATCTTATCGCCTTGACCAGAGCCATCATGACAAAACGCGATCGGGAGAATGAAAATGCAACAGCGTATTACTTTCCGCCAGGCCTGCCTGGTCACCCTGTTTTCGGGGCTACTGCTGTCTGGTGGCTCAACATACGCTAAAGAGTGGAAATCGATCACCATCGCTACGGAAGGCGGCTATGAACCCTGGAATCTAACCCTTCCCGGAGGGAAACTCAGCGGTTTCGAGCCCGAGCTTATGGCGAATTTATGCCAGCGGATGCAGATCGAATGCAAACTGGTGGTGCAGAACTGGGATGGCATGATTGCCGGACTTAACGCCGGAAAATATGACGTGATCATGGATGCTATCGTCGTCACCCCAGAGCGCTCGAAGGTCGTGGCGTTTACCCAGGCATACGCAGCCACGCCGGCCTCTTTCATTGCGGTAAAAGGGTCGCTGCTACCGCCTTCGCCAGCGGTCAAGCTTCATGATAATGAGAAAGAGATTCAGGCGGCGATTGCGCCGCTGCGCGCGGCGTTGAAAGGGAAAACCATCGGCATCGCGTCCGGCACCGTGTACACGCCGTTTATTGATAAGTATTTCAAGGATATCGCTGATGTCCGGGAATATAACAACTCAGCGGATGCGATCCTCGACCTGCAGGCTGAGCGCATCGACGCAGTGTTTGATGATATTACCTTTGCCAACACCACCCTGTCGCGCCCGGAGAATAGCAATCTGGCATTGAGCGGTCCGCTGATGAGCGGCCCAATCTGGGGAGGCGGTGAGGCGATGGGCGTGCGCCTCGCCGATACCGAACTCAAAGCGAAACTGGATAGCGCCATTCAGGCGGCGCTGGCCGATGGGACGGTAAAAAAACTGAGTGAGAAATGGTTTAAAAGCGACGTGACTCCCTGAGCGAGGCAACCATGTTAAATCTTCTGAGTTTGGGTGAAAACGGGTGGGGGACGCTGATCCTCAGCGCAACGCTGACTACGTTGCTGCTGTCGCTCGCGGCGCTGGCCGTCGGTGCGGGGGTGGGCGGCGTTATCGCCGCCGCGAAGCTGTCCCGCCACGCGCCAGCGCGCTGGTTCGGCGCCGCCTGGTCGGTGGTATTCCGCGGTATCCCTGAATTACTGGTGATCTATCTGTTTTATTTTGGCGGCTCAGGGATGATTTCATGGCTGGGGCGTCTGTTTGGCGCAGACGGCTTTATTGAGGTTCCGCCATTTCTGATTGGCGCTCTGGCGATTGGCTTGATCTCCTCCTCGTATCAGGCGGAAGTCTACCGTGCTGCTCGTCTGGCGCTGATGCCCGGGGAAGTGGAGGCGGCTTCCGCCATTGGCATGCCGCGCTGGCGGATCCTGCAGCGCATCCTGTTGCCGCAGATTGTCCGTTATTCGCTGCCGGGTTTGTCCAACGTCTGGCAAATGAGCCTCAAAGACTCGGCGCTGGTATCGGTGACCGGGATGGTTGAACTGATGCGCGCCAGCCAGATTGCCGCTGGCTCTACCCGCGATTATTTCCTGTTCTATCTCATCGGCGGCGGCTGCTATTTGATCCTGACGTTGCTCTCTAACCGCGCGTTTACCCGGGCGGAGAGCCGTCTGAACCGCGCCTGGCTGCGTCGCAGCGCCGCGCAGGCGTAAGGAGCCCATATGATTATCGATTTTGCCTTTCTCGGTGAGACGTTGTTGAAGCTCGGCGCGGCGCTGCCAGTGACGCTGGGGCTCTTTATCTGCTCTTTTTTGCTCGGCGGCGTGTTGGCTCTTGGCGTTCTGGCGCTGCGAATGAGCCGCTGGCCGCTGGCAAGCGGTTTCGCCAAAGGCTATATCCTAATCTTTCGCGGTTCGCCATTGCTGATCCAGTTGTTTCTCATTTATTACGGGCTGGGTCAGTTTGGGGTGATCCGCCACAGTTTCCTGTGGCCGCTGCTGCGCGAACCCTTTATCTGCGCCGTTCTGGCGCTGGCGCTCTGTACGGCGGCCTATACCGCGGAAATTCTGCGCGGCGGGTTGCTGGCGATACCGCCGGGCCAGATTGAAGCCGGCCAGGCTTGCGGTATGTCGCGCTGGCTGCTGCTGCGGCGGATCATTGCCCCGGTGATGCTGCGCTATGCGCTGCCAGCCTACTCCACGGAGGCCATTTTATTGGTCAAGTCGACGGCGCTGGCAAGCCTGGTGACCGTCTGGGACGTCACGGGGGTGGCCCAACAGATTATTCAGCGTACCTACCGGACGATGGAGGTATTCCTCTGCGCGGCGGCCATCTACCTGCTGCTCAATTTCATCATTGTGCAGCTGTACGCCCTGCTTGAACGGCGTTTAACCCCGCATACCCGGCAAAATCCGGCGACCGTGTCGCTCAAGCCGATAACCAAAGGAGAGTAAGATGCTCGATTCACGTCCGGTGACCTTATCGGTCAGCGATATTCATAAGTCCTTTGGCTCCCTGGATGTCCTGAAGGGGATCACCATCCAGGCGCAGCAGGGCGATGTCATTTCGATCCTCGGGGCCAGCGGCTCCGGTAAAAGTACGCTGCTGCGCTGCATTAACCTGCTGGAAACGCCCGATGCCGGAGTGGTCAGCGTCGGCGGCGAGACGATTGAAATGAAGCATCATGCCCGTGGGCATCGGCTGGCGGCGAACCCCCGGCAGATAGAGCGCCTGCGCTCGCGGCTGGGGATGGTCTTCCAAAGTTTTAACCTCTGGTCGCATATGACGGTTCTGCAGAATGTCATTGAGGGGCCGCATTATGTGCTCAAGCGGGACAAACGGACCTGCATTGAACAGGCTGAGCAGTTGCTGGAGCGAGTGGGGATGTTGAACCGAAAGGATTTCTATCCTGCGCAGCTCTCCGGCGGCCAGCAGCAGCGCGTGGCGATAGCCCGCGCGCTGGCCATGGAGCCGGACGTCATGCTCTTTGATGAACCTACCTCAGCGCTGGATCCCGAACTGGTCGGCGAGGTGCTAAAGGTGATGCGCAGCCTGGCGGAGGAGGGACGGACGATGCTGGTGGTCACCCATGAGCTGGGATTCGCCCGCAATGTTTCCAACCGGGTGGTCTTTATGCACCAGGGGACGATTGACTGCGACGGTGCGCCAGAGGCGCTGTTTGGCAGCCAGGGATCCGCGCGCTTCAAGCAATTTATCTCCAGCCATCAACAGCCAGGACAGGTCGTATGAAAATGATCCAGTGGGGCGATGCGCCGATACGCTGGCAGGAGGTGGCTTGCGTTGCCCGGGGCGAGGCGACCTTGAGCCTCAGCGACAGCGCCTGGTCGCGTATCGCGCAAGGGCGGGCGATTGTCCAGCATATCGTTAAAGCCGGCCAGGTGGCCTATGGGATCAACACCGGGCTGGGGGCGCTGTGCAATATTACGCTGCCGGAAGCGCAGCTACACCAGCTGTCGCGCAATACGTTGCTCAGCCACGCCTGCGGGGTGGGACCGTTGCTGGAGGTCGCCCCAACCCGGGCAATTATGTGCGCCGCGGTGGCCAATTTCAGCCACGGTAAATCCGGGATCTCCGCCGGGATAGTGCAGCAGCTGTTGGCGTTTTTGCAGCATGGCGTCACCCCTCAGGTGCCCTCCCAGGGGTCAGTTGGCTATTTAACGCATATGGCGCACATTGGCCTGGCCCTGATGGGGGTTGGCGATGTGCTCTGGCAGGGGCGAACGTGGCCAGCGGCAGAGGTCCTGTCGCAGCTAGATCTGCAGCCCATCGCGCCGGGAGCGAAAGAGGGGCTGAGTCTGGTCAACGGTACGCCGTGCATGACCGGTCTGGCCTGTCTGGCGTTAGACGACGCCGAGCGCTTAATGAACTGGGCCGATGTAACCGGCGCGATGAGCTTTGAAGCGCTGCGCGGCCAGCTTGTGGCATTCGATGCCGAGATCCTGGCGCTGAAAGCCAGCCCCGGGATCCAGACCAGCGGCCAGCGGCTGCGTGAGCTGCTGGCGGACAGCCATCTGCTGGCCGAAAGTGAAGGACTTCGCACCCAGGATGCGCTAAGCCTTCGCTCGATGCCTCAGGTGCATGGCGCCTGCCGCGATCAGTTTAGCCACGCGCAGACGCAGATAAATATCGAACTCAACGCCTGTACTGATAATCCGCTGATCCTGGGAACCGTTGAGCAGTGGCGGGTGGTCTCCCAGGCGCATCCGCACGGCGAATCGGTGGCGATGGCCTGCGATTTGCTGGCCATTGCCATGGCTGAGCTGGGCGCCATCGCTGAACGACGCCTTGACCGGCTGGTGAATCCTCTGGTGAGCGGGTTGCCGGCGTTCCTGGTCGCCCGACCGGGCGTGAATTCAGGCATGATGATTGCCCAGTACGTCGCCGCGTCGTTGTGCGCGGAAAACAAGCAGCTGGCGCAGCCGGCAGTGCTGGATAATTTTGTTACCTCGGGTCTGCAGGAGGATCATTTAAGCCTGGGCACCGGCGCTGCGCTGAAACTGCAGCGCCTGCTGGGCAACCTCTATCAGATCCTGGGCATCGAATATTTACTCGCCGCTCAGGGGCTCGATTTTCACGAGCCGCAGAAGCTGGCGGCGGGCACGCGCCGGGCGCGAGACCTGCTGCGCGACAGCGTGCCTGGCTGGGAGGACGATCGCTGGCTGGCGCCGGACATCGCCAGCGCGGTGGCCATCCTTAAGCGAACCGCTGGCCACGCGCCGGCGTGAGGTCAGCGGGCGAGGTGAATGAGACGGCGCTATTTGCCGTCTTTGCGCCAGGCGTCGGCGGTGAGAGCCTCACCGAAGTGGCCGGCGATCAGGCGTCGGGTCAGGTCGTGCAACGGTGAGGCCAGCACATCGGCGGTGCTGCCGCGCTCAACTACTTCCCCGTTATGCATCACCAGCACCTGATCGCTGATGTGCTTCATCATTCCCAGGTGCTGGGTGACATAGATGTAAGAGATACCCTGTTTCTCCTGCAGCTCCAGCATCAGGTTGATGAGCTGGGAACGCATCGACATATCCAGCGAGGCCAGCGCCTCATCGCAGACGATGACCTTCGGGCGCAGGATCAGCGCCCGGGCGAGGCCAAGACGCTGCTTCTGACCCGGGGCCAGCATATGGGGATAGTAGCTGACGTGGTCCGGCAGCAGGCCGACCATACGCAGGGTGTCGATGATCTGTTTCTGCCGCGCTTCGGCGTCGAGGTCGGTATTCAGCCGCAGCGGAAAATCGAGGATCTGCGAGATGCGCTGGCGCGGGTTTAGCGACGTCGACGGATCCTGAAAGATCATGCGAATCTTCTGGCTGCGGTAGGAGTAATCCCCGAAGGTCAGCGGATGGTCATCGATCAGCACCTCGCCGCTGGTGGGCTCCACCATGCCGGCCAGCATCTTCGCGAGGGTGGATTTTCCGGAGCCATTCTCGCCGATAATCGCCAGCGTCTGCCGTTCGCGCAGGGTAAAACTCAGCGGCTTAACCGCCTCCACCGTCTGGCGGTGAAACCAGCCGGTGCGATAGCGAAAGGTCTTACTGAGTTGGCGCACTTCCAGCAATGTTTCGACCATTTCACTCTTTCTCCATGTTCAGCGGGAAATGACAGGCGTACAGGTGATTGCGCGCCCCGGTAAGACGCGGGGTTTCAATACACTCGCGCTGGGCGTACGGGCAGCGCGGCCCCAGCCGACAGCCGATGGGCAGCTGCTCCAGCAGCGGTATCGCCCCCGGCAGGGTGTTGAGACGGCTTTTATGCGGCATGGCGCTGCCAAAATCCGGGATCGCGCGGATTAACGCCTGGGTGTAGGGGTGATGCGGCAGGGTGATCAGCTCTTCGCTGGGCCCGCTCTCCACCGTCTGCCCGCAGTACATGACGTTAATTTTATCCGCCCATTTGCTGAGCATCTGCAGATCGTGGCTGATCAGCAAAATGGTGGTGTTGTTGTTCTGGTTGAGCCGCGTCAGCAGGCGGATAATCTGCGCCTGCGTCGTGGGCTCCATGGCGTTAGTCGGTTCATCGGCGATCAGCAGGCGCGGTTGGTTGGCCAGGGCGATGGCAATCATCACCTTCTGGCATTCGCCTTCGGTCAGCTGATAGGGGAAGCTGCGCATGGCGTCTTTGTGATCTTTAATCCCGACGCGGTGCAATAGCTCGATGGCCCGACGTTTACGCCAGCCCAGCCGCTGCCACCAGCGGCCCTTGTAGGTCCAGCCAGGGATACTCTGGATCAGCTGCTGGCCGATGCGCTCAGAGGGGTCGAGGCACGACTGGGGCTCCTGGAATATCATCGACACGTTGTGGCCGATCAGTTTCCGGCGCTCGCGGTTCGACAGCCGCAGCAGATCGATGTCGTCGAAACGCATGCGGTCGGCCGTGACCCGCCAGTTGTCTTTTGTCACGCCGCAGATAGCTTTGGCGATCAGGCTCTTCCCGGAGCCGGATTCCCCTACCAGGCCACGGATTTCGCCTTCGGTCAGGGTCAGGCTGACGCGGTCGACGGCTTTTACCCAGCCTTCGTTGGTTTTAAATTCGATGGTTAAGTGACGAATATCGAGTAACGGCATTATTCTACCCCGGCAATGATCGCCCGGCGAATACCGTCGCCCAGCAGGTTGACCAGCAGTACGCTGAGCATAATCGCGGCCCCGGGCAGCATCACGGTCCACGGCGCAACATAGATAAGCTCCAGCGCATCGCCCAGCATCGCTCCCCATTCCGGCGAAGGCAACTGAGCGCCGAGGTCAAGAAAGCCCAGCGCGGCGATATCCAGAATAGCCATCGACAGGGCGCGGGTGATCTCGGTCACCAGGCCGGAGGCGATATTGGGCAGGATGGCGAACAGCAGAATATTCAGCGTCGACGCGCCGTCGAGGCGGGCGGCGATAATGTACTCTTTCTCCAGCTCATCGTGGACCATGCTGTAGACGGAGCGCACCATGCGCGGCAGCAGCGCCAGCCAGACGGCAAACATCGCATGGCTGAGGTGCGGCCCGGCAAAGGCGACGACGATGATCGCCAGCAGCAGCGAGGGGATGGAGAGCAGGGTATCAAGGATATGGTTCATCACCGCCGAGCGCAGGCCGTGGGTCGATCCGGCAATGACGCCCAGCACCAGGCCAAACAGCGTGGCGCCTAGGGTGACGACAAAAGCCCCGCCGACGGTCGGCGCCGCGCCGCTCAGCAGTCGGCTGAGCACATCGCGCCCCAGGTCATCGGTTCCGAGGAAGAAAGAGACTTCCCCATAGCGCGACCACGATGGCGGCAGCAGCTGGTAGCCGAGGAACTGCTGGTCGATGCCGTAGGGGGCGAACCAGCCGCCGAAGACGCAAAGCAGCAGCAGCCCCGCGCAGCCGTACAGGCCGATCATCGCCGTGGTGTCGCCATAGAATTTACGCCATACGGTGCGCAGCGCGCCGGGCGGACGCTTTTCCAGATAAACGCTATCGTAGGGCATACCATTCCTTATGTTTCAGTGGGTTAGCCATGGCACCGAGAATATCGGAAATCACGTTGACAATAATCACCAGCGCGCCAATCACCATCACTCCGGCGGAGATCGCCGCGTAGTCCTGCTGACGAATGGCGTTGATAAGCCACCGGCCCAGCCCTGGCCAGCTGAACACCATCTCCGTGATCATCGCCAGGGTGAGCATGGTGGAAAACTGCAGGCCGAGGCGTGGGATCACCGGCGGCAGGGCGTTGTGCAGCACGTGGCGCAGTAAAATTTTGCGTCGCGAGACGCCGCGGGTGGCGGCCGCCTTGACGTAGTTGGTGTCATACACCTCGCTGGTGCTAATGCGCATCAGGCGGATCACTTCGGTAGTGGGGGCTACCGCCAGGGTCAGCACCGGCAGCACCATATGCCGGGCGGCGCTGACGATCATCTCATGGCGCCACGGCGAGTCCGAAAGCCAGGCGTCAATCAGCGCGAAACCGGTGACGTTTTTCACCTCATACAGCAGGTCGAAGCGGCCGGAGACCGGAAGCCAGCCGAGGGTCAGGGAGAAGAAGAGGGTCAGGAGCAGCGCCAGCCAGAAGACCGGGATCGAGAAACCGACCAGCGCGACGGCGCTGATCAGGGTATCGGGCCATTTGTTGCGCATCACGCCGGCGATCATCCCCACCGGAATGCCAATCAGCAGGGCAAAGCCGAAGGCGAGGATGCACAGCTCCATGGTCGCCGGGAACACCTCGCGCAGCTGTTCGGAAATCAGCTGGCCGTTAATGCTGGAGACGCCAAAATCCCAGTGCAGCACCCCTTCAAACCAGAACAGCCACGCATTCCACAGGGTCGCGCCCTGCAGCGGGGCATGGGGAGTGAAGTAGCTCAGGCTGAAGCCGACAAAGGTCAGAAAAAAGAGGGTGACCAGCAACAGCAGCAGACGGCGCAGGGTAAAAATAATCATGGTTTTTTCACCTCTTCGGTTTTCTCCCGCGATACGCCAGCGAACGAAGCGTTACCGAAGGGGCTAAGCACCAGGCCTTTCATATCATAGCGATAGGCCTGCAACCGCAGCGATGAGGCCAGCGGCAGGACCGGCAGTTCACGAGCGAGGATGCGCTGGGCCTCTTTGTAAGCGTCCATCCGCGAGGAGAGCTGCTGCGAGAGCAGCGCTTTTTGCAGCACGTCATCAAATTCCCGGTTACACCAGTGGGCAAAGTTGGTTTGCGAGGCGATCGCCGCGCAGCTCAGCAGCGGCCGGAAGAAGCTGTCCGGATCGTTACTGTCCGTCGCCCAGCCGGAGAGCGTCAGGTCATGGTTCATGTCCATCAGCCGTGCCTCCTGGAAGCGCCCCTCCACCGGCATGATGATCACCTTGACGCCAATCTGCGCCATATCCGCCTGGATCAGCTCTGCTGTTTTCAACGGGCTGGGGTTCCACGCCTGCGAGCTGGTGGGAACCCACAGTTTGAGGGTCAGATTTTCCAGCCCCAGGGCCTTCAGCCGGGTGCGGGCTTCCTGGGGATTATATTCGGTAATCTTAGCGTCGTTATCGTAGGCCCACGAGGCGCGCGGCAGCATCGACGCCGCCGTCTCCGCGGTGCCATAGTAGATAGACTGCATCAGGCGCTGGTTGTTAATGGCCAGCGCCAGCGCGTGGCGCACCTCCGGGTTGTCCAGCGGCGGTTTGGCGGTGTTGAAGGCCAGCCAGGCAATGTTCATCCCCGGACGCAGCGTCAGGCGCAGGCGCGGGTCGTCACGCAGGATCGTCAACTGGCTGGCGGCCGGCCAGGCCAGCACGTCGCATTCGCCGGTCAGCAGTTTCGACAGGCGGCCGGTTCCACCGGAGCCGAGGTCGACCACCACCTGCGGCATCAACGGTTTTCCGCGCCAGTAGCCGGGGTGGCGCTGCAGGCGAACATACTGCCCGGAGCGGTACTCCGACAGCTGGAACGGGCCGGTACCCACCGGCTGGCGATCGAGCTGTTCCTGACGATCGTCCTGCGTTAAGCGGGCGGCATATTCGGCGGAGGTAATCGACGCATAGTGGGTGGCCAGATGCCAGAGGAATGATGCATCCGGCCGCTTGAGGCGAAACTCCACGGTCTGATTATCGAGCTTGCGGACGCTCTCCACGCTGTCAGCAAACTGCAGGCTGTCGAAGTAGGGGAAGCTGCTGCCGTTGACGTTGTGCCAGGGGTGATCGCGGTTAAAAATGCGGCCAAAGGTGAAAATCACGTCATCGGCGTTGAAATCCCGCGTCGGGGAGAACCATGCCGTGCGTTGAAACGGGACGTGGCGGCGCAGATGAAAGCGGTAGGTGGCGCCGTTATCGAGGACTTCCCAGCTCTCCGCCAGCTCGGGGACCAGCCGATAGGTATAAGGGTCGACGTCAAGCAGGCGATCGTAGATCTGCGCGGCCAGCGTATCGACGATCAGGCCGCTGCTCACTTTCTGCGGATTAAAGGTATTAACCTGGCCGCTGACGCAATAGACGAAACCGCTGTCGCGAATATCGGCGCGGTCGGGGAGCGCAGGGGCGGCAAAAGCCTGCCCACACAGCAGGGAAACCGCTGCCAGGAGAGATGACAATTTCAGGCGCATATTTTCTGTTTGATTATAGAGTTGAACTCTATCTTATTAAGATTCATAGACATTCACCACCGCCTTCAACAAGCCTGAGGGATAATGCGGTTACCGGGTGCGTATAGTATTCAGTCAATTGATTAAAATAGTCGCGGAACCGAGTCTGTATAATGAAACATGGTAACTTTTTATCGCCGATATCGCCAGTCAGCTCTGTTTGGCCGAGGTTGACCGGACGGTGGACGCGACGCTAACGCCGGGGATAAATTCAGTATAGCGGGGAGAAAGCAGAGGGTCCGACGGGCGGGTAACCCTACCCGTCGGATGTCATACAGGGGGGGACGTTTTTGTTTATCGTGACAACGTCACTTTTTGATAATCCATATCCCGCAAGTCCTCCAGCAGCCCGGGGCCGACCGGCTGCCACTGCAATCGCTCGCGAGTCCATGCCGAGCTGGCGCGCAGGTCAAGGGCGGTAAAGGGGGCAAACCAGCCGAACCAGGCGTCAGCCTGCTCCTCATCCAGCTGGGTCAGCGGCAGATTTAAGCCCCGGGCGATGACTGCGGCAATCTCCCGTAATGCGATCCCCTCTTCAGCCACCGCATGGTAGCGCTCGCCCGCAGCGCCCTGCAGCAGTGCGCTGACGTACAGGCGCGCGACGTCATCGACATGGGCGGCGGACCAGCGGTGGTTCCCCTCGCCGCGCAAGGCCACCGCGCCGCTGGCGACCGCGCGTTCGATATAGCTGGTCAGCAGCCCCTGGCGCACGGTGTCATGCACCTGCGGCAGGCGAACGACCCGGACGTCCACTCCCGCCTCCAGCAGCTGCTGGCCGGCAAGTTCTGAGGCGGTCCGCGGGCTGGGGTGCGCGGCGTTAAAGCACGACTCGCGGGCCGGGGCGCCGCTCCCGTCGTCGCCCATCAGCGTGCCGGAGGTGATGACCAGCGGCCGCGCGCTGCCCCGCAGCGCCTGGCCCATGGTGAGGATCGCCTGGCGGTCTTTCTCGCAGTTGGCGGCAAAGCGGCTGAAGTCGTGGTCGAAAGCGGTATGGATCACCGCGTCGGCGCTCTCGACGCCCGCCAGCAGCGAATCGGGGGCGTCCAGCGTGCCGCGGCGCACCTCGACCCCTGCCGCTTCCAGGGCCTGCGCCGTGGCGTCGCTTCGCGCGAGGCCGATAACCTGATGGCCCGACGCCTGCAGCGCCGGAAGAATACGCGAGCCGATAAATCCGCTCGCGCCGGTAAGAAATATACGCATTATGAACCTCCTGGACGGGTTATCAGGCGTATCCTACCCGCGATGTCATACTATAAAAGTAGAGACATTATCGGGATATAAATTCTAACAGGCAGACTTACAGGCAGATGATGAACACTTCTGACAATCATGCTTTAGGTGATTTTCTCCGCGCCAGGCGCCAGCGTCTCGACCCGGTAACGTTTGGCTTCCCGGCGGGACGCCGGCGCACGCCGGGCCTGCGCCGTGAAGAGGTCGCCCAGCTCGCCAGCATCAGCCCGACCTGGTATACCTGGCTTGAACAGGGGCGCGGCGGGGCGCCTTCCCGCGAGGTGCTGGAGCGGATCGCCCGCGGTCTTCGGCTGACCACCCCGGAGCGCGAACATCTGTTTATACTCGCCTTCGGCCATCCGCCGCAGACCCGTTTGACGATCACGGATGATATGACGCCGCGGCTGCAGCGGGTGCTCGACGCCTTCGCCATTCCGGCGATTATCCGTACCGCCAGCTGGGACGTGATCGCCTGGAACGCGGCGGCGGCCAGGGTGCTGACCGACTACGGCCAGCTGCCGCTGGCGGAGCGCAACGTGCTGCGCCGCCTGTTTACCCGGCCTGAGGCCCGCTGCACCCTGGAGGACTGGCAGACGGTGGGGCAGCTTATCGTTAATGCCTTCCGTGCCGACGTCACGCGGATGGGCGCCACGACGGAAACTGACCAGCTGATCGCGGAGCTCAGCCAGCAGAGCGTCGAGTTCGCCCGTTTCTGGCAAAGCCACGACGTCGCCGGCCACGGCGAGGGCTATAAGCGCATTCACCACCCGCAGATGGGCCCGCTCGATCTGGAGTTCACCTCTTTTGCCGTGGAGGGCCGCCCCGATCTGTCGCTGCTGGTTTTCAACCCGGCGACGACGGAGAGCCAGCGCAAAATTCACGGCCTGCTTCAGGCGTCGGGATCCTCGTCGGGTGAGTACTGAGGGGTAAATTCGTACAGGGCCAGGGCGTTGCTCTCCAGCGAGTCGACCCGCAGCCAGTGGCCGTCGAGCCGGGCTTCCTCCACGCTGAGCGCCGGACGGGCCTGATGCATCAGCCACTGATAATCTTCGGCGTCGGGGCCGCTGCGGCTGCGAAAGGCGTCCACCAACGGGAACAGCGCGCCGTGGTGCTGATCGAAGAGGTGCTGTTTGATGCGCCAGCGGCCCTTGAGCCCCTGCAGCCGCACACTGTACGGCTGGCTGAAGCGTTGAATAAAAGCCGCTTCGCTGGAGAGCCAGGGGTTATAGACCACCGTATTGCGCAGCAGCAGCTGGTAGTGCCCCTGGTGATGGAGCAGCAGCAGGTTTTTGTCGTGAAACAGGATCTCGCCGCGCAGCCGTCGCCAGAGCCACAGCACCCAGTAAACCGGGCGCGGCAGCCCGTGCAGATAGTGCAGCGCCAGGCTGGAGGTATCCAGCTTGCCGTTGGCGCGGGCTTCGCCCTGGAGGCCGGAGTTTAACCAGAAGCCCGCCAGCCAGACCTGGTCCGCGACCCCCAGCAGATTATCCATCAACAGCGCGCCGCGAAAAAAGCGCCCGTTGGTGTCCCGCGTATCGCCGGTCAGCGTATTCCACGAGAGCAGCCATAGCGGCAGGTTAAGCTGCCGTTGACGCAGGGCGCTGTGGATCTGTCGCAGCTTATGTGCCGGATAGTGCTCGCTGGAGGCCAGACTGCTGCTGTCCGCCTGAGCCAGATCCAGCCGTTCGTTGGCATCCGCCTGGCAGGCGAGAAAATCGGCTTCCGCCAGCAGCGGCGAGTGGAACAGCGGATCGTCCCCGGGCGAGTTGGCGGCAAAGCGGTGCCAGATCCCCAGCTGCGGCTGCGGCAGCAGGCGGTGAAGAACCTCGCGCTGCTGCCACCAGGCGGCCTGGCGGGCCGCTTCGCTGGCCTGCGGCGACCAGTGCCAGACAAAGCGCCAGCTGCTGAGCGTCGTCGGTGGAAAATGGTTGGCGGCGAGTTGCAGGAAGCGCTGCAGCAGATCGCTGCGGGTGGTGACCCCGGTATGCAGGATCACCTGCCAGCCCATCGCCGCCAGCCAGCTGAAGATCTGCTGCAGGTTGTACCAGCAGGCGTAGCCAGCCATCTGCGGATCGTCCCAGCCGGTGCCGAACAGGCGGCTGCTGAGAAAGGCATCGTTGATATCAATGGCATACACCGGCAGGGCGCGGTGCAACTGCTCCAGTTCGCGGCGCACGTCCTCCCGCAGCAGATCGTCCAGCTCGCGCACGGTCACCACCATCCGGGTATGGCGCAGCACCGCGGCGCGCGCCGGTCGCTGGTGCAGATTGATCTCCCGGGTTTGCGGCGGATTGATCAACAGCGGCTGACTCTCCCGGTCGCGTTGTTCCGGCTCATTAAGGCGGGCGTAGAGCCGGTCCACGGCCACCGGCTGCCAGCGATCGCCCTGCGGCGGGCGCGGTCGGCCAGGCTCCCGGGGGGACCGCTCGCGATACTGGCGCGGCGTCACCCCATGGTGGCGTTTAAACAGATCGCTCATCATTCGCGTGCTGGCGAACCCCTGCTCGCGGGCAATTTGCTGAACGGGTTTGCGGGTGGTTAACAGCTGATCGGCGGCGTGGCGCAGGCGCAGCGCGGTGAGGTACTGAACAAAACTGACGCCAACCTCCTTGTGAAACAGGCGTGACAGCCAGGCCTCGGAGACAAACTCGGCGGCCGCCACCTCCTGTAAAGAGAGACGGCGCTGATAGTTGGCGTCGATCCGCGCCACTACGCTGGCTATCCTCCGGCTCCATTTTTCAGCATCGCGCCGGGGCGTGAAGGCGATGGGCTGGCTGAAGCGCGTGGCCAGCAGCAGCGCTATCTCACTCAGCCAACGGTTGGCCTCCAGCCGGTAATGGCCGGGATGATTGACCAGGCCGCTCACCAGCAGCTGGCGCATCAGGCGGCGCAGGCCGTCATCGGCATCGCGGGTGCGCGGCGATATCTGATAGTCGACGGCAAAAAAGGCGTTGTCGAGGCGGGCCAGCCAGCTGGCGGAGAGGGTCAGGATCATCACCGCGTTGCCCCCGGCGCTGCGCAGGCTCCAGCGACGGTTGCGGTTAACGATCGCCAGCCCGTCGACGGCTAGCTGCTGCGGCGCACCTTCCGCCTCCGCCAGATTTACGCTCCCCTCCAGCACCCACAGCAGCGTCAGCAGATCGCTCTCCGGCTGGCTTAGCTGACGCACATCGCGCACGGTGACGCTAAAGTCGCCTGAATGCTGCTCCACATGGTTCTCCTCTGTAGACAAAAAGCAACCGGTTGTTTTTTGTCATAACCGATATGTATGAAAAACACTCATTCATTTCTCGTCAATATAAAACAAAAAAGCGCGCCTGAAAGCTGTTTCACCCGCATAAACTCGAAAGTGTCGTGCAAACTCAACACAGGAATAACAAAAATGACACATCCGTTGCTTGAAGCCTTGCAGGTCAACGAGGCGCAATTTATTGCCTTACGTCGCCGGTTCCACCAGCAGCCGGAGATCGGCTTTGAAGAGCATCAGACCAGCAGCGAGGTCGCCCGACTGCTTGGCGAATGGGGGTACGAGGTTCATCGCGGCCTGGCGGGCACCGGGGTGGTGGGTACGCTGCGCGTCGGCCACGGGGAAAAACGCCTCGGCCTGCGGGCGGATATGGATGCCCTGCCGATGCAGGAGCGGAGCGGGAAGCCGTGGGCAAGCCAGGTTGACGGGCGCTTTCACGGCTGCGGCCATGACGGGCACACCACCACGCTGCTCTACGCGGCTGAATATCTGGCGCGCACCCGCCAGTTTAACGGGACGCTGCAGCTGATTTTCCAGCCCGCGGAAGAGTTGCTGTACGGCGGGCGGGTGATGGTCGAGGACGGTCTGTTTGACCAGTTTCCCTGCGACGCCATCTTCGGCCTGCACAATATGCCGGGTCAGCCGCTGGGTAAAATCGGTCTGCGCGACGGGGCGATGATGGCCTCCTCCGATACGCTGCATATTGAAGTGAAGGGCGTTGGCGGCCACGGCGCGGTACCGGAGCATACGGTGGATGCCACGCTGGTGGCCTGCCATATTACCCTCGCGCTGCAGTCCATCGTCTCGCGCAATATCACCCCGTTTGAGCCAGCGGTCGTGACCGTCGGCAGCATCCAGGCCGGACATGCGCCCAATATCATTAACGATCACGTGTTGATGAAGCTCACGGTGCGCACCCTCAATGAGCAGGTACGCGAGACCGTGCTGCAGCGGATCCATGATATTGCCGTGGCTCAGGCGGAGAGCTTTAACGCCACGGCTACGCTGACCCACGTCAACGGCAGCCCGGTATTACGTAACGATCCGGCGGCCAACGCCATGGTGCGGGAGGTGGCCACAGCGCTGTTTGGCGCAGAGCAGGTGGGCGAGGTGAAGCCGTTTATGGGCAGTGAAGATTTCGCCTTCATGCTGGAGCAGCACCCCCACGGCAGTTATTTCACTATCGGCGCTGGCGACGAGCCGGATCGCTGCATGGTGCATAACCCGGGCTATGACTTCAACGACGCGCTGTTGCTTAGCGGCGCGGCGCTGTGGTGCGGCCTGACGGAACACTATCTGCGTTAATCACCGGAAACGGGAGGGCCATGCAATGAGCACTGTCACCGTAAGCGACACCCCCTATGTCGGCAGCGATCGTCTGCTGGTGGGGATTGTGCTGAGCGTTTTAACCTTCTGGCTGTTTGCCCAGTCGGTGATTAACGTCGTGCCGGCGATGAAAAGCAGTCTTGATATTTCCCTTGAGACCTTAACCCTGGCCGTCAGCCTCAGCGCGCTGTTCAGCGGCTGTTTCGTGGTGGCCAGCGGCGGCCTGGCGGACAAGTTTGGCCGCATGCGAATGACCACCCTCGGGCTGGGGCTGAGCATCGTCGGCAGCGCCATGCTGGTACTGGCCCAGGGGCCGGGGCTGTTCCTCGCCGGCCGGGTGCTGCAGGGGCTGTCGGCGGCGTGCATTATGCCGGCGACGCTGGCGCTGATTAAGACCTGGTACCAGGGGCGCGCGCGTCAGCGGGCGGTCAGCTTCTGGGTCATCGGCTCGTGGGGCGGCAGCGGCCTGTGCTCCTTCGTCGGCGGAGCTATCGCCACCGGCCTGGGCTGGCGCTGGATCTTTGTCTTTTCCATCGCCGTTGCCCTGGCGGCGCTGGCGTTACTGCGCGGCACGCCGGAGAGCCGCAGCGCCAGCGCCAGCCAGCAGAAGCTGGACGTTGGCGGCCTGCTGAGCCTTATCGTCGGGCTGGTGCTGGTGAATCTGTTTATCAGCAAAGGCCACGGCTGGGGCTGGAGCAGTCCGCTGTCGTTGAGCATGCTGGCGGGGGCGCTGATCGCTGGCGCGGTGTTTATTCGCAGCGGGCTGCGCAAAGGCGAGGCGGCGCTGATCGATTTTGCGCTGTTTCGCAACCGGGCGTACGGCGCGGCGGTGCTGTCGAACTTTCTGCTCAACGGGGCGATTGGCACCATGATGATCGCCAGCATCTGGCTGCAGCAGGGGCACCACCTGACGCCGCTGGAGAGTGGAATGATGACCCTCGGCTATCTGGTCACCGTCCTGGCGATGATCCGGGTCGGCGAGAAGCTGCTGCAGCGCTACGGCGCCCGGCTGCCGATGATGGCCGGCCCGGTGCTGACCGCCATCGCCATCGGCCTGATATCCTGCACCTTTCTCGATAAGGCGCTCTATATCGGCGTGGTGTTCGGCAGCAATGTGCTGTTCGGCCTCGGGCTGGGCTGCTACGCCACGCCGTCAACGGATACGGCGGTGGCCAACGCGCCGGAGAACAAAATTGGCGTCGCCTCGGGGATCTACAAGATGGGCAGCTCGCTGGGCGGGGCGATGGGGATTGCCGTGACGGCGTCACTTTTTGCGCTGTTTTTGCCGCTCGGTATGGCCCATGCCGCCCAGTATGCCCTGTGGTTCAACGCCGCCTTATGCCTGGGGGCGATGGCGGTGAGCGCGCTGCTGCTGCCGCGCGCCTCTCATAGCTGATGCTTTTTCAGCAGCGCGCGGAGCTGATGATAGGTTAACCCCAACAGCTCCGCCGCCTGCTTCTGATGATACTTCGCCTGCTGCAGACTCCGCTGCAGCAGGCGTTTTTCCTGCTGTAGCTGAAAATCGCGGAGATCCAGCGGCAGAGCGGGCAGTTCGTCCCCGGACGCGGCCTCCGGCACGGAGACGGCGGTCTGACGGAAAGGGTTGAGGATAATGGCGTCCAGCTCATGCTCGCTGTCGCCGTGGCGATAGACCGAGCGCTCGACGACGTTCTTCAGTTCACGAATATTCCCCGGCCAGCGGTAGCCGAGCAGCGTGGCGGTGGCTCGTTCGCTGAAGCCGGGAAACAGCGGCAGACCGAGCTCGCGGCACATCTGAATGGCAAACTGGTTGGCGAGCAGCATGATGTCGCTCTGCCGTTCGCGCAGCGGCGGGAGCTGCACCACGTCGAACGCCAGACGGTCGAGCAGGTCGGCGCGGAAATGGCCTTCCTCCACCATCCGCGGCAGGTCGGCGTTGGTGGCGCACACCAGCCGGACGTTGACCTGCAGCGGCTGGCTGCCGCCCACGCGCTCCAGTTCGCCATATTCAATCACTCTTAACAGCTTCTCCTGCACCAGCATCGGGGCCGTCGCCAGCTCATCGAGAAACAGCGTCCCGCCGTCGGCGCGCTCGAAGCGTCCGGGATGGCGCTTGCTGGCGCCGGTGAAGGCCCCGGCTTCGTGGCCAAACAGCTCCGAATCGAGCAGATTGTCATTCAGCGCCGCGCAGTTCAGCGAGATAAACGGCCCCTGCCAGCGGGCGGAGAGGTAGTGCAGACGGTTGGCGATAAGCTCTTTCCCGGTACCGCGCTCGCCGATGACCAGCACCGGCTTATCCAGCGGAGCCAGCCGGGAAACCTGTTCCAGCACCTCGAGAAAGCTGTTGGCCTCGCCCAGCAGATTATCCTTGTACTGCGCCATGATGAATTTCGCCATTAAATAGTGGGATTAACCAGGTGACTGTAGCAATGCCCTGCGCAATTCGCAACCACTCTGTTTAAAATCAATAAGATAAAAAGTTGGCACGCCATTTGTATTAGCTAAGCCACAGGTGAATGCCTGCAACCAGAACTATGAGGACTGAAATTATGGGTATTTTTTCTCGTTTTGCCGACATCGTGAACGCCAACATCAACTCCCTGCTGGAGAAAGCTGAGGACCCGCAAAAGCTGGTGCGTCTGATGATCCAGGAGATGGAAGACACGCTGGTTGAGGTACGTTCCACGTCGGCCCGCGCGCTGGCCGAAAAGAAACAGCTGACCCGTCGTATTGAGCAGGCGGTCGCCCAGCAGGCGGAATGGCAGGAAAAGGCCGAGCTGGCCCTGCGCAAAGAGAAAGAGGATCTGGCCCGGGCGGCGCTGATCGAAAAACAGAAGCTGACCGACCTTATTGCTCAGCTGGACCACGAAGTGCAGCTGGTGGATGAAACGCTGGCGCGCATGAAGAAAGAGATTGGCGAGCTGGAGAACAAACTCAGCGAAACCCGCGCCCGTCAGCAGGCGCTGGCGCTGCGTCATCAGGCGGCGAGTTCGTCCCGCGATGTGCGTCGCCAGCTGGACAGCGGTAAACTGGATGAGGCGATGGCGCGCTTTGAATCCTTTGAACGTCGCATCGATCAGATGGAAGCGGAAGCGGAGAGTCACCGCTTTGGCAAGCAGCAGACGCTGGATCAGCAGTTTGCCGAACTGAAAGCGGACGATGAAATCAGCGAGCAGCTGGCGGCGTTGAAAGCCAAAATGAATCAGTCCAACCAGTAAGTACGATTGCGCGGCGCGGCGTTGCGCCGCGGCTCACCCCCTGTAAGGAGTACACATGAGCATGCTTTTTCTCGCCATTCCGTTGACGCTGTTTGTGCTGTTTGTTCTGCCGGTCTGGCTGTGGCTGCACTACAACAATCGCGGCGCCAACGGGACGCTGACGCAAAATGAGCAGCAACGGCTGCTGCAGTTGACCGATGACGCGAAGCGGATGCGCGAGCGCATTCAGGCGCTGGAAGCGATCCTGGATGCCGAACATCCGAACTGGAGAGACAAATAATGGCTGGACTGGATCTGAATAAAAAACTGTGGCGTATCCCGCAGCGCGGGATGGTCAAGGGCGTCTGCGCGGGTATTGCTCAGCATCTTGATGTCCCGGTGAAGCTGGTGCGCCTGATTACCGTGCTGGCGATGATTTTTGGCCTCTTTTTCTTCGTCCTGGTGGCCTACATCATTCTGACCTTCGCCCTGGACCCGATGCCGGACAGTGAGCTTTACGGCCACAAAGCGCCGAGCAATGGCGATCTGCTGGCCGCCGTGGATGCCGAACTGGCCTCCGGCGAACAGCGTCTGCGTGAGATGGAACGGTACGTCACCTCCGACACCTTCACGCTGCGCAGCCGCTTTCGTCAGCTGTAAATCCTGTTGTTAACGAGTGAGGCAACGCATGAATAGCAAATGGCAACGCGCCGGGCAGCAGGTTAAGCCCGGCCTGAAAATCGTCGGTAAGCTGGCGCTGCTGACCGCGCTGCGTTATGGCCCGGCGGGCGTTGCCGGCTGGGCGGTCAAATCGGTCGCGCGACGGCCGCTGAAAATGCTGCTGGCGGTGGCGCTGGAGCCGCTGCTCAGCCGGCTGGCCAACCGCGTCACGCGCGGGATGAAATAACGCCGCCGTGGGGAAGGCGCAAAAGGATTAACGTTCTCCTGCTTATCCCCGGCAGATAGCTTATGATGACGAGACACACCTTCAGGGCATAACGGACTGGCGATGAAGCGACTGAAAACTGAATTGAATGCGCTGGTCAACCGCGGGGTTGACCGGCATTTACGGCTGGCGGTGACCGGCCTGAGCCGCAGCGGCAAAACGGCGTTTATCACCGCGCTGGTCAACCAACTGCTGAATATTCACACCGGCGCCCGCCTGCCGCTGCTGAGCGCTGCGCGCGAAGAGCGACTGCTCGGCGTCAAGCGCGTACCGCAGCGGGACTTCGGCATTCCTCGATTCACCTACGATGAAGGGCTGGCCCAGCTGTACGGCCAGCCCCCCATGTGGCCAACCCCGACGCGCGGCGTTAGCGAGATCCGTCTCGCGCTGCGCTACCGTTCCAACGACTCCCTGCTGCGCCATTTTAAAGACACCTCCACGCTGTATCTGGAGATCGTCGACTATCCGGGCGAGTGGCTGCTCGATCTGCCGATGCTGGCGCAGGATTATCTGAGCTGGTCGCGGCAGATGACCGGACTCCTGCAGGGACAGCGTGCGGAGTGGTCGACCCGCTGGCGGCAGTTGTGCGCCGGGCTGGATCCGCTGGCCCCTGCCGACGAGGCCCGGCTGGCCGAGATCGCCGCCGCCTGGACGGATTATCTGCACGCCTGTAAGCGCGAAGGGCTGCACTTTATCCAGCCCGGACGCTTTGTCCTGCCCGGCGAAATGGCCGGCGCGCCGGCGCTACAGTTTTTCCCATGGCCTGACGTCGATGCCGTCGGCGAAGCCAAGCTGGCGCAGGCCGATAAACACAGCAACGCCGGCATGCTGCGCGAACGCTACAAGTACTACTGCGAAAAGGTGGTGAAGGGGTTCTACAAAGAGCACTTCCTGCGCTTCGACCGACAGATTGTGCTGGTGGACTGCCTGCAGCCGCTGAACAGCGGGCCGCAGGCGTTTAACGATATGCGCCTGGCGCTGACCCAGCTGATGCAAAGCTTCCATTACGGGCAGCGCACCCTGTTCCGCCGGCTGTTTTCGCCGGTCATCGACAAGCTGCTGTTCGCCGCCACCAAAGCCGACCACGTCACGGTGGATCAGCACAGCAATATGGTGTCGCTCCTGCAGCAGCTGATCCAGGACGCGTGGCAGAATGCCGCCTTCGAAGGGATCAGTATGGATTGCCTGGGGCTGGCGTCCATTCAGGCGACCCAGAGCGGGCTGATTGAGCTGAACGGCGAGAAAATCCCCGCCCTGCGCGGCAATCGGCTGAGCGACGGCCAGCCGTTGACCATCTATCCCGGCGAGGTGCCGGCGCGCCTGCCGGGGCAGGCCTTCTGGCAGCAGCAGGGATTTCAGTTTGAAAACTTTCGTCCGCAGGTCATGGATGTCGATCGGCCCTTGCCGCACATTCGCCTCGACGCGGCGCTGGAATTTTTGATTGGAGATAAACTGCGATGAGCGAACCGTTAAAACCGCGGATTGATTTTGATGGCCCGCTGCAGGCGGAAAAAACGCCGCCGCTGAAAAGCGCCCGCGCCTTCGACCGACGGGAAGCCGACAACTTCGCGCCGGCGCTTCTGGTGACCCGCGAAGAGGAAGAGGGGGCGGCAGAGGCGGTGGTGGAGTCTGTGCTGCGGCCGAAACGCAGTCTCTGGCGGCGGATGGTCAGCGCTGGCCTGGCGATCTTCGGCGTCAGCGTCGTGGCGCAAGGGGTGCAGTGGACCGCCAACGCCTGGCAGACCCAGGACTGGATTGCGCTGGGCGGCTGCGCTGCCGGGGCGCTAATCGTCGGCGCCGGCGTCGGATCGGTGGCCACCGAGTGGCGCCGCCTGTGGCGACTGCGCCAGCGCGCCCATGAACGCGATGAAGCCCGCGATATGCTGCACAGTCACGCGGTCGGCAAAGCGAAATCCTTCTGTGAGAAGCTGGCGCAGCAGGCGGGTCTGGATCAGTCGCATCCGGCGCTGCAGCGCTGGTATGCCGCCATCCACGAAACGCAAAGCGACCGGGAAGTGGTCAGCCTCTATGCCCAGCTGGTGCAGCCGGTGCTCGATGCCCAGGCGCGGCGGGAAATCAGCCGTTCGGCGGCGGAGTCGACGCTGATGATCGCCGTCAGTCCGCTGGCGCTGGTGGATATGGCGTTTATCGCCTGGCGCAATCTGCGGCTGATCAACCGAATTGCCACCCTGTACGGCATTGAGCTGGGGTATTACAGCCGCCTGCGCCTGTTTCGTCTGGTGCTGCTGAATATCGCTTTCGCCGGCGCCAGCGAACTGGTGCGCGAGGTGGGCATGGACTGGATGTCGCAGGATCTGGCGGCCCGGCTGTCGGCGCGCGCCGCGCAGGGCATCGGCGCCGGTCTGCTTACCGCCCGCCTTGGTATCAAGGCGATGGAGCTGTGCCGCCCGCTGCCGTGGATCGCCGATGATAAACCGCGGCTCGGCGATTTTCGTCGCGAGTTGATTGGGCAGCTGAAAGAGACCCTGCAGAAAAGCAAAACCAGTCCGGAGAAATAACCTTCGCTCAGAGACATCGCCGGGCGGCGGTTTCGCCTTGCCCGGCCTGCGAGGTCGAGTCCAGGCTTGCGCACCTGCCGCGCCGCGGGCAATGTCCGGTCATACGCATTCCGCCGCCAGCCACTCGCTGAAGGCGCGAAAGCGCGGGCGCGAGCGGTTCTCCTGCGGACAAATCAGATCATAGCCAAAGGGAGATTCCGCCTCGTCTTCGGACAAGGCTACCAGTCTCCCGGTGGCGAGCAGCGGCTGGATCAGCGTTTTACGCCCCATCACGACCCCGAGTCCATTCAGCGCCATCTCGATGGCCAGCGAGTGGTTGTTCACCGCGTAATACCGGCCGTCAAAGGGTAACGCCTGTCCGCTTTGCTGGCACCACAGGCGCCATTCGGCAAACTGATCCTGCACGTCGGTGGATTCGCAGGCATGGATCCAGACGATCGCCGCCGCGTCACCGCCGCTCAGCGGGCGATACTGCCGGCGATACTCCGGAGAGCAGACCGGCAGCAAACTTTCCGCCATCAACCGTTGTTGATAAAGATCGGGATAGCGCGTGGCGCCGTAATAAATCGCGAGGTCCACCCGCTCCTCGTTAAAATCCATCACCCCGGCGCGGACGCGAAACTGTAGATTTAGTCCCGGCCACTGGGCCTGGAAGCGGGGCAGGCGCGGCATCAGCCAAAGATGGGCCAGGGTCGGCGCAATACCAATATGCAGCGTGCCGCGCAGATCCTGTTCGCGAATATCCTCAATTTCATCGTTAATTGCCCGCAGCGAATGGCTCAACGTCGTCAGCAGGCGTTTGCCTTCCTCCGTCAGCGCCAGTTTACGCGTCATGCGAATAAACAGGCGAAACCCGATATGCATCTCCAGCTTGCGGATCCGATGGCTGACCGCCCCCTGGGTCAGGTTCATTTCATGCGCGGCGAGGGTAAAACTCAAATGGCGGGCGGTCACCTCAAAGGTCTGCAGCAGCGCAAGGATGCTTTGTTGTTCAAGCACAGGTTGTCTCCCTTATGCATTAATTTGCTTCATGCATAGGCCTATTTAATTCGTTTGTTACGCCAGTTTGGCCGGTTTTAAATAGTTATATCGTAACTAAACCGAGGTATACCATGTCAGGACTCAAAATTGTGGTGATTGGCGGCGGCTCCAGCTACACCCCGGAACTGATTGAAGGTTTGCTTAACCGCTATCACGAGATGCCGGTCGCTTCGCTATGGCTGGTGGACATTGAAGAGGGCAGAGAGAAAGTCGAGATCATCGCCGGACTGGCGCGGCGAATGATCGCCAAAGCCGGGCTGGCCATCGAGGTGGTGGCTACCCTGGATCGGGAGAGCGCCCTGCGCGATGCCGATTTCGTCTGCTCGCAGTTTCGCGCCGGCTGCCTTGACGCCCGCATCAGCGATGAACGTATTTCTCTCAAGTATGGCCTGATCGGCCAGGAGACCAACGGCCTAGGGGGCTTCGCCAATGCCTGCCGTACCATTCCCATCGCCCTGGCGATTGCTGCCGATATGGAACGACTCTGCCCTGACGCCTGGCTGCTGAACTTTACCAACCCGTCGGGGATGGTGACCGAAGCGATCCTGCGCCACAGTCGCATCAAAGCCGTCGGCCTGTGTAATGTGCCGGTGATTATGCAAAAAGGGGTGACCACCCTGCTGCAATGCGCTGACGAAAAGGAGGTAGTGATGCAGGTCGCCGGCCTGAACCACTTTATCTTCGTGCGCCAGATCCTGCACAAAGGAAAAGAGTGGCTGCCGGAGGTCATCGCCGAGATCAATGCCGGTCGGGATCCGCTGGTGCCGCGCAACATTCCGCCGTTCCGTTGGCCGTCGCATCTCCTGCAGGGCTTAGGCATGATCCCCTGCGCCTATCTGCGTTATTACTACATGAAGGACGATCTGCTGCGTCAGGAGTTGGCGGAGGCGGGCGGCGAAGGGACCCGTGGCGAAGTGGTTAAGCAGCTGGAAAAAACCTTGTTTGAACAGTACAGCGACCCGCACCTTGCGGTTAAACCGAAGGCGCTGGAGGGCCGTGGCGGTCAGTACTATTCCGAGGCGGCCTGCGAGCTGATGAATGCCATCTACAACGACAAGCGCATTATCATGCACGTCAACACGCGCAACAACGGCGCCATCAATGGCCTGCCGGATGACTGTGCGGTGGAGGTCAGCTCGCTGATCACCGCTTCCGGTCCGCTGCCCCTCAACGTGGCGCCGTTCCCTGACGATACCCTGCGTTTGCTGCAGCTGATGAAATCTTTCGAACAGCTGACCATCGAGGCCGCCATCACCGGCAACCGCCATACGGCGTGGCGCGCGCTGGTGCTGAATCCGCTGATTGTCAGCGGCGAGAAGCTCGAACAAGCGTTGGATGAAGTGATCGCCCATAACCGCCAGTGGCTGCCGGCCTTCCATGCTTAACTCCCAATTAACCGGCCGGATGGCCGGTTAATTGACCACTGACCGCCTGACTTTACGGCGCAACGCCCATTTTTCCGCCATGCTGTCAATAATTGTTGACAGTTAGCTTCCCGAAAGTCCATTCCTGGCCTATTATTCTCCGGTCATTGGCACTTTTAGGGTGAACACTCCCATGCGTCTTGAAGTCTTTTGTGAAGACCGCCTCGGTCTGACTCGTGAATTGCTCGATTTGCTGGTGCTGCGCGGCATTGATCTGCGTGGTATCGATATTGACCCTATTGGCCGTATCTACCTCAATTTTGCCGAACTGGAGTTCGCCACCTTCAGCAGCCTGATGGCGGAGATCCGCCGTATCGCCGGCGTGACAGACGTGCGCACCGTGCCGTGGATGCCATCCGAGCGTGAACATCTGGCGCTGAGCGCGCTGCTGGTGGCGATGCCGGAGCCGGTGCTGTCGCTGGATACCAAAGGCAGGGTCGAACTGGCCAACCCCGCCAGCTGCCTGCTGTTTGGCCAAAGCCAGGCGAAGCTGCGCAACCATCCGGTGGCGCAACTGATCGACGATTTTAACGTCCAGCGCTGGCTGGAAAGCAGCCCGCAGGAAACGCTGGCGGAGCATGTGGTGGTGAATGGGCAGAACTACCTGCTGGAAGTGACCCCGGTTTATCTGGAAGGGGAGCATAACGAGCGAGTGCTGACCGGCGCCGTGGCGATGCTGCGCTCAACCGTGCGCATGGGACGCCAGCTGCAGACCATGACCAGCCAGGACACCAGCGCCTTCAGCCAGATCCTCGCGGTGGGGCCGAAAATGCGCCACGTGGTGGATCAAGCGCGTAAGCTGGCGATGCTCAGCGCGCCGCTGCTGATTGTCGGCGACACCGGCACGGGTAAAGATCTGCTGGCGCACGCCTGCCATCTGGCCAGTCCGCGGGCGGGCAAACCCTATCTGGCGCTCAACTGCGGCTCCATTCCCGAGGACGCCGTTGAGAGCGAGCTGTTCGGTGACGCGCTGCAGGGCAAAAAAGGCTTCTTCGAGCAAGCTAACGGCGGCTCGGTGCTGCTGGATGAAATTGGCGAGATGTCGCCGCGAATGCAGACCAAACTGCTGCGCTTCCTCAACGACGGTACCTTCCGCCGCGTCGGCGAGGATCATGAAGTGCACGTCGATGTGCGGGTGATCTGCGCGACGCAGAAAAACCTGGTCGAGCTGGTGCAGAAAGGGCTGTTCCGGGAAGATCTTTACTATCGCCTCAATGTCCTGACGCTGTATCTGCCGCCGCTGCGCGATTGCCCGCAGGACATTATGCCGCTGACGGAGCTGTTCGTTGCGCGCTTTGCCGATGAGCAGGGGATCCCCCGACCGAAGCTCTCCGCCGATCTCAGTACGGTGCTTACCCGCTACAGCTGGCCCGGCAACGTCCGCCAGCTGAAGAATGCGGTCTATCGCGCGCTAACCCAGCTGGAAGGATTCGAGCTGCGTCCGCAGGACATTTTGCTGCCGGACCACGACGTCGCCTCGCTGCCGGTGGGCGAGGAGGCCATGGAAGGATCGCTGGACGACATTACCCGCCGCTTTGAGCGCTCGGTATTGACCCAGCTGTATCGCAGCTACCCCAGCACCCGTAAGCTGGCGAAGCGGCTGGGGGTGTCGCATACCGCCATCGCCAATAAGCTGCGCGAATATGGTTTGAGTCAGAAAAAGGGCGACGAATAATCGCTGAACGCCGGCGACGCTCGTCGCCGGTATCCCGGCCTGCAAAGCGGGCTAAACCTGTATATACTGGTTTTTTAATCCTTTTTCCGGGGTGGTGCATATTGGCGTCGCGTCGCGCGATCGGGCAATGGCTGACATTGCTGCTGCTCTCAATTCTCTTTTCCTCGCTGCTGTTACGCATTCATCTGCCGGCAGCGCTGCTGCTGGGGCCGCTGATTGCCGGTCTCATTTTGAGCCTGCGCGGGGTGAAGCTGAGGATCCCCCGCGCCTGTTATCTGGCGGCGCAGGCTATCGTCGGCTGTATGATCGCCCGCGCCATTAACCCCTCCGTTTTTGGCGTGCTGTTCAACAACTGGGCGCTGGTGCTGGCGATCCTGTTAACGACCCTGGCGATCAGCGGCCTCACCGGCTGGCTGCTGGTCCGCTACAGCGCGCTGCCGGGCGCCACCGGCGCCTGGGGAAGCTCTCCCGGCGGGGCGTCGGCAATGGTAGTGATGGCTCAGGAGTACGGGGCTGATGTACGCCTGGTGGCGCTGATGCAGTATCTGCGAGTGCTGTTTGTCGTCGGCGCGGCGGCGCTGGTGGTGCGCTATGCCCTGGGCAACGAGGCGCAAACAATGAGCCAGGCTATCGTCTGGTTTCCACCGTTGACCCTGCATTTCCCTTTAACGCTGCTGCTGACAGCGGCGGGCTGCTGGCTGGGCGTGCGGCTGCGCATTCCTTCCGGCGCCATGCTGCTGCCGATGCTGCTCGGCGCGCTGGCCCAGGGGGGCGGCTGGGTGATGCTGGAGCTGCCGGAGTGGCTGCTGGCGATGGCCTACGCGGTGCTGGGCTGGACGGTGGGATTGCAGTTTAACAAGGCGGTGTTTCTGTTGGCCCTGAAGACGCTGCCGCAGATTATCGCCTCCATTCTTGGGCTGATCCTGATGTGCGCTCTGATGGCCCTCGGCCTGACCCACATTCTGCAGATGGATTTCATGACCGCCTATCTGGCCACCAGCCCTGGCGGACTCGACACGGTGGCGATTATCGCCGCCGGCACCCGGGCGGATATGTCGTTTATTATGGCGCTACAGACGCTGCGGCTGTTTACCATCCTGCTGACCGGCCCGGCGATGGCGCGGGCTATTTCCCGCTATGCGCCGCGGCAATAAAAAGCCCCCGCAGAGCGAGGGCTGAGTACATAGCATGTCCGCAGGCGCGATGCGCCCGGACAGTCTGTTATCAGGCTTTCAGGGCGGCCAGCGCGGCGTCGTAGTCCGGCTCTTCGGTGATTTCGTTCACCAGCTGGCTGTAGACAACCTGATCGTTTTCATCGATAACGACCACCGCGCGAGCGGCCAGGCCCGCCAGCGGACCGGCGGCGATGGCGACGCCGTAGTCAGCGAGGAACGAGGCGCCGCGCAGCGTGGAAAGGGTCACCACGTTGCTCAGGCCTTCCGCGCCGCAGAAGCGGGACTGGGCGAACGGCAGGTCAGCGGAAATGCACAGCACCACGGTGTTGTCCAGTTCAGCGGCCAGCTGATTGAATTTACGCACTGATGCGGCGCACACGCCGGTATCAATGCTCGGGAAAATATTCAGTACTTTACGTTTGCCGGCGTACTGGCTCAGCGCGACGTCAGAGAGATCTTTGGCGACCAGCGTAAACGGCTGCGCTTTAGCGCCTGCCTGCGGAATGGTGCCCTGAACAGAAACGGGGTTGCCCTGGAAATGCACGGTTTGTGACATGGTTATCTTCCTGTTTACATATAGTTAACGTCGCGAGTAGTGTATGACATCCGCCAGCTACACGGCAAACCCTATTTAACATTTACCAGAGAGGACAAGGGAATGCGCAACGTGCGAGTGTATGAGGAAGCCTGGCCGCTCCACACCCCCTTTGTGATCGCCCGCGGCAGCCGCAGCGAGGCAAAAGTGGTGGTGGTGGAACTGGAAGAGGACGGTGTGAAAGGGGTGGGGGAATGCACCCCGTATCCCCGCTATGGCGAGAGCATCGCTTCGGTCATGGCCCAGGTGATGGCGATCGGCGAACAGCTGGAGGCGGGACTTACCCGCGAACAGCTGCAGCGGCTGCTGCCGGCAGGCGCCGCGCGCAATGCCATTGACTGCGCCCTGTGGGATCTGCAGGCGCGGCGCGAAGGCAAAACCTTGCCCCAGCTGCTGGGGGTGACGTTGCCAAACCGGGTGATCACCGCCCAGACGGTGGTCATTGGCACGGCGGATCAGATGGCGGCCAGCGCCGCGGCGCTGTGGCAGAAGGGCGCTCAGCTGTTGAAGGTGAAGCTTGACGACCGGCTGATCAGCGAGCGGTTAATCGCTATCCGTCAGGCGGCGCCGGAGGCTACGCTGATTGTCGACGCCAATGAATCCTGGCACAGCGAGGGGCTGGCGGCGCGCTGCCAGCTGCTGGCGGACCTCGGCGTGGCGATGCTTGAGCAGCCGCTCCCTGCCGACGCCGATGCGGCGCTGGAAAACTTCGTCCATCCGCTGCCAATTTGCGCCGACGAGAGCTGCCATACCCGGGAGAGCCTGCCCAGGCTGCGCGGACGCTATGAGATGGTCAATATCAAACTGGACAAAACGGGCGGCCTGACCGAAGCGCTGGCCCTCGCCGAGGAGGCAGAACGACAGGGCTTTGGACGGATGCTGGGCTGTATGCTCTGCACCTCGCGCGGGATCGCCGCCGCGCTACCCCTGGCGCCGCTGGCGCGCTTCGCCGACCTCGACGGCCCGACATGGCTGGCGGTGGACGTCGAGCCGGCGCTGCGGTTCAGCACCGGCGTGCTTCATCTTTAATCCTGCCAGCGCAGCAGGTCGGTCATCGCCGGCAGGTAACGCTCGGTTGCCTCGTCGGCGGAGACCGGCGGGAACTCAGCGGTGATGCAGGGGAGTCCGATATCAGCGCACCAGCTGCCAAAGGAACCTGGGGTGTCGTAGCCCACGCTGCCGACCAGCGGCAGTGAGAAGGCGTCGGCCAGCCAGTGTCCCAGCGGGCTGTGTCCCGGGTCTTCGATGCAGGCCAGCGGATCGTGAAAGGAGACCACCCACGCCGGATGGATCTGATGGATCAACTGACACAGGGCCTGGGTCTCTCGCTCCGAGCCCGGCTGTTCGCCGGTCAATAACACCACGTCTCGTTCCGTCGCCGCGCTGTTCCAGCGGTACACCGTTTCCCCTTGTCTCCAGTTAGCGGCCGGAAAGTTACGGTTGAGGTCAACGCCACGGGCGTTGGCGCGCAGCCCGAGCTGACAGCCGTCAGGATTGACCGTCAGCACCACGTGGTGGCGGCGCAGCTCCGGCTTCAGGGTGCGCAGGGCGCAAGAGAGGGTCACAATCGACGAATTCTCATCGCCGTGGGTGCCGGCAATAATCAGGCCGCTGCGGCTGTCGGCCATCGGCGCAGGAAACCACAGCAGCGGCGCGCCCAGTTCCGAGCTGCCGTACTGCCGGGTCCCCGGCGGAAAGTCGCCGCGCTGCGGGCGAGGACGTGAAATAGACATAGGGCTTCCTGTGTGTCGTTATTATGTAGTGTTGGCGAAAAGCGTGTTGGAATCAAACCCATTCCCTGAGGCGTGAAATCCGACGGCACATCAATTTTCTATCATATGTTGTTTGCAATTTCAGGTGATGAAACAAATAATTATCGCTCTGTTGGCGGTGTTTTTTCTCATTTTAAAGGGGATCTTATGAAGTATCCTGTCGCTTTGACATGCGGCGCGCTGTGGTTAGCCAGCGTATCTTCTCTGGCCTGGGCGGCGGACGTACCGCCGGGCACGGTACTGGCGAAAAACCAGCTGTTAGTGCGCCATATCAAAGATGAACCCGCCTCGTTAGATCCCGCAAAAGCGGTGGGCCTGCCGGAAATCCAGGTGATCCGCGATCTGTTTGAAGGTTTAGTCAATCAGGATGCGAAAGGCAACCTGATCCCGGGCGTGGCGACCCGCTGGCAGAGCAACGATAACCGCGTCTGGACCTTTACCCTGCGCGATAATGCCCGCTGGTCCGACGGCACGCCGGTCACCGCTGAGGACTTCGTCTATAGCTGGCGGCGTCTGGTGGACCCGAAAACCACCTCGCCGTTCGCCTGGTTTGCCGCGCTGGCGGGGATCGCCAACGCGCAGAACATCATTGACGGCAAAGCCGCGCCGGAGACCTTGGGGGTCACCGCTGTCGACGCCCACACCCTGCGGGTGCAGCTGGATAAGCCGCTGCCGTGGTTCAGCAACCTGACCGCCAGCTTTGCCTTCTACCCGGTACAAAAGGCGAACGTTGACAGCGGGGCAAACTGGACGCGGCCCGGCAGCCTGGTGGGCAATGGCGCCTATGTTCTGAAAGATCGCGTCGTGAATGAAAAGCTGGTAGTGGTGCCCAACATCCACTACTGGGATAACGCCAAAACGGTGATCCAGCAGGTCACCTTTGTGCCGATCAATCAGGAGTCCGCCGCCACCAAACGCTATCTGGCCGGCGATATCGATATCACCGAATCTTTCCCGAAAAATATGTATCAGAAGCTGCTGAAGGATATTCCGGGGCAGGTGTATACCCCGCCGCAGCTGGGCACCTACTATTACGCCTTTAATACCCAAAAAGGGCCGACGGCGGACGAGCGGGTGCGACTGGCGCTGAGTATGACCATCGATCGCCGGGTGATGGCGGAGAAGGTGCTGGGGACCGGGGAAAAACCGGCCTGGCGCTTTACCCCGGACGTAACGGCGGGCTTCACGCCGCAGCCGTCGCAGTTTGAGAGCATGAGTCAGGCCGAGCTTAACGCTCAGGCGAAAGCCCTGCTGGCTGCCGCTGGCTATGGCCCGAATCGCCCGCTGAAGCTGACGCTGCTGTATAACACCTCTGAGAACCACCAGAAGATTGCCATCGCGGTGGCGTCGATGTGGAAGAAGAACCTCGGCGTGGAAGTGAAGCTGCAGAATCAGGAGTGGAAAACCTATATCGACAGCCGCAACACCGGCAATTTCGATGTGATCCGCGCTTCGTGGGTAGGGGATTACAACGAGCCGTCCACCTTCCTGTCGCTGCTGACCTCCACCCACAGCGGAAATATCTCCCGCTTTAACGATCCGGCATACGACAAAATCCTCGCCCAGGCGGCGGTGGAAAACTCAGCCAAAGCGCGTAACGACGATTACAACGCGGCGGAGAAGATCATTATGGTCAAAGCGCCGATTGCGCCGATCTACCAGTACACCAACGGTCGGCTGATTAAGCCGTGGCTGAAAGGCTACCCGATCACCAACCCGGAAGATGTGGCCTATAGCCGTACCATGTATATCGTTAAACACTGATGCGTACTGGCCTCCTGCTCAGGGCAGGTTGCCATTGCTGAAGCCGGAGCTGGCGCGGATTACGGCGCCAGTTTCTCCTGCTCACCTTCTCCCGCCACAGTAGAAAACATCACTTTTCTGACGGTATTTTGACGTATTCAACAAAAAGCGGTTACGGTAAATTGCGGATTATACCGTCACAGCTTCCCCGAAATGACGGTAGATTTGAGCAGAGGATACCGTCATGCTGACTGATATCAGGCATAAACTTCTGAAAGCCGGAGTGAAAAACGACAAAATTGCAGACCGTGATGGTCAGTCTGTTTTGGTAACGCTCGCGGCTTCGGCGGCATTCCTGACGATTACCGAATCAATAGTCGGCGTGAAACGCTGGCCACCGGGCGGTATATAACAAGGCGGAATACGCAGAACAACGAGCATCGATGTTGCGTGACTGGGCGGATAGAGTTGCCAGGTGGATTAAGAAATTTAAATGAGTCAGGTATAGGAGAGCAGTCGGTAAATACTTATTGTTGCTATAATCAGTTAGCCTGGTTCAACAGAATTTGGGGAAAATTAACCAAATTCTGGAAATAATCATGCAAGCTGCACTCAGAACAGAAGAGTTGATAAAGCTAGTGCCTCTTTTTTTATGTAATTGATAAGCTGGAAAACACTGTGTTTTTACGAAACGGTTTTAATGACATCACGGGTTGTTGCCTTTAACTGGGATGAAGTGGAAGCCTGGCTGGACGCGCGTCAGCAGACTTCCGACTTAAGATATGCATATTGAAATTAGATTGAGAGAATGAGTCTATACTGCAACACGCCAGCCAGAAATTACTTTTTCTTAATTTCCATCACATAGGTAATTGCTGCTTTATCAATAAAATTCTTAACGTCATCATAAGCAGTTTTACCCACAGGTGAATTAAATGCACTAATTGCATCCTCTATTGAATCGAACCAAAGCTCTGAGAAGCCGTCAATAGGAGAGTCCGGATACTTTTCCCGGTCTATGGGATTGAGCACATATCCTCTTAAACCGGGTAACTGGAGTGCGATGGCAGTATGAACATTATCCCAGTAATTAACAAACTCTTCAAAACTCATGTCTTTTTTTCTAATAAGTAAACCTACGTGCTTAAATCCGGCATTGCTTTTCATTGTTACGTATCTCAAAGTTGGGTTGATTATTAATAATAGATATCGATGCTGGCGATGTAATAATTCCATCCGTTTAATTACGGCAATTTTATATGATGTGTGCTCATGTTTGTGAAAGTATATTAGTCTTTCATTTAGTGCTGTGAATTATCATCGTCACGATTAATTAACATTGCCTTATAAGCGCTGTTGAATTGAACCTCCGGTTTCCGGGGCATATAAATTGTTGAGAAGTTCATTATTACTAATTTTCTTAATAAAATAAATGGCGATTTAGTCTGAAGTGTGTTGACATAGATTCAACAATGATGGCGTAATAACCACTATTGAAGATTTAATGTCAGTTTTAACATTGTAGGCTGTGATGATGGGCGTTGACCAGTGTGTGCATAAGACAGGCTGGGTGGTTATAATAAATTTAAATATTATCAACTCATTAGGAGCTACAGGTGCGTAAAATTGATCACCTTGGCGGCATTACCGCATTTGTCTCAACCGCAAAGCTGGGAAGCTTTACAGCGGCGGCAGAACAACTGGGACTCACAAAATCGGCAATCGGCAAAAGCGTGAGTCGCCTGGAAGATCGTCTAGGACTAAAGCTTTTTCAACGCTCCACAAGGCGATTAAGCCTTACACCTGATGGTGAACGTTTTCTTGAAAGTTGCCAGAGTGCGATAGAAATACTGGAGCAGGCAGAATCAGAACTCTCCTCGCATATCTGCGAACCCTCGGGTCGTTTAAGGGTCGACCTTCCGGCCGCATTTGGTCGTCAAAGAATATTACCGATACTGTTAAAAATTAACCAGGACTATCCAGAGCTTGTTCTATCTGTCACTTTTAGCGAACGCTTTGTTGATCTCATAGAAGAAGGTATCGATCTTGTTATTCGTATCGGTGAACTAGCGGATAGCAGTGCTTTGGTTGCGCGAAGGCTGACAACCCAAAAGTTAGTGATATGCGGCGCCCCTGATTATCTTGATAGCCATAAATCGCCGCTCACGCCCGAAGACCTGGCAGAACATAAATGTATTATGGGTTTTCGACGTAATCAGCCCATATCATGGATCTTAAAAGATAAAGACGGGTTGATAACGAGATGTATTCCTCCCGCAACCCATGAATTTGCGGATGGTGATGCGTTGCTTGCAGCGACGCTGGCCGGATGTGGCCTTTCGCAACTTCCCCTATGGTTAGTGAGGCCGTGGCTGGAAAATGGGCAATTACAAGAAGTATTGGCCGACTATGCTGGCGGAGAAATGCCCATCAGCGCATTGTGGCCCAGGAGTCGGCAGTTGCTGCCGAAGATTCGCTATGTTGTAGACACGCTCGTCTCGGCAGCGGAAGAAGGGCGACTGGATTAGGATGTGGTTTCGGTTTCAGGCCAGGAAGGGTAGTCAGTATAACCTTCCTCGCCGCCGCCATAGGTACCTGTCGGCTTGACCTCATTTAACGGCCAGTTATTAGCCATTCGCTCAACTAAATCAGGGTTCGCAATATAGGGGCGGCCAAAGGCAATCAGGTCAGATTTATTAGTGGCCAGGTATTCTTCAGCTTTCGCTTTATCAAAGCCACCAGCAATAATCAACGTACCGGGGTACGCCGCTCTGAATTTTTCAATAAACCCTTCCGGGATTGCCTGTTGCCCGAGTGTCTTTTGGTCACTGAGATGCACGTAAGCGAGGGAACGTTGACCAAGTTTCTTCGCCAGAAGTAACCAAGTCTCTTCTTCGCCGTCAAAAGCGTGCATATCAAACAAACGGCCGAAAGGCGCCAGGCGGATGCCCGTTTTACTGGCCCCAATGGCGTTAGCAATGGCGTCAGTAACCATCAGGACGAACTTTAAGCGGTTCTCGGTATCCTTGCCGCCAAATTCGTCGTTGCGTGTATTCAGGCCGCCATTAATGAATTGTTCTAGCAGGTAACCGTTAGCCGCGTGGATCTCAATACCGTCAAACCCAGCGGTAATCGCATTTCTGGCTGCAACGACATAGTCTTGCACAATCCCCTCAATTTCAGCTGTAGTCAGCGCCTTAGGGGTGGAGACATCGACAGACCCAGGCTGACCATTTACATCATATGCAAAACAATGTGACCCTTCAGCTTTCACCGCGACGGAGCTGACCGGTGCTTGACCATTTGGCTGTAAACTTGTGCTTGAAATGCGACCAACATGCCATAACTGAATGAATATTTTTCCACCACGTTCATGGACCGCTTGAGTCGTCTTTTTCCAGCCTTCAATCTGGCTCTGGTTGTAAATTCCAGGCGTGAACAGGTATCCCTGTCCCTGAACTGATATCTGCGCTCCCTCAGTGATAATCAGTCCAGCAGAAGCTCGTTGAGCATAATATTTAGCCGTTAGCTCATCGGCTGTGTCACCTTTCCTGGCTCTTGAGCGTGTCATAGGGGCCATTACAATACGGTTATTAAGAGTTACATCGCCTAATTTAAAGGGGGAAAACAGTTCATTCATTATTCGTTCCTCAAGTGAATTTTGAAATGATGGGGAGTTAAAGCGAAAAAAAAAATAGGGCTTTGTTCCGAACAGTTGTTCCATAAATTCTACAATTAAGACCTATTTGCTTTTGTGTGTTAATTAAGTGTTGGCGGTATCTGGTTTTGTATGCAAACAGACACAAACAATGAGATGGTTTTATGTCAGGGTAAGATTGAAAATTTTAATATTATTAGGTGTTTATGAATGATTTGTCTGCTGTTCAGTCCGTTGTTTTCGCGTATTAAAAAATTGTTATTATGCATGGTAACTTGGTGAATCGGCTGAAGAAAAAGTACTATGAAAAATTTAAAAAAATAGATAAAATCTAAGTAATTTATTGATTAATATGCGTTTTATTATGTTTTGCTTTTTTTTGAGATAGTTCACAGATTTCGACTGATTGTATCGTTATCGTGAATCACAGCATCACAGTGCTAATCAAAATCTGAATTGGGTGTTACAGTTAAAGCTGGCATGACCAAGTTCCGCATAACAGAAAGTTTATGCATGGGCTTGGTTTTTTTGTTTTTGTGGTTATTGAGGCTTATGGTCAAATGAAAGTACAAAAAATAATTAACAATAACCAAATAATTTGTACGGATCGTAACGGTGATGAGTGTATTGCGATTGGCAAAGGTTTGGGGTTTCAGTCTAAGCCTGGAGAAACAGTTGCACCGGAGAAGATTGAGAAAATATTTAAATTGGACGATACGGGTGTGAGCTCAAAATTTCAGAACCTGGTTAAAAAAATACCCTATGAGCACATACAGGTCACTGATGAAATAATCCAGTATTTTAAGTTGTCACTGGGGAAGAAATTAAGTGATAACATTTATATCTCACTGACGGATCACCTGAACTTTGCCATTGAAAGGACAAAAAAGGGAATAGTCTTTACAAATCCGCTGACATGGGAAACAAAGCGATTTTATAATCATGAATATGCATTAGGTCTGTATGCAATAAAACATATCAAGAACCGCATTGGTATTGAACTGCCTCAGGAGGAGGCCGGTTTTATCGCATTACATATAGTGAATGCATTAACAACTGGGATTTTTGATGAAACTATTGCGATGACTCGTCTCATTCAAGGGGTGTTAAATATTGTAAAATATAATTTTAACCTTGAGTTTGATGAAGAAGGTCTTGACTATTATCGCTTTCTGACGCACCTGAGATTTTTCAGCCAAAGGTTACTAAAAAAACAAAGTTATACAAATGGTGACCAGGAGTTTATAAATACTATCCGTAGCCAGTACCCAAGGGAGTATGCTTGTGCGGATAAGGTTAAAAAATATGTTTTTGTAGAATATAAGTACAACATGACAGAAGAGGAAACATTGTATTTGGTCGTACATATAAATCGGCTACTTAATTCAAACAGATAATCAGCCCATTCAATCAGTCTACAGATAGAACAGTATATTTTAGTAGTGCCTGAGGCACTACTATGCCTACCATATATATGGAGTATGAAATGAATTACAAATCAAATGCTGAAGCTCTTCTTGAAGAGCTCGGCGGGGATAGTAATGTCAAAGGGCTTGTGCATTGTATGACTCGCTTGCGTTTCAACCTGGAAGATGATTCTATTGTTGATGATAATAAAGTCAGAAATATCGCTGGCGTATCCGGTGTTGTCCGACAGGGGAATCAGTATCAGGTTATTATTGGGAAGAATGTTGTTAAGTTCTATGATGAAGTAAAAAAGCTCGTTAATGTTGATGGCCTGACAAATACGGACAATGCACAAGCGAAGAAAAAGAGTGTTCACGAACGTATCATTGATGTTATTGCCGGAAGCATGATGCCAGTGATCCCTGCCTTGATCGGCGCTGGGATGGTAAAAATTCTGTATCTCATACTTGGTTTTTTTGTGTCGACAGACTCAACTTCAATGAAGTTGTTAGGTGCCATCGGTGATGCCGCATTCTACTTTATGCCGATCCTCATCTCATATGCAGCAGCTAAGCGATTTAATACGAATGCACCATTAGTAGCTGTCGTCACGGCAGTACTTTTGCATCCTGATTTCGTAGCGTTGATGGGGGATGACTCGCAAAAATTACTTTTCCTGGGAGTGCCTGTTATCTCCGCGCACTATGGTTCGACGGTCATTCCCGCTATTTTGAATGCCTGGGTTATTTCATATATCGAGAAGTTCGTCGATCGTATTACCCCTAATATCACAAAAGGATTTCTGAACCCTGCGCTGATTATCCTTATCTCCGCGCCGATCGCATTCTTATTACTCGGGCCATTAGGAGCAATTTTTGGTAAATATCTCGTTTATGTCATCTCATCAATCCCCGACAGCTTCCATATTATTGTGATGGTAGTGCTTAGTGCAATCATGCCATTTATTGTCATGACAGGCATGCACTGGGCATTTCTTACGATTACCATACCAGCCCTGGCCACTCCGGGCGGGGAGATGCTGATTATCCCGGCGATGTTAGTTATTAATATGGCGCAAGGTGCAGCTTGTATCGGTGTAGGTATCAAAACAAAAAATAATGCACTTAAGCAGAAGTCGTTGGCGGCAGGGTTTACCGCTATATTTGCTGGTCTGACCGAACCCTGTATGTATGGCGTGAACTTACCACTGAAAAAACCTATGCTTGCGGCGTGTATCGCTTCGGGTATTACTGGCGGGATTGTTGGCGCATTTAAATTATCTGCTCATGGTTTTGGTATCGCTTCTCTAGTTGCTATGCCGATATTTATCGATCATTCGAATAACTTAAATCTTATATTAGCTTGTGTCGCTGCTGTTATTGTTATTGTCCTGACTATTCTTTTAACCCTCTTCTTAGGGTTTGAAGACCCGGTTGATGAGAACGCAAAAGAACTGAAAAAGGATGTTCTCCAGGATAAAAAAGTTGTCGCGGTTGAGATGAAAAATATTACTTCGCCCGTTGAAGGTGAAATCATTGCGTTAGGTGATGTATCCGATGCCACTTTTGCTAATCAAATTTTAGGGAAAGGAATTGGTATCCATCCAACGGTAGGCAAGGTTATCAGTCCATTCGATGGCGACGTCCTCTCTATATTTACCACAAATCATGCCATTGGCCTAAAGTCACTTGATGGTATCGAGCTTCTTATTCATGTCGGGCTGGATACAGTGCAGCTTGATGGCAATGGTTTCAAAGCATTTATTAAAAATGGCGACAAGGTTAAAAAAGGCGATTTACTTATTGAGTTTGATATTGATTATATTAAGTCTGAAGGGTATGACCCGACGACAATTGTTATCGTAACAAATACCGAAGAATATCAAGATGTCAGTGCATCGATGGATTCTAAGGCTGTATTTAATTCGAACATTCTGGCTATAGCTTGAAGGAGGTGTTATGAGTTTTCCGAATGATTTTCTCTGGGGAGGAGCCGTTGCGGCTAATCAGTGTGAAGGTGCTTTTGACGTTGATGGAAAAGGTCTTAGTATCCAGGATGTTCTGCCCAAAGGCATTATGGCTCCAGTCACTGAGCTGCCCACCTGCGATAACCTGAAACTAAAGGGTATTGATTTCTATCATCGGTATAAAGATGACATCAAAATGTTTGCCGAGATGGGATTTAAGGTCTTTCGGACATCAATTGCCTGGAGTCGAATTTTTCCAAACGGAGATGATTCCATCCCAAATGAAAAAGGGTTGAAGTTTTATGATGACCTTTTTGACGAATGTCATAAGTACGGTATCGAACCACTGGTGACAATTTCTCACTATGAAACACCGTTAAATTTATCAAAAAAATATAATGGCTGGGCAAATCGTAGGATGGTGGAATTCTATACGAATTTTGCCACAACGATATTTGAACGTTATAAACACAAGGTTAAATACTGGCTAACATTTAATGAAATTAACTCAGTGTTACATCAGCCGCTGATGAGCGGAGGTATTTTTACGCCTAAAGAACAGCTCAGTAAGCAAGACCTGTTTCAGGCGGTGCATCATGAATTTATTGCCAGTGCATTAGCGATTAGTAAAGGCCGTGAAATCATGCCAGATGCTAAATTTGGTTGTATGATCTTAAGCATGCCGATTTACCCATTGACACCAAATCCAGATGATGTTTTGGTTGCGATGCAAGCGGAGCATATGAATGATTTCTTTGGCGATGTTCATGTTCGCGGGTACTACCCTGGATATATGAAAAGATATTTCAAAGAAAATAATATCAGGATTCATTCTGAAGATGGCGATGAGAAAATTCTTCAAAATACCGTTGATTTTGTTTCATTCAGCTACTATGTGAGCGTGTGTGAAACGGCTGATAAATCGATCAAACCTGCTATTGGCAATCTTATTGGTGGTGTACCAAACCCATACCTCGAATCTAGTGAGTGGGGATGGCAGATCGATCCGAAAGGTCTACGGATTACATTGAACAAGTACTATGACCGCTATCAAAAGCCACTGTTTATCGTAGAAAACGGACTTGGAGCCCAGGATGTCTTAGTGACAGATATCAATGGTAACTTCACGGTCGAAGATGATTACCGGATTAAATACCTCAATGAACATCTGGTTCAGGTCGAGGAGGCCATTGCAGATGGCGTTCCTGTCATGGGATTTACTACCTGGGGCTGTATTGATCTCGTGAGCGCGTCAACTGCCGAAATGAAAAAACGCTATGGGCTGATTTATGTGGACCGCAATAACGATGGTTCAGGGACCATGGCCCGATATAAGAAAAAATCATTTTTCTGGTATAAAGACGTTATTAATTCTAATGGCAAATCATTGATGCGTTAATGCATATAGGTATAAATATGAAACTGGGTATTTTAGGCACAGGAATGATCGTCAAGGATGTGATGTCATTTATTAACGATCTTGAGCTGGAATCTGTTTCTATTCTGGGTACTGAAGCGACAAAAGACGAAACGGAAAAACTGGCTCACTTATGTCAAAATGGGAAGGCATTTTTTAGCTATGATGAGCTATTAAATAGCGACGTAGATACTATTTATGTGGCTTTACCGAATCATCTGCATTACACATTTGCAGTAAAAGCACTGGAAAGTGGTAAGCATGTGATCATAGAAAAACCCATTGTAATTGATGTTGCTGAGCTATTGCATCTGAAGGAGCTGGCCGAGTCTAAAGGCCTGGTTGTTCTTGAAGCCATGAATATTCACTATCTTGATTCATATTCGAATTTAAAACGTGATTTGCCAGCTCTTGGCGATATCAAAATCGTTAGTATGAATTATAGCCAGTTATCATCGCGTTATAGTGACTTCAAAAATAATATTATCCATCCAGCCTTTGACGCCAGAAAGGGCGGCGGTGCTTTGATGGATATTAATATCTATAATATCCACTTTGTTGTTGGCCTTTTTGGAATGCCTGAAGGTGTCATTTATCAGGCGAATATATCCCAGGGTGTCGATACCAGTGGAATGTTGCTCATGGACTATGGTTCTTTCAAGGCTGTATGCGTCGGTGCGAAAGACTGCCATGCGCCTGTGTCTTCAACGATTCAGGGGGAAATGGGGTGCATTACTCTCAATAAACCAACAAATCAGATGGTTGGATATGAGCTAAAACCTAATGCCATACCCGCTAAACATATTGAGCATGTTGAAAAGCATCGTTTGCTTCCTGAATTTAGAAAATTCATTGAAATTATATCAATGAGAGATTTTTCTCTGGCATCAAAAATGCTGGAAACCAGTATCAATGTCCTGAACGTTATTGAGAAGGCTCGTCACCAACAGAATATCGGGGTTAAAAATGTCTGACAAAATGATTATTGGTTATATCGGTAACGGTAAAAGTGCAAACCGTTATCATTTGCCATTTGTGCTAGAACGGAAAGATTCGATCACTGTTAAAACCATTTATTCTGTGAATCTTGAAAGAGATCAGTGGCCACAAATTGATGGTATTCAATATACACAGGAACTTGCTGACCTGTTGAAAGATGACGAGATCGATGCAGTGATTATTACTACTCCATCGCAGTTTCACTATGAAATGGCGAAGAAGGCCATTCTTGCGGGCAAACACTGTGTTGTGGAAAAGCCCTTTACTGAAACACTTGAGCAGGCTAAAGAGCTTCTGGAGCTTGCTTCGCAGATGGGGGTGGTCGTTCAGTCATACCAGAATAGACGTTTTGATAGCGATTTTCTGACCGTTCAGAAAGTGATTGATAGCGGTGTCCTCGGAGACCTTCTGGAAATTGAGATGCACTATGATTATTTCAGGCCTCAGGTACCTGAATCTATTAACCATTTTGATAAAGTAAATGGTTATTTATTCGGACATGGTTGTCATACGCTTGACCAGATTATTTCTGTCTTCGGTACGCCAGATTCTGTACATTATGATGTGAAACAGATCCTTGGTCATGGACGGATGAATGATTATTTTGACCTTGATTTATATTATGGGAAATTAAAAGTTTCGGTTAAATCCAGCTATTTTAGAATTAAAGAAAGACCAAGTTTTGTAGTATATGGTAAAAAAGGGATGTTTGTAAAAGAGAAAAAAGACAAACAAGAGGAGCATCTGAAGTTAGGCTATATGCCTCATAATCCTGATTTTGGCATTGATCTCCCCGCAGATTATGGCGTATTGACTTATATAGATGATGCGGGTGATTTTAATGAACAGAGAGTTATTTCCGTTAATGGAGATTATGGTCGTTATTATGACGCGCTTTTCGCCACCCTTAAAAATGGAAAGGAGCGCCTTGTCACTCCTGAACAAATATTAAAACAAATTTCCTTATTAGAAAATGGAGTGAAAGAACTCTATTAATCATGAGGCCGCTGTATAGCGGCCAATTCCCGAATGATTGGATAACTAAATGAAAAATATAACCTTTAAGCAAGGGTGTTTATCTTTGGCTGTATGTACTGCTATTCTATCCTCTAACTCTGCTCTTGCTACCTCAACTTTAAGTATTGAGGAGCAAATAGCTCAACTCCAGAAGCAATTAAAAGAAACACAGGCGGATCTCCAGGAAACAAAAAAGAAGTTGAACGCACAGCAATTGGTGATAAATAAGAATGAAGAACTCCAGCGTTCTCACATTGCGGCGAAACAACAACCAATATTATCTGATCAATCAGGAGATAGGGTTGAAACTGTATCTGTCACTAAGCCATCAGGAACAACGCAATCCAAAAATAATACGAGTGATAAAAAATATACTCTCAAAGAAATATCTGCTTTTGTGAAGGATGATATCGGATTTAATTACTCCGGGTATTTTCGTTCTGGTTACTCGGTAGGGAATAGAGGACCTGCAAAATCGTATGCTATTGGATCTTTGGGGCGTTTTGGGCAGGAAAATAGCTCATGGTTCGATCTGGAACTTTCTCAGCGCGTTTATAAAGAGAATGGCAGAAGCGCCAAGGCAGTAGTCATGTTCGATGGTAACGTTGGTTCTCAGTATAGCGCAGGCTGGTTTGATAGCAATTCAGAGAATCTGATGCAGTTCTCTGATATTTACCTTACGACAAAGGGATTTTTACCGTTTGCGAAGGATGCAGATTTCTGGGTTGGTAAACATAAATTACCTAAACTTGAAATCCAGATGTTGGACTTCAAGTATCATCAATCAGATGCCGCCGCCGGGGTTGGTATTGAAAACTGGCGTCTTGGCCCTGGCTATTTAAATATGGCCTTAACGCGTGAGGACTTAGACGCCCACAGCGTTAACCCGGATGATGACCAGACGCAACAGATTAACACGAATACCATTGACATTCGTTACAATAAAACGCCAGTCTGGTCTGATGCGACGGTTGACGTATGGGGACGGTATTCCACTCCGAATAAAACTGACCTTAATAAGAAAAATGAAGATAACGGTACTTATTATAGCGTTAAAGAGGCCTGGCATGTTGGTGGTACATTAACTCAAAACTGGAAAAGAGGTGGTTTTACTAATTTTAGTTTCCAGACTGCGAACAACTCGATTGCCAGCGGATTCTCATTAGTTTCTGACTCCGGTGCTCTTTATGGCTATAACGGGCAGTATTATGGTGAGCATACTAATGGTAAAGCCTACAGATTCCTTTCAGAAGGCGAAAATTATATTGGTTCAAGATACATTGTCGCGCATGCATTTGTTTATAGTTTTGGTAATGATGTCTATGATTATTATACTGGTCCCCATACTGATTTTAACTCCACCCGAATTGTGGTAAGGCCTGCTTACATCTGGGATATCTATAATCAGAGTGGCGTAGAGCTCGGCTGGTTTACTCAAACTAATAAAACTGGTGGTGTCGATTATAAAGAGTCGGGCCTGAAAACAACACTGTTCCATACCTTTAAAGTCAATACGAGTATGTTGACTTCAAGACCAGAAATTCGTTTTTATGCGACATATCTGAAAAGTTTTGATAATGAAATTACTCAGTTTGAATTTAATGATTACAAGAAAGACCAGTTTACCATTGGTACTCAAGCTGAAGTGTGGTGGTAAATCTACTATCTTATATCTTAAGTTTAACATGATTATATGTGTATTTTACCTTGACTTATATAAATCATATTTGGTTTCGGGTATATAATCGAGCGCTATACTCCGCGTGGCGTGTTCCGTTCTGTGACGATAACTTCGACAGAAGAGTGGTCGGGTTCAAGTATACCTATTTGTCATGAATATCAAATGGAGGGTGGGGGCGAGTGTTGTAAGACACGTCCGCCTCCAGTGTTGTTTTATAGATAGTGGCCATCAAATTGATGGTGGACATAATCAGACATAGTATTACAGGGGGAATACGTAACCAGGCACTAAACGCTCCATGTTGCCTGCAGCCCGCAGGCAACCTCTGCTACATTCGCAATGTATCAATAACCGCTCTCAGCGCGGGCGATACATTGCGGTGCGGGTAATAGAGAAATGAACCTTCCAGACGCTGGCTATAACGCTGGAGCACCCGTATAAGCGTGCCCTGCGCTAGATCGTCGGTAATCAGTTCTTCCGGGACATAGGCCAGCCCCAGACCGAGCCTGGCCGCTTTGGCTTCCATATAGCTATCGGCGAAAGCCCACTGTCCCTGCGGCGGATGAGTGATTTTTTTGCCATCCACGTTAAGTTCCCAGGCGTAAAGGCTGCCGTCGCCAAACTGATAAGCGATGCAGGGGTGGACGACTAAATCGGCGGGCGTTTGTGGAAAGCCGTAGCGTCGAAAATGTTCCGGTGTACCCACCACCGCCATCTCCATATCGCGCGAAATGCGTACCGCAATCATGCCGCTTCCGACTTCCGGGCCCAGACGTACGCCCGCATCGAATCGCTCCGCAATAATATCGACAAAACGGCTTTCGCTGATCAGTTCCAGTCTGATATCGGGATAGCGTTGTTTAAATACTGCCAGCTTCGGCAGCAGGACTTTATCAATGGCATGCTGGCTGGCATTGATGCGTACCGTACCGGAGGGCGTTTGACGATAGTGGGCCAGCGTGGCGAGTCCCATATCTAAGGCGTCGAAACCAGATTCGACATTGTGATAGAGCTGCTCACCCGCCTGAGTGAGCGACAAACGGCGGGTGGTGCGCATCAGAAGCTGAACGCCCAGGCGCTCTTCAAGTTCACGAACCGCACGGCTGATCCCGGACTGCGCCAGGCCGAGTCGTTGCGCTGCGGCGGTAAAACTGCCTTCCCGCACCACCTGCATAAACAGATAAAGGTCATTATAGTTTTCTCGTTTCGCCATTCTACCGCCTCGTAATCCTCATGCCATTTAGAACAATATGGTATTAATCTTAGCATTTTTCACCCACTAATCAGCACTATTACTGCTGGCTACACTAAGCCCACGACAACAAAGCGCAGCAGCGTTGTCTACTGGAGATTTGCATTGATCACGTTTATTTAGGGGACTTTGATGACGGTTTTCACCAAAAAACTGACAGCCGCGATACCTGCCATGCTGCTTTGCGCCTCACTAAGTGGAGTCACAACGATGAGTTATGCTGATACGACTAACCCGAATACGCCTGTCTCTTTGATTGAAAAATGGGACAAAACATTTCCTGAGAGCGTGAAAGTGGATCATCGTAAGGTGACCTTCCACAACCGCTACGGGATTACCTTAGCAGGAGACCTCTACTTGCCGAAGGATCGCGGCGACCGCAAACTGGCCGCCATTGCCGTTAGCGGTCCTTTCGGCGCGGTAAAAGAGCAATCCAGCGGCCTGTATGCCCAGACGTTGGCCGAGCAGGGGTTTGTCACCCTGGCGTTTGACCCATCCTATACGGGTGAAAGCGGTGGCTACCCACGTAATGTGGCCTCGCCGGACATCAATACCGAGGATTTCAGTGCCGCGGTGGACTTTCTGGGCCTGCAAAAAGAGGTGGATCGCCACCGTATCGGTTTGCTCGGCATTTGCGGATGGGGCGGTATGGCCTTAAACGACGCGGCGATGGATACGCGCGTCAAAGCGGTGGCGACCAGCGTCATGTATGACATGAGCCGCGCGATGGGGCATGGAGTCGGCGATGGCAAAGACCGCTACACGACCGCCGACCGCCGAGCGGTACTGCAGTACCTGAACGCGCAGCGCTGGAAGGATGCGGCAAACGGCACTTTCGCCCCCGGCGGGCATGACATTTATGTTGATGATAAAGGCAACGTCAGCGCTGCCGATCGTATTTTGCCGGAAACCTTGCCCGCCAATCCCAACCCGGTCCTGAAAGAGTTCTTCGATTATTACCGTATGCCGCGTGGTTTCCATCCGCGTTCGGTTAATTCAACCGGGGCATGGAATGCGACGATGCCGCTGTCGTTTATGAATATGCCGCTGCTGAATTATGCCGGCGAAGTGACTATTCCGACGCTTATCGTGACTGGCGAAAAAGCCCATTCTCGCTATTTTGCCGAAGATGCCTATAAGGCTATTGGCAGCAATAAGAAAGAACTGGTGATTGTCCCTGGCGCAAACCATGTCGATCTTTATGACAACGCCGCAGGCAAAATTCCCTTTAGTCAGTTTGAGCAGTTCTTTAAAACCAACCTGAAATAGATCTCCGGTGCCGGAGACATCCCCAATGCCGCCACGCGCCTGCGGGCGGCTTTGTATGGTCGGAGCTAAATAATGTCTGCATTAAGTAACACCCGGGCACACTGGAGCGGCGTCCTGGCGATGACGCTCTGCGTATTTGTACTCATTGCCTCAGAATTTATGCCGGTCAGCCTGTTAACGCCCATCGCTGGCGATTTAGGCGTCACCGAAGGATTAGCCGGTCAGGGCATTGCCATTTCAGGCGCGCTGGCGGTGCTGACCAGCCTGACCATTTCTCGCCTTGCGGGAGCATGGGATCGTAAATACCTTCTGTTAGCGCTCACGGCGCTGATGGCGGTCTCGGGAATGATGATTGCCCTGGCGTCCTGCTATCCAGTTTATATGCTGGGCAGGGCGCTCATTGGGATCGTCATCGGCGGCTTCTGGTCTATGTCGGCCGCAACGGCCATTCGCCTGGTGCCGCAACGCCAGGTCCCCCGCGCATTGGCCATCTTTAACAGCGGCAACGCGCTGGCCACCGTTGTGGCAGCGCCGCTGGGCAGCTACCTGGGGGCCACCGTCGGCTGGCGCGGCGCCTTTTTATGTCTCGTCCCGCTGGCGATGGTGGCTTTCGTCTGGCAATGCGTTAGTCTGCCGTCGATGAAAAGCCAGCGCGCACCACAGCCGCAGGGAACCGTGCTGGGTCTGTTCCGGCGCTCGACGGTATTCCTTGGATTGCTGGCCTGCGGGCTGTTTTTTATGGGGCAGTTTACCTTATTTACCTATGTGCGACCGTTTCTGGAGACCGTGACCCGAGTCAGTTCCTCTGGTCTGTCCCTGATATTGCTGGCGATGGGTACTGCCGGTTTCGTCGGCACGCTGCTTATTTCGAGCGCGCTGAACGCCCGGTTTTATCCGACGCTGGTGGCTATCCCTTTGGTCATGGCCGCGATTGCCGGAACGCTTCTGCTGGCCGGACACCACACGGGATCAGTCGCCGTACTGTTAAGCCTGTGGGGCCTGCTGGCGACGGCCGCGCCCACCGGCTGGTGGACATGGATTGCGCGGACGCTGCCCGAGGATGCGGAGGCGGGCGGTGGTCTGATGGTCGCCGTGATCCAGCTATCGATTGCCCTCGGGTCAACGGCAGGCGGCCGGGTGTTTGATAGTCTGGGATGGCGCAGCAATTTTGCACTGAGCGGTCTGTTACTGCTGGCGGCGGCAGGGGCGACTTTTCTGCTCTCTGTCAAAATCAGATCATCTCAGCGCACGCCGATTAATGAGCTGGATGTATAAGTCAAATCACAAATGACAGGGTAATCGCGGCGACGTTTATGGCCTACCATGATGGTTTAACAACATGAGGGCTGACCATGGAATATTGCGTATTAAGTAACAACCGTAAAATGCCGATGCTGGGTTTTGGCGTTTTTAAGGTGACCGATAAAGCAGAGTGTAAGCGGTCGGTGCTGAACGCCATTCGCACCGGCTACCGCCTCATCGATACCGCCGCCGTCTACGATAATGAAGATGCGGTGGGGGAGGCCGTTCGCGAAGCCATCGCCGAAGGTCTGTGTACCCGCGAGGCGCTGTTTATTACCTCCAAACTGTGGGTTCAGGACATGGCCAACGCCGGGATGGCGAAAGCCGGGATTGCCGCGTCCTTAAAAAAATCCGGGCTGGAATACTTCGATCTTTATCTGTTGCATCAGGCGATGGGCGATTATTTCAGCGCCTGGCGCGCGCTGGAGGAGGCTTATGAAGCCGGTACCCTCAAAGCGATCGGCGTGTCCAATTTCTACGCCCATGTGTTAGCTAACTTCTGCGAAACCGTCAGAATCAGGCCGATGGTGAATCAGGTCGAACTGCATCCTTATTTCGCCCAGCCCGCGGCGCTGGAAACCATGAAGCACTATCACGTTCAGCCGGAAGCCTGGGCGCCGTTAGGCGGTGGCAGACATAATCCGTATGAAGAGGCCATGCTGCAGGAGATTGCCGATGCCCACCAAAAAACCGTTGCTCAGGTGGTCCTGCGCTGGAACGTGCAGCGTGGCGTCACGGTCATTCCTAAATCCACCCGCCAAGAGCGTATTGAAGAGAACTTTGCCATCTGGGATTTCTCGCTCACCGCGCGCGAAATGGCGCAAATCAGCGATCTGGATTTAGGTTACGTTGGCGAAGCAGTGAAACACTTTAACCCTGAATTCGTTCGCGGCTGTCTGGGGGTGAAAATCCACGACTGATCGTGGCTCAGCGTGAAGTCTGCTTCATTTAGCTGCCTGCGCCGCGGCGACGGGTTCGGTATGCTGGTTAGCGCCCACGCGTGTGCCGCGACGGTTGTCGATGCGGTAGTCGACCGTCACGGGCTGCGGGCCGGCGGGGGTGACGGTCAGCTCCCTGATCATCTGGCCGGCGTCCGGCGGTAGGGTCAGCGTGGTTTCCCCCTGAGCGAGCATCTGGCCATTTTGCCTGATCCGCCAGGTCAGGCGACAATCCTCGCAGGCCGTCCAGGTATCGTTAATCGCCCACAGGCGCACCGTCGCCGGGCTACCCTGACGCCAGCTGGCGGTCACCGGCTCGATGGATGGCAGGATCGGCTGATAGGCGCGCTGCAGGGCATAGTAACCCGCCTTCGGCTGGCGCAGATAATCCACCACCCCCCAGTTGATGGAGGGCCATGTCTCGACAAACATAAAGTGGAACAGGGCGGTCACCGGCTGATAACGCTGGCGGCGATAGCTCTCCGCTGCCAGCGCCACCAGCCTGGCCTGATAAGCCTGGGTGTTTTCAATCATCTCCTGAATAGTGTTGCCTCGTGGAATACCGGCAAATTTAAAGGTCTGGAAAGGCTGAAAATTATGGTACTTCCATCGCACCCAGCCGGGGTCGTCGGCGGCGGTGGTTTTCGGCCACAGCAGACGGGCCGGGATAATGGTCTTCAGGGTGGAGAGGCGGGGCAGCGCCTGAGCGCCAAACTCGGTAATAATCCCGGTTTTCGCCGGGGCGAGCAGGTCGCGCAGGGTGCCGAAATACCAGCCCGCCCAGTAGTGCTCTTCAACAGCGGAAAAGCGATGCACGATGCGGGAGGTATCTTCCGCCAGCGCATCGCCCACCCGCTGCGTCAGGGTCTGGTTTAAGGTTTTACGCCAGTCGGGGAAGCGTTTCACCATCCAGGGCGAGTTCCACGGCGGCTCGTTGTGACCGCCCCAGACAATAATCGCCGGCGAATTGCCGAACTGGTCCATCATCGCCCGGGTCTGGCGCACCGCGTTATCGGCAAAGGCGACGCTGTCATCATAACCCCACTGCAGCGGAACATCCTGCCAGATCATCAGCCCCATCTCATCGGCCACCTCATACAGCGCGCGGCCCGCCACGTGACCATGAACGCGGATGGCGTTGGCGTTCATGGCCGTGACTAGCCTGAAATCCCGGCGATATTTTTTCCGCGTCATGGTGCTCAGCCACGGCGAGCCAATATAGTTGCTGCCCTTGATGAACAGCCGTTTGTCATTGATGCGCCAGCCCTGATTGTCCGCCAGCGCTTCCACCTTACGTAATCCGGTGCGGGTGACGGCGGTATCCATGATCCCCCGGTTATCCGCGAGGGTGGCGCGCACCCGGTAGAGGTTAGGTTTGCCAGCACCCACGGGCCACCAGAGCTTTGCCGAGGGCATGGGGAGCGAGACGCGCAGGACGCCTGCGGTGTTCTCCAGGGTGACCGCGAAGGCCTGTTGAAAACGCGGGCCGGAAAAATTGTCCGGGGTGGCCGTCAGGCGCAGCGTGACGGGGCCGGGGGTCACGGCCCGATAGCGGATTTCGGCACGCAGAATGGGCTGCTCCAGCCCCTGTCGCCAGTCCGGGCGCAGGATCACCTCGTCGAGGGTGACGCCGCGGCTCAGATGGAGCTTCACCGGCGCCCAGATCCCCCCGGAATTGGCATCCTGCCCCTGAACCGACCAGGCGCCGCCCGGGCGGGTATCGTGCTGGTTCAGGATCCCTTTCATCAGCGTTTTGTGCAGCGGCCAGATCGTTTGCGGGTCTTCATAGGGGCTGTCGACCCGCACGACGAGCTTATTATGGCGGCGAACGACCCCGCTGATGTCCACCGGGAAGCGCTGAAAATACCCTTCGTGCCGGGCCAGCGTCTTGCCGTTGAGCGCCACCTCGGCAAAGTAATCGACGCCGTCAAACACCAGGGTGGCCATGGCGTCCGGCGTCAGGCCATGCAGGGTAAACTGATGGCGATACCACAGGGCGCCCTGATGATCGTATCCGGCGCTGTACCAGTTTGCCGGTACCCGCAGCGTGCGCCAGTCGCCGTCCGAAGCCTGCGCGCCGTCGAAGGCGCTGTCGTTGGCGTCATGCACCCGCCATTGCCCGGCCAGTGACCAGGTCACCGGCGCTGAGCCGGCGTGCGCCAGCGGCAGGCAAACCACCAGCAGCAGAAGACGTCTAGCGATCACGGGGAGCCTCCTGCATTCTGCGGCGCAGCCACAGGTGGCAGCCCGCGATCGCCTTGGCCAGCGTGTCTTGCAGGTCGCCCGGCACGCTCTGGTCGGGCGAGGCTGCCTGGCTCTCCAGTTGCTGGAGCACCCCGGAAAGGCGCTGAAAGCCAAGGGTGGCCGCCTCGCCGCGCAGTTTGTGGGCGGCACGACGCCACGTCTCCCGGTCATTAGCGTTAATGGCGTGGGTAAGGGCGGCGGCGGCAGCGTCAAGCCCAGCAGCGAAGAGCCCCAGCAGCTCCTCGACCAGCTCAGGATCGTCGGCGCACTGTTTCAGCAGGCGGGCCTCGTCCGGCAGGCCTTCCTCTTCCTCCGGACCGCTATCTTCCGCCGCGCCGACGCGGGCGATGGCCTCCCGTAGCGCCTCCTGGCTCACCGGTTTGGCGATATAGCCGTCAAAGCCCATCGCCAGACAGCGCTCTTTGTCGCCCTGCATCGCGTGGGCGGTCATAGCCATCGCGGGCTGGTGCTCCCGGCCGAGCGCCTGCGTCTCTTCGCGCAGCAGGCGGATGGCGGTTTCACCGTCCATCTCCGGCATTTGCAGATCGATCAGCAGGAGATCCCAGCAGTCGGCGCGCCAGCGCGCCAGCGCCTCCCGGCCGTTGTTCACCACCTCGCAGCGGTGGCCAAGCTGTTCCAGCAGCCGTCTGGCGACCTTCTGATTAACCAGATTGTCCTCGGCCAGCAGGATATGCAGCCCGGCCTGCTCCCTGACCGGTTCCGCAACGGGGGCTGGCGCTGTCGCCACCACCGGCGTGGGAACCAGAATGCCGGCGATAACCTGATGCAGTTCGCGCTGCGCCACCGGTTTATGCAGATAGTGAGCAATGCCGATGCGCTTGAGCATATTGGCGTCAAAATGGCGGCTCATGGAGCTGAGCATAATAATCTGGCTTTGCCGGGCCTCGGGCAGGGCGGAAAGCTCCAGCGCCAGGGATACGCCGTCCATATCCGGCATCTGCGCGTCCAGCAGGATCAGCGGCCAGGGCGGCCCTTCGGCGGCCCGGCGTAGCGCCTCGCCGGCGTTGTCCACGCAGCTTGGCATCAGCCCCATCTGGCGAAGCATGGCGTCGAGCAGGCGCAGGTTGGTGCTGTTGTCGTCAACCACCAGCACCCGCTGGTGGTTAAAATGGCCCAGCGGGGCGCTGTCGGCGGCGGCGTGCAGCGCTGCCAGCGGCAGGGTGAAGGCAAATTCGCTGCCCGCCCCGGGCTGGCTCTCCACCGTCAGCTCGCCGCCCATCAGGCTGACCAGGCGGGCCGAAATGGTTAACCCCAGACCGGTGCCGCCGTAGCGGCGGGTGGTGGAGCTATCGGCCTGGCTGAAAGCCTCGAAGATCGCCTTTTGCTTCTCCGCGGCGATGCCGATGCCGGTATCGCGAATGCGAAAGCGCCAGCGGTTTTCGTCGCCGGCCGGCGCTATCGCCAGCAGAACCTCCCCCTGATGCGTGAACTTCAGCGCATTACCCAACAGGTTGGTCAGGATTTGCCGCAGCCGGGGGCCATCGACGATCAGCACCTCGGGCACCGTTGGGGAGATATCCACCAGCAGCTCAATGCCCTTTTCGCTGGCGGCAGGCATATGCGGGCGGATCAGCGACTGAACAAAGGGGCGGATCTCCAGCGGCTCTTCGTCCACCTGCATCTTGCCCGACTCAATGCGTGAGAAATCAAGAATGTCGTTAATAATGTGCAGCAGCGACTGGGCTGAGCTCATCACCAGCGAAAGATACTCCCGCTGCTCCGCGGTCAGCGGCGTGTCGAGGCAGAGCTGCGTCATGCCGAGAATGCCGTTCATCGGGGTGCGGATTTCGTGGCTCATATTGGCGAGGAAGGCGCTTTTCGCTTCGTTCGCCTCGCGGGCTTCCTTCGCCGCCTCAATGGCCAGCAGCTCTGCGGCTTTGCGCCGGGTAATATCCTGCAAGGTGCCGATCACCCGCTCTGCCTGCTGCTGCATATTGAGGGTGACGATCTGCCCCGAGAGCAGCATCCAGCGCCAGCCCTGCGTGGGGTGCTGGACGCGAAGTTCACATTCAAAAACCGGCATATGCTCGTTTTGCGAGGCGATCATCGCCTGCTGCAGGGTGGCGCGATCGTCCTCGTGGACCAGATTGAGCATAAAACGCAGTGGAAAGCGCCACTGCGCCCGTGACTGGCCGACCATCGCCAGCAGGGTGTCATTGACCTGCAGGCTGTCGCCGGAGACCTGCCAGTCCCAGATGCCGATCTGGATCGACTCCGCGGTGAATAAAAAGTCGTCGTGAAGCTGGTGACGCGAGCGTCGGGCCTCGTCAAGCTCGGTGATGTCGGTATGCAGGCTGACAATCCCGCCATCCGCCAGCCGCTGATGCTGAACGTAAATCCGGCGGTTGCCCGACTGACGGACCTCGCAGTGGTTCGTCTGGCGGCAGTTGCGGATTATCGCCTCGCGCAGCGTCTGTTGCCGGCCTGGGTCGATGTTATATCCGGCATCGATAAACTTCTCCGCCAGGCTCTCAAGAGAGGCGCCGACGGCGAGCCAGGGCGCGATCGTTGGATAAAACAGCGCCACCTTATCATTCCAGGCCTGCAGTCGTTCACGCTCATCGTAGATCATCACCGCCGAGGGCAGGAGGTTGAGGTCGGTACGGTTAGCGGCATCCATGATTACTGGCCAGCGGTTTGATAGTGGAGCTCCGCCTGGCGGCGCAGATACTCAAGCCCAGGGGCGATGGCCATTGCCCATGCGGTGAGGATCTCCTCATCGCACAGCGGATCGCTGGCGCGGACGGTTTTGAGCATCGCTTCCCGCCAGAGGGCAAAAAAACGCGGCGGCAGACGCAGGCCTTCCTCGCCCTGCGCCCGCGCCAGCCGTTCCAGGAAATCGGGTACAAAGAGGTCGCCGTTGACCGCCAGCATGGCGAAAAAGCTTTTAAAGATCATCTGCTGGCCTTCTTCGCCGGAGCGTTGTGAGAAGTGCTGCTCGGTTTCCGCAGACATATGGATAAAAGTAGTGTAGAAGGCTTCGAAGAAGCGCTGTTTGTCGTGCTCCGGTACGACGCGATTCAGGCTGGCTTCAAAGAGATCGCGATAAAACTTCATGGTGCGCTCCTCATGACCCGTTCGCCCGGCAGGCAGCGGCGGGGCGGGTTAAATTCGTCCGTCGCGCGGCGGGCAAAATAGCTGTTGTCATCCGCGAGGCCGTTTTTGAACAACGGCCCGGCGTTGTGTTTGTAAAACAGCGCCTCCAGTACCATGGCGTTGGTGGAGAGGGTGAGGGTAGCGTTGACGTCGCCGGTGGCCTCGACCCGACCTTCAAACCAGCCGCGCTGCGGGTCGTTAAGATGGGTAGTGACCGCCATTAGCGCATCGGTATACTCGGTTTCCCACAGCGTCCACAGGATAAAGACCGCTTTGGTGGTCACCTGCGCCAGCCGGGGGTAGTATTTCCCGTCGTCCCCGAGCGTATTCCAGGCGTAGCCATTTCCCCAGACGGTGTCTTCCACGTGCCAGGGCGCCTGGGTAAGCGAAAAATCGGCCCGGGCGGTGAGCACCTTATCCTGCGTCCAGCGCGTTTTCTGGCTGAGCCATATCCCTTCCGCCCGGGCGCGCATGGCTTTTTGTACCTCTTCCGACACGCCGGGCGGCTGCCAGCCGAACTCCAGTCCCGGCAGCATGGCGGGCAGAGTGGAGAGCACCACGGGTTGCCAGGTGGTTCGCGGGTCGCGGTCGTCAACGGCGAGGCGGCGCTGATAAATAATCACATGGCGCGCCGGGGGAGAGAGAGCCTTGCCGGCCGGAAATCCCCACAGGCGGAACGCGCTGGCGGCGTATTCACTGTCTCCCAGCTGGAGCTCCTCGCGGATCGTCCGCTGCCCGTTCTGCAGTGAGGCGGACCACAGCTCACCGTCTTTATCGATCACCGGACAGAAGTTCCAGCGCAGGATAATTTTATCAATGTACTCGCCATACTGCGGCGCGCGTTCGGCGGTGAGCCGCAGGGCGAGCATCAGTCGCGCCATATCTTTCGCTGACCAGCCGCTGCCCGCCGGTTTGCCGCTGAAGTCGACTGGGGTCGCCGTCTGAGTGGAGTATAGCCTGCCCGGCGAACCGCCGTCGGTCAGCGTCAGTCGATTGAGGGTGCCGAGCAGGGGCGTCAGGCGGGCGTCGAATTCCGCTTCCTTTACCAGCCCCAGCTCTCTGGCGGCGAGCAGGGCGATAAGGGTGTCGCCCATCTGCCATAGCGTCGCGCGGGGCTGTTTGTCGCTGCCGTTGACCAGGCCGGTATGCGGCTGGGTATTGTTCTCGACGTACCGCCAGGCGATCTGCGCCCACGTCCGCTCCTGCGGCGTCAGGCTGCTGATACGGGCGGTGGTGTGCCAGCCGCCTTTAGTCAGCCAGCGCCACCCCGCGCCTTCGCGACCAAACAGCGCCAGGGCGATAAGCAGCAGGACGACGGCGACGGCCAGCCAGCGGGCTATGGTTTTAAGCATTGCGCGGTCACCGGCGGAAGTTTAACGGGCTCGTCAGCCTTGCAGGCGGCGCACTGGCAGGCCTGGCAGGCGGGTTGGGTGCGCTGCGTGGTCCCGGTCTGCTCGCACCATGTTTTGACGGCTGGGGTATTGCTCAGGAACGGGCGATTGCGCGGGCCGTTATTCGGTTCAAAGAGATCCACCAGCTTCTTGTCCCACAGCGACGGGGCGAAATTGCGGTTTTTCGGATTGTCGCTGGAAAACTGCAGCAGTTTGCCCTCTTTTTTAAACAGCAGCGCTTCCAGCATGATGCCGTTATTGTTGGCGGTAAATTCATTGATAGGCCCGTCGCCGTTCTCATACAGCCCCTCGTAATAGCCTTTACCCGCTTCGTTCGCGTTTTCAATGGCGTCCAGCAGACGATCGGTATAGGGCGAGTTCCACAGCACCCACATCCCCATCGCCGCTTTGAGCGACACGGCGGCGCTGTTCGGTACGAACTGGCCTTTGTCGGTTATGGTGTTCCAGTTAAAACCATCGCTGAACACCGTGTCATAGACAAAGTACGGGGATTTATCGAGCTGATGCTCGGAGCGGGCGGTGAGGATCCCGGTGATGGCGTAGCGATTCTCCTGGGCCTGATAGACCCGGTCGGCAAAGTTTTTCATCCATGGATGGGAGTACTCGCGCGGGCTGTTGTTCCGGTCAGCAGGATTATCAAAGCCAAACTCCATGCCATACAGCACGTAAGATTCACTGACCACATAGTTATGCTGGCTGGTTTGCCGCGGGTCGCGCGAATCATAGGGGACCAGCACGCAGTAAATCTCCGCCAGCTCGTAGGGCTGCGGCCGGCTGGCCTGACAGGTGTTAAATCCCCACAGCTGAAAGCCCGCCGCGCCGTACTCCTCGTAGCCCAGGCGGCCTTCCTGAACGTATTTTGGCTGGCCGTTTTCCAGATACGCCCCGTACAGCGTGCCGCAGGGATCGACCACATGGCTGAAATCCCACCCCAGCACCACGTTATCGATGCTGTTGCTGTATTCCGGATAACGCTCCTTGATCACCTTCAGCCAGATCAGCATTCTGCCGATATCCAGCGCCGAATAGCCGATTTCGCCCGGCTTGTTCTGGTAGTTCACCTTCTGTCCACTCACGGTGTTATAGGCTTTGTTGGGCAATTCGTTACGGAATAAATCGAGCTTATTCAGCGTGGCGAGAAACTTCAGCATCCGACGGTCGAACTCCGCCTTATCAATAATCCCCAGCTCACGGGCCGCGGTCATCGCGGCCAGATAGGAGGCGCTGTCCCACATGGTGGTGGAGGGGTATTTGTTCACCGCATTGACCAGCCCGGTGGTGGGCTGAAAGTTGGCGACGAAATATTGCCAGGCGTTTCTGGCGATAGTCATCTCCCTCGGCGTCAGCTCCCCGCTGCGCGGGGCGTATTCCGCAGCCGGCAGACCGGTCGCGGCCTGCGCGCCGGAGAGCGAGAGCCACAGCGCCATGAGTCCGGCCAGCAGGGGAAAACGGGATAAATAGGTCAGCTTCATGGCGTTGCTCCTGCTGAGGACGAGGGGAGAGGGGCAGGGCTCAGGCAGGCCAGACACAGCAGCTGCCCCCGGGAAATGTAGGCCAGGCTTTCCAGCACGATCGCGTTGGTATCGCCGTCAATAACGTCGTTGACGCTGCGGTTGAGATTTAACCCGCGCTGCCAGCCCCTGCCCGGGACCTGCAGCGTCTGGACCTGCTGGCGCAGCGCTTCGCTCCAGCTATTACGGAACAGGGCGTACCAGGCAAAGGCGGTGCGGGTGGAGGTGATCGCCGATTGCTCCGGGGCGGCGCTGCGCGGGGCGAAGGCGCTCTGCGGCTGCCGGTCCGCCAGCGCGCTGGCATAATCCGGCGCGGGCTCGGCGTAGTCGGTGCTGATCGGCGGCTTGCTGACCCTCAGGCTATGACGGCGCTGCTGGATTTGCATGATGCGCCAGGCGATCTCCGCACTCTGCGCGTCAAAGCCCAGCTCAAGCCCGGTGAGCAGGTACGGCAGGCTGATCAGCGAAGGCTGCCGACCCCAGGGCGTGCGCAGCCCCTCGTCGGGCACCATGATGCCGTCGATATCGATCATCTGCTGCCCCTGCGGCGGGTTGGTCACCGCCAGCCCCGCGGCGCTGTCGATCAGCCGCAGCGTATGGCTGGCGTACAGCCGGTAGCCAAAGCTGTCCCGCGGTTCATCCGCCGCCAGCGCCCAGTGGTGCAGCGGCGCCGCGGCCTGGCTGGCGGGGCTGTTGCTGATGAGCGCGCCGACCCGCCACTGATTAAACAGATCCCGCACCGCGGCGGCGTGCTGAGGATAGCGCCAGAGCAGCGTTTGCAGGGCGGTGAGCAGGCGTCCCATACCGATGGCGGAGGAGTCCGGGCTGCCGAGGATCTGCAGCGTGTCGGCATGGTACTGAGCGGCGGGCAATCCCAGGGCGTTGAGGGGCAGTTGACCGAGCGTAAACAGGGCGGCGGCAATGCGCTCATCACCTTCGGCGGCGGTCACAATATGCAGCTGCTCTGCGGCGACTACGGCGAAAAGATAGCTGCCGACGCTCCACAGGCTAAGCCAGGGTTCGCCATCGTGCGCGTTGGCCAGACCGTTTGGCTGAGTATTATTCACATAATACTGCCAGGCCACTCGAGCCCAGATCGCCTCGTCAAAGGTCAGCTCGCGCGGGGCAGGGAGCGGCGGAAAATCCTGGCTCAACGTCATCCCACCGCTGCTCTCGACGCGCGCGGGCATCTGTTTTTCCACCCACACGACAATCGCAAAACCCAGCAGGAAGCCAATGAGGATGGTGAGGTAGCTGCGGGCGGGGAGCAGGGCATCGCGGATCCTCATCGACTTGCCTCCTGCTCTTCGGGGGGCGTCCATATGGCGGCGAAGATCAGCGGCAGCATGGCGGCAATATTCACCGCGCCCCAGAAAATGTTGATGACGTACCCGGAGGGGTCGTCAACCTGCCCGCGCGCCACCTGAATGCCGCCCCAGATCAGCCCCGTCAGGGTGAGTACAACGATGGCAATTTGCGGCTTGACGAGATAGAGAAAACGGCCCGTCTGTCTCTCTTTTGGCGTGACGTGAAATTTGATCTGCTCCCCGCGCAAAACGGTGTTTAGCGCCCGCAGATTCATCGAGAAAAAGGAGAGGTAAGAGGCCCGGCCGTCCCAGGCCGAAATACCCCAGGTGCCGAACATAAAGGCCAGTTCGGAGACGATAAAAAAGGGTAAAAAGTGCAGATAGAAAGGGGTAGACCACGCCGACACCGGGGGAATGCCGGTGAAGAGATAGATAATGGGTGAAATCAGGAACACGGTATTCCATACGCAGGCCAGATAGGACCAGAAGGTGGTCGCGTACATCAGCGTTTGCGGCAGCGAGAGTTTAAAGCGGCGGCGGCTGAAGATGTTGTCATGGAACAGGATATCCAGCGAACCGGCGGCGTACTTAAAGCGCTGGATCATCCACGTCAGCATATCCTGCGGCGAGAGCATTTTCGACTCGATCCGCGGGTGCATTACCGAGCGCCAGCTGCGGGCAGCGTCGCCGTGCAGCAGGATGGAGGTATAAATATCTTCCGAGACGTGGAACTTATAGGGCGTCAGTTCAGTATCGAAGGCCACGTGGGGGCGCATGGCCTCCTGCAGCGCTTCCCGCGTTGCCGGGTCGCGAATATCCCGCGTATGACGCGCGATCTCGGCGTCAACGCTCCAGACGTAGCTGCGCAGCGCGGCCTGCATCACCGCTTCCCGACGGTGAACGGAGGCGGCGCCACAGCAGAATGCGGCATTAGCCCAGTTGCGGCGCCGTAAAATCACGTCGTAAAACATGCGCGGATCGTTGAAAAACGGATCGCGACCAATGGTCACCGGACCGACGATTTTCTGCGCCAGCCAGCCCACGCCGTAGCCTGCGCCGCCCGCTTTACGCCGCAGCCAGCGCGCCAGATCCTCCCCCTCCGGAAGATCGAAAAACCATTGCGGGGTCTGCACCCAGGCGACGTCCGGATCGCGAAAATAGCCGAGCGTATTGCTCAGCAGGGTCGGGAAAACGCGGGTATCGGCATCACAGATGATCAGAAAGTCGCCATCGGTATGTTCTAGCCCGTTGCGCAGGTTACCGGCCTTATAGCCGATATTGCTCTGACGGGTGATATAGTTCGCCCCCTCCTGCTCGCAGACCGCCTTCATCTCCGGGCGACGCCCGTCGTCAAGAACATGCACCTTATAGTCGAGCGGACCGGGATAGGTCATCCGCATGGCGTCACGGATCGACAGCCTGACCAGCTCCACATCTTCGGAGTAGGTGGCGATAAACAGATCGACTTTAATCGGCCTCGACTCCACCGCTTCATCCGCTCGCAGACAGTCGTTAATCTCCGTCGGGGGGACGCCTGGCGGAGGATCTTTTTCCTGCCATAAATTAATGGTGAACAGGACTGTGCCAATCCACGCCAGGGTTTCCGCCAGCGCCAGCGGAACGGCATACCATAGGGCGTCGGTATTTAAAGACGCGGTCCAGCGCCAGTAAATATAATTGGCGCCGAGAACCAGGGCGGCCACGGCTAATACCTGCCAGATCATCCTCACCCAGCGCGGGGTGCTGAGCGGCTCAGGCGGTCGACGATGTTCAAAACGGGAAAAATAAAAATCCATAGCAAGGATATCCTGATTCCGCGCTGAGTTTGAATGACTGGTCTGTTATTGATTGGCGGCGTTCTGCAGAACGCACAGGGGCTTATAAATAACAGTAAAGTGAGTGTAGATGGTGGCGTAAAAATTTCAACAGCGCGAAATGATAGTCACCGGGATGACTTAACATAGTGTGATGTACGCAGGCGGAATTTATAAAATGAGCATTGCAAGATAGCGCATTCTACACTATCTAAATAATTTGTAATAATTGTTGCAGGGTAGACGACAGGATCCCTCATGAGCCAGGTTGTTTCAGCGATTTCGCAAAAAGAAACTGATAAATCAACGGCCTGGCGTTACTCTCAGGCCGGGGATCGCGACCTGCGTATCGACTTTATGCGCGGTATTGCCCTCGTGATGATGGTGGTGGCGCATACCGAAGTGATGTCGATATTTAATATTTTCAGCTGGGAACGATTTGGTTTGACCACCGGTGCCGAGGGCTTTGTGATCCTGTCCGGCTTCATGTTAGGGATGCTAAATCGTGTCAGATTACAAAAGGCAGTATTACTGACGGTGAGCTGGGGGCTTTATCTTCGCGCCTGGAAAATATATCAGGTTAATATTATTATTATTGTCTCTTTTCTTTTGCTGAGATATTTGCCATATATTAATGTCTATGAAGTCACTCATTTTACCGACCGCTTTTCCGGGACCAGTTGGTCGCTTTATCCGCTAACCCCACAAATAAAAGAGACGTGGTTTAACATTATCCTCTATCTGCAGATTGGCCCTCATCAGACGCAGATCCTCGGTCTCTATATTTTTTTGTTATTGCTCAGCCCGCTGTTTCTCGGCATGCTGCAGAAGGGTCACGTCTGCCCATTACTGGGCTTCTCGCTGCTGATCTACGGCTGCTGGCAACGCTGGCCGGTACGGGTGACGCCCTGCGAATTTGAATTCGCCTTTCCCCTGTTGGCCTGGCAATTTATCTTTGTGCTGGGAATGTGCTGCGGCTGGTACAAAGCGGAACTGATCTCTTTCGCCCGCACGCCGCCCGGCAAAGTCGCCGTCGCGGCGCTGGTGTGCATCGCGCTTATCCTTGCGTTTGTCGCCCAGAATCATACCAATCCTTTTATGCCGCCCGCGCTGCTGATGCATGTGATCCCACCGGCGGAATTTAACGCCTTTTACCATACCTGGGCCGCGAAAAACGGCCTCGGGCCGGTACGGATCCTCAATGATATCAGTCTGATGGTCACTATTTATCTGCTATTGACCTGGTGCTGGCGCCCCCTGAACTGGCTGGCAGGCTGGCTCCTGATCCCGCTCGGGCAGCGTTCGCTCTACACCTTTATTTTGCATGTTTACATCGTGCTCGCCGTAAGCCAACTGGTCACTTTCGATCTGTGGCGCCAGGCGTGGATAGTGAACACCTTGATCCATGCCGCCGCGCTGGGCGTACTGTGGCTGATGGCCAAATACCGCGTCGCCGCACGCTGGATACCTAACTAAGGAAGGGCAAATGCGGGAGAAATATATGCTGGCCTGCGCGCTATGGTGCACCATCGCAGGTGCCGAAGGAGCAGAGAAGAACGACGCACAACCGCTGCGTGATAAAAATGGTGAACCGGTGCAGGCCGGCGTGTTTACCAGCCGCTGGGGACGACTTTTTTCCGGGAATGACAAGGTGTTTTCTGGAGCGCTGAGCTTTAGTTCGGGTTTAAAAGAGCAGTGGATGACCGTCCCCAACAGCTCAGACAGCGCAGAACAGAAGAAAAAATATAATCAGACGCTGAACCTCAGCCTGCAATACTCGCCTTACAGCTTCTGGTTCGCCAACGTGACATCCCGTTTACCGGTGACCGATACCAGCCGCTATACCGCCGATTTTCGCTATAGTTTTGGCTACGACGACTGGCATGCCAACACCGTCAGCCTGGTTTACAGTAACTATGGCGATAACCACTTCTGGACCTCGGGCAGCAAGCGTCACACCTATTTTGAGCAGGGGGCGATTACCCTGGCGTATAAATTTTCGCTGCCGAAACCCATGGAGCATGCGCTATTGATTAACAAAGGCGATGCCATTATCTGCCAGGTAGGCTACAGCTGGGTGCCGCGCTATTACGACCTGGAGAGCGATGACATCCGTAAAAACAAAAACGTGCTGCTCGGCGGTTGCGGATATACCTTTAAGCAGCATTTTTTTGTGCGCGCTACCGCGTTCTGGTATCCGGACAGTAGCCAGCAGCAGCCGTGGAATGGCGACTACAGTTACAGTTTCGGTTACGCGGGCTATACGCCAGGATCGTTCTCTGTGCAATATGCCAACTATGCCGGTACCCGCTATCCGGGGCACGGCAGCGGCAGCGGCAAGTTTCGTGAAGGCACGATCAGCCTTATCTGGTTCTTGCCGATTTAGGAGGCGCGATGTCGGCACAGCACGTCCTGATTGTTGAAGATTCGCTGGTTTATCGTCGGCTGCTAAGCCGGATGTTGACGCAGTGGGGCTATATCGTCAGTGAGGCGGAAAACGGCGTCGCCGCGCTGGCGATCCTCGAAAACCAGCCCGTCAGCCTGGTGATAAGCGACTGGGAGATGCCAGAGATGAATGGCCTGACGCTGTGCCGGGAAGTTCGCCGTCGCCAGTTTGGTCACTACGTTTATCTGATATTGCTTACCGCCCGCGAAGACCCTGGCGATTTAACGCAGGGGTTTGAGGCCGGGGCCGATGATTTTCTCAGCAAACCGGTAGAGCAGAGCGAACTGCGGGCGCGGCTGCACGCCGGGTCGCGGATCCTCTCCCTTGAGGCTGACCTCGCCGCGCGCAATGCGCGGCTGAGCGAAGCGCTGCGACAGATTGAACAGGATCTGGAGCTGGCGGCACGCATTCAGCAGTCGGTTCTCCCGGCTCATCAGCTGCGTCATCAGGGATTTTTCTCCGATTGGATTTTCCTGCCCTCGGCCTGGGTGTCGGGGGATATTTTTAACGTCTTCCCGTTGGGCGATCGGCTCGGATTTTACTGCGTGGATGTCTCCGGGCACGGCGTGGGGGCGGCGATGATGTCGCTCGCCGTCGCCCGCCAGTTTCTGCATGGCAGGGCCGTTGAGCGCTTTCTTTTTACGGCAGACAACCAGCCGGCGTCGCCTGCCGAGGTGGTGGCGATCCTTAATGGTCGTTTTTGCAGTGACGAAACAGAGATTGTCAGCTATTTCACCCTGATCTATGGCGTCATCGACCTGAAGACCGGCGCGGGCAAACTCTGTCAGGCCGGGCATCCCACGCCTTTTATCGTGAGCCCGGACGCAGCCGTCCGTCCGGTCGGCAGCGGCGGGGCGCCGGTGGGGTTGATAGACCATCTCTCGTGGGCAGATGTCAGTTTCTCACTGGCGCCGGGAGAGCGGCTGTGCCTGTTCAGCGACGGCATCACCGAATGTGAAAGCCGGAGCGGTGAACAGTTTGGCGAGGCGCGTTTACAAGCGTGGCTGCAGGACAGCGTGACGCAGCCGCTGCCCGCGCTTCTGCCGCGGTTTGCCCGGCACCTGATCCGCTGGCGCAGTGGCGACGCGCACGAGACTCAGGCGATGGCCGATGATGTTTCACTCTTGATTATTGAACGAACAGGGGACAGTGATGAAAATTGAAACCGAACGGCAGGCCTCGGTGACGATCCTGACGCCGGCGGTGCGTCGGCTGGATGCGTCCGTCGCGGTAGCCTTTAAAGCGGCAATCGCCCAGGAGATAGGCGAAGATCGCACCGATCTGATTGTTGATTTCAGTAAAATCGATTTTATCGACAGCAGCGGTTTAGGAACGCTGGTTTCCCTGATGAAAATGATGAATGGTAAAGGAGAAATGACACTGTGCGCGCTGAACCCCGGCATCCGCAATATGTTTACCCTGACCAGGATGGATCGTATTTTTCGTATTTGCGAGGATCGCACTTCAGCCCTTGCGCAGTTCAATCCGTGATGCGCCCGTGAATAACGTCATGCTGTTTCCTGCCCAACTCAGCTCGCTTTCACCGCTGGCGGCGTGGCTGACTCAACAATTGGCGCCGCTGCCCGTCGGGGAGGAGTGGCGCTTCGCGCTCGATCTTGCCGCCTGTGAGACGGCCGCCAATATCATTCGCTATGCGCTGCATGAGGATCGGCAACGCGTTTTTCGTGTCGAATTTATCGCGGCGGAGGACCGGGTGACGCTGCGCTTTATTGATGCAGGAGAGGGCTTTCCGGCCGAGCGCCTGGCGCTGGCGCGTAGCGATGAGCGCTTCGATGTCGATCCGTTAGCGGAAAGCGGCAGAGGTTTGCGGCTCATTCTGCGCGCGGTGGACTATTTTAATGTGGAAAGCCGCGCCGGGGAGAATGTGACGACCCTGATAAAAGCGTTGCCGGATGCCGGCCTTCGCCATTCCACCAACGGTGCGTCAGGTGAAGGACCAGAGGTTGCCCCCAGGTGAATCACCGGGGGGATTTTCCCGCCCGCGTTCACCAGCTTCATCGTCTTATGGCTGTGCCTGAGCGGTGGACAGCGCGCCCAGGTGATAAGGGCGAATAGTATCTAAGGTCATCATGGCCGATTTGCAGAAAATGCATTTCGCACCAAAGGGATTTTTTTCCGTCACGTCAAACTGGGACGTTCTGTACTGGGAGCCATGGCAGCATGGGCATCTAAAATGGATATGTTCAATCATAATGTAAACCTTGTATGGGTAATGTTCTGTTGAAAAGACAATGGTCGTTTTCAGGGAAATTAACGCGGCTGATTTTTGTTAGTGGTAAGCCGGGTATTGGGTCAGACGGAGGGCTTTTTTAACGAGCCAACAGGGGTCTGACAGGGCCTGTTTACAGAAAAAGCAAAATACTAACGGGACTGCTCAAAGGAAGGTGGTATCAGGGATAACGCCTGGAGATGAGAACACGTGCTTCGATAATAATTTTTCGTCTGGTAAATCGACTTAATGATTAACGCACGAGCCGCAAATAATAGCAAACGTTATTTTAGCCTTCCGGATGCCTGCTGCGCCAGGGGCGCCTTCATCAGCGCCGTCACCCAGTCGATAAATACCTGTACCCGGGCAGAGAGCTGCCGGCTGCTGGGATAGAGCAGGGAGAGCGGCAGCGGCGCAGGGCGAAAATCAGCCAGCACCTCCGTTAACCCACCGGATGCCAGATCGGCCTCAAGGCGGGACAAGGGTGCCTGATACAGGCCAAAGCCCAGCCTGGCCGCTTCGGCGCCGACGTCGGCATCGGAAGTCAGCAGGCGACAGGGCAAACTGACCTCGGTCTGGCGGCCATCCAGGGTAAAACTGAGCGGCAAGGTACGGTGCGTGCGCGATGAAACAAAACCGATCGTCACGTGTCCCGCCAGCTCGTCAATCGTATGCGGGGTACCGTACCGGGCGAGGTAGGCCGGGCTGGCGCAGGTGATCTCCTGCAGCATGGCGAGCGGCCGGCAAATCATCTCGCTATCGGGAAGATGGCCGCCGCGAATGACGCAATCTACCCCTTCGCGGACCAGATCGACGTCGCGCTCGCTTTCGCCAATCTGCAAGGTAATGGCCGGATAGCGGGCGAGAAACTGCGGTAGCGCGGGCAGCAGCAGGGTTCGCGCCAGATTGCCCGCCACGTCCACCCGGAGGGTGCCGGAGATGCTCCCTCCGGCGCTGCGGTTGGCCTCCTCCAGGGCCGCCAGGATGGAGACGCAGCGCTGATAATACAGCGAGCCCTCCGCCGTCGGCTGCACGTGCCGGGTGGTGCGCTGCAGCAGGCGCGCCCCAAGGCTGGCCTCCAGCGCCTTAATGGCTGCGGTCGCCACCGGCCGGGAAAAACCCAGATCCGTGGCGGCAGCGCTGAACGAACCCCGTTCGACGATACGCACGAACAGGGTCAGGGTATCCAGTTTATCCATGACATTGTTCCAGCTGGCAAAACAATCCTGTCGCACCATGCGGTCTTATCGTCGGCATTCAGAGGCCTATAATCGCTCATGTTTTCAGCAGAGATAAAAGGGGAAAACATGAACAATAGCGCAAAAATCGCCCTGGTGACAGGCGGCAGCCGTGGCCTGGGCCGCGCGACCGTTGAAGCGCTGGCTCAGCGCGGCGTGAATGTGGTATTGACCTACAACGCGCATTTCGCCGAGGCGACCGATGTGGTCGCGTGGGTTGAAGCCCAGGGCTCGCGGGCGATCGCGCTGCCCTTCAGCGCCGGCGAAACCGACACCTTTGACGGGTTTGTCAGCACCTTTCAGGCGGCCCTGGCGGAGCTGGGGGCCGATCGGTTTCATTACCTGGTCAATAATGCCGGCAATGCCAGCGGCATGGGGTTTCTGAACGCTACCGAAGCGGAGCTCGATGCGCTTTATCGCATCCATGTGAAGGGTGTTTTTTTCCTCAGCCAAAAATTATTGCCGCTGCTGGCCGATGGCGGGCGAATTGTGAATATCTCGTCCGGACTGACCCGTATCGTGATGGCGAATCGGGCGCCCTATGCAGTCATGAAGTCTGCGGTGGAAACCCTGACCCGTTATATGGCGTTTGAGCTGGGCGGCCGCGGGATCACGGTGAACTGCGTGGCGCCGGGCGCCATCGCCACGGATTTCAGCGGCGGGGTGGTGCGGGATAACCCGCAGGTGGCTCAGGCGGTGGCGAACATGACGGCGCTTGGCCGACCGGGGGTGCCAGAGGATATCGGGCCGATGATCGCCTCGCTGTTATCCGATGATCATCGCTGGGTTAATGCCCAGCGCATTGAAGTTTCCGGGGGAATGCGCATCTGAGGCGAGGAGACAATCCGGCCAGCATTTCGCTGAGCTAAATCAGGTTCGGCGGCAGCGGAAACGGTCGTTCGAAAACCGCCGGGCCGGTAACAAAGAGAGCGCCAGCGCGGCGATAGTCGTTCACTTAGTCAGAGAAAATGCGTTACTCCGCCAGCAGGGCGGCGAATTTCGCCAGCCACTGCGGGTGTGCCGGCCAGGCGGGGGCGGTGACCAGATTGCCGTCAACATGCGCCTGATCGATACCGATATCGGCATAATGCCCGCCGCTCAGGCGCACCTCCGGGGCGCAGGCCGGATAGGCGCTGCAGGTCCGCCCCTGCAGAATCCCGGCGGCGGCCAGCAGCTGTGGCCCGTGACAGACGGCGGCGATAGGTTTACGCGCGGCGTCGAACGCCTGGACCAGTTTAATGACCTGTTCGTTCAGACGCAGATACTCTGGCGCGCGGCCGCCGGGGATCAGTAGCGCGTCGTAATCCTCAGCCTTCACCGCGGCAAAATCGGCGTTCAGAGTGAAGCGGTGCCCCGGCTTTTCGCTGTAGGTCTGGGCTCCGTCAAAATCATGGATCGCCGTCATCACATAGTCGCCGGCGGCTTTATCCGGGCAGACGGCATCGACCTGGTGGCCAATCATCTGCAGTGCCTGAAAAGGGACCATCGTTTCGTAATCTTCGGCGTAATCGCCGACCAGCATCAGGATCTTCTTGCTCATTATTTTTACTCGTTGTGGGAGAAAGGTGTCATAGATATAGCCTGGCGATCCGCAGAATGCGACCTCCTCAGGAGGCCGATGACGGTGGCGTGCGCATCTTGTAACCGGGTTCATATTTTTTTGGTAACGACAACTTTTTTCGCCATCGCGCTGTGGTCAGTCGCCCAGAAAAATAGGCTCTTCAGCCACTGACGACTGTCTGCGGAGGAACATATCGCTGGGTCCGCGGTCATTCCTCGCCACGTTCGCTGGCCGGTTAGCGCAAACCAGTTGCTGGGAAAAAGGTTGCTCTTGAATGTTTTGCCGCGCGGGTGACGATAAATTGCGTTGCGAGGGGATGATTTAATTCCAGGTGCTGTTATCGCTATGTTTATTCTTATATTTTTCTTTGGTGCGTAATTTATTTTGATTATTGTTTTAGGTTTTGTATTTATTTATTAAATATTTATCCTGGCGCTAAGAAAAAATAAAATCATTCACCTTGTGAGTATATTCAATAAATCTTCTTGTTAAGTTGATCGATAATCTATTTCTGTTTTATTATCCTCAGGCTTTTACCGTCAACTCTTCAATAATTATTCCCTGAGGAAAGGAACTGCTATGGCTGATACGTTCCAGAATGAAGTGCCTAAGGCTCGAATTAATCTCAAATTATCTCTCCACACCGGCGGCGTGCAAAAAAAGGTTGAGCTGCCATTAAAGCTACTTACCATTGGCGATTTTAGTCACGGTAAAGAAAACCGGCCATTATCGGAAAGAGAAAAAATTAACGTCAATAAAAATAACTTTAACAGCGTACTTTCGGAATTTAGCCCGGAGGTGAATCTCTCGGTGCCGAATACGCTGGCTGGCAATGGCGAAGAGGAGAACGTCAGGCTGCGTTTTACCGATATCAACGATTTTGAACCGGAGCAGATTGCCCGGCAAATTCCACAACTCCGCGCCATGCTGGCGATGCGTAATTTATTACGCGATCTCAAATCCAATCTGCTCGATAACGCCACTTTCAGAAAAGAGCTCGAGGCAATTCTGAAAGATCCGGCGCTGTCACAGGAATTACGCGACGAAATGAGTGCGCTTGCTCCGAAATAATGGCGGGGCAAGTCTGTTAATGGAATAACCGGGAAAATGCTAATGTCTGTTACCACAGAAAACAGCCCTGTTCAGGGGCAAACCGCGCTGCAGGAAAACACGGCGAGCGAGGGCGTTTACGCGTCGCTGTTTGAAAAAATCAATCTCGCCCCAGCCGCTCGCCTCGGGGACATCAACGACTTTCTGGACGATGCCGCGCTCTCCGAGGCGCCGGCGGCGGAGCGTCTGACCGCGGCGATGCAGGTGTTTATGGAGCGCATCCGCCAGTCCGGCCAGCGGGTGGAAAAGCTCGATAAAACGCTGATTGACCACCATATCGCTGAACTGGATTTCCAGATAAGCCGCCAGCTGGACGCAGTGATGCACCATCCGGAGTTTCAGCAGGTCGAATCCCTGTGGCGCGGCCTCAAACAGCTGGTGGACAACACCGACTACCGCCAGAACGTGAAAACGGAGATCCTCGACGTCTCGAAGGACGATCTGCGTCAGGACTTTGAGGATGCGCCGGAGCTGATTCAGAGCGGCCTTTACTGGCACACCTACACCGCGGAGTACGACACCCCCGGCGGCGAGCCGATCGGCTCGCTGATCTCGGCCTATGAGTTCGATGCCAGCGCGCAGGACGTGGCGCTGTTGCGCAATATCTCCCGGGTTTCCGCTGCCGCCCACATGCCGTTTATCGGCGCCGTCGGCCCGGCTTTCTTCCTGAAAGAGACCATGGAAGAGGTCGCCGCCATCAAAGATATCGGTAACTACTTCGAACGTGCGGAATATATTCGCTGGAAAGCGTTTCGGGAAACCGACGACGCCCGCTACATCGGCCTGGTGATGCCGCGCGTGCTGGGTCGTCTGCCGTATGGTCCGGACACCGTGCCGGTGCGCAGCTTCAACTATGTCGAGCAGGTGAAGGGGCCGGACCACGAAAAGTATCTCTGGACCAGCGCGGCGTTCTCTTTCGCCTCCAATATGGTGAAGAGCTTTGTCAATAACGGCTGGTGCGTGCAGATCCGCGGCCCGCAGGCCGGCGGCGCGGTGAAAGATCTGCCCATCCATCTGTACGATCTGGGCACCGGCAATCAGGTGAAGATCCCTTCCGAGGTGATGATCCCGGAAACGCGGGAGTTTGAATTCGCCAGCCTGGGCTTCATTCCCCTGTCGTACTACAAAAATCGCGATTACGCCTGCTTCTTCTCGGCCAACTCCGCGCAAAAACCGGCGCTGTACGATACCGCCGACGCTACCGCCAACAGCCGCATCAACGCGCGTCTGCCTTATATCTTCCTGCTGTCGCGCATCGCGCACTACCTGAAGATGATCCAGCGCGAGAATATCGGCACCACCAAGGACCGGCGCCTGCTGGAGCTGGAGCTGAACACCTGGGTGCGGAGCCTGGTCACTGAAATGACCGATCCGGGCGACGAGCTGCAGGCCTCCCATCCGCTGCGCGATGCCAGCGTGGTGGTGGAAGATATCGAGGACAACCCGGGCTTCTTCCGCGTGAAGCTGTACGCCGTGCCGCACTTCCAGGTCGAGGGGCTGGACGTCAATCTGTCGCTGGTCAGCCAGATGCCGAAGGCGAAGGCGTAGGGTCGGACGATGATGAAAACCGAACGTCCGTTATGGGGCCGGGGCATTATGGTGTCGCCCCAGCATTTTCAACAGCAGGCTGCGTATGCCGCCTGGGCTGCGGAAGCGATTGCCCGGATGGGCCTCAACCACCCCTGGGGAGTGGTTGAGGCGACCTTCGAACCAGAGATGCTCAAACTGGGACGCCTGCAGGCTCACAGGCTGCAGGTCCGGTTCCAGGATGGCACGATGATTGATACGGACAATGCCGATGCGCTGCCGCCGGCTTTGTCGCTGGAGGGCGAATCCCGCACGGGATTGGTGATGCTGGCGCTGCCTCTGATGAAGGCCAATGGCGGCAACTGCCTGAAGCCTGATGATGTGGCCGACAGGCCGGTGCGCTTCCGGCAGCGCTGGCGCGATGTCCGCAACCAGTTCGGGGATGATACCCGGCAGATTGCCGTCATGCAGCCGGAGCTGTCCCTCCGTTTCGCCCATCAGGATAACAGCGATTACCTGACCTGTCCGGTGGTACGCCTGCTGCGGGATTCGCAGGGGGCCTGGCTCATCGACGAGACGTTTCTCCCGCCGCTGCTGCAGATTCAGGGCAGCCGCTGGCTGGCGACGCAGCTTGAACTGCTGCTTACTCAGCTCCGGGCTCGTCTGACGCGCCTGATGGCCATGCGTCGCGAGAGCAATGAACGGATGGCTGATTTTGCCGTGGCCGATGTCTCTCTGTTCTGGTTGCTGAACGCGCTGAACAGCGCTGAGCCGGTGCTGGGTTATTTTCTGCGTTACCGGCAAAGCCCGCCGGAACGCCTCTATCCGGAGCTGGCGCGCCTGGCTGGCAGCCTGCTGACCTTTTCGCTGACCCATCAGGCGAATGCCGTCCCGATCTATCAACATGACCAGCTGAACGCGGTTTTTCCGCCGCTGTTTGATTTACTCAGCGACCTGCTGGAGGCGAGCCTGCCGTCGCGGGTGGTAGCGATTGCCCTGGAGCATGATGCCCGGCTGCACTTCTGGCAGGCGCGTCTGCACGATGCCCGGCTGCGGGAAGGGGCGGATTACTATCTGTCGGTTCGTTCGTCGGTACCGGTCGCTCAGCTGCAGGAACAGTTTCCGCGGCAGTGCAAAGTGGGCAGTCCGGATCATGTCAAAGCCATCGTCAACTCCTCGCGGACAGGGGTGCCCCTGGCGCCATTGCGTCATGTGCCGGCGGCGATCCCGCTGCGTCTGGAAAACCAGTATTTCAGCCTCGATGTGTCCCATCCTCTGGCGACGGAAATGCTGCAGAGCGGTACCTGTATGTTCTACGTCCCGGGGATGCTTGGCGAGCCAGAACTTGAACTTTTTGCGGTGCTACGAACGTGAATGAACGTCAACGCGGCAACGCCGCGTCCATTGATATCGATGCGCTGCTGCAAAACACCTGGCTGCAGGTTATCAGCCTGCGCCATGGCCCGCAGTTCCGCGATGAGGAGGGGTACACGCTTTGGCAGCGCTGTATTGCTGATGTCGAGCGCGTGCAAACTGAGCTGAAGGCGAGCGGGCTTGATGACGTCAGCTGTCAGCATATTCTCACCGCCCAGTGCGCGCTGCTCGATGAAGTCGTGAAAGGGCGCGGCGTGGAGGATGATGCCTGCCTGCAGTGGTATGACATTCCGCTGCAGGGGCATTTTCTCGGCACCATGGACGCCGGCGACACCCTGTGCGAGCGGATGCGCAAGGTTCTGCATGATCCGACGCCCGACCTGGCTGTGGTCACCTGTTTTCAGCGGGTGATGCAGCTGGGTTTTGTTGGCAGCTTTCGCTCCCTCAACGACCCGGAGCGCCTGAAGCTGGTCAACGCGCTCAGTGAACATGTCCCGCCTTTCCGTTGTCCGCAGGGCGCTCCGGTGCTGATAGAGAGCCGCGCCGGACTGGGGATAAGCGGCTGGTTGGCCTCCTGGCCGGTACGTGCAGGGCTGAGCGTGGCTCTGTGGTGGGGATTGAACCACTGGCTCGATCATCTGCTGCTGACCCTGCTGCCGGGGGAGGGGAAATGAGCCCCGCCCAGCAGCGCGGGCTGGCGCTGTGGGCAGGTTTGCTGAGCGCGCTGGTGTGCCTGCTATTTTTGCCGGTTCCTCGCTGGGGGGCGTGGCTCATTCTGCTGGTCACGCTGGCCCTGATTATCGCGATCTTGCGTATTGCCCGTCGTGGTGCCGAACGTCAGGTCACGTCAACCCTGCACGAACTTCCGGCGATCGCTTATCGCCAGCCGGTAGTCCTCGTTTGCGGCGATTTGCCGTGTGTCTGGCCGCAGCCGTCCCCGGTGCGGGTCGTCAAACAGGGCTGCTGGATCCGGGTGGAAAAGATGGAGGAGCTGCCGCAGGTTGCGCGCCAGATATTAAGCCAGCGACCGGAGTGGGGGCCTCAGCTGTCGGTGCTGCTCTGCGTCTGCCCGCAGCGGCACGCGCAAAGCGACGCGCTGACCAGCGCCCTGCTGGCCCTGCGCTGGCAACTCAGCCAATTGCGGCAGCAGACGGGGTATGCCGTACCGCTGGCGCTGCAGGGGCAGGTGGGCAGCGCGATGAGCCCTAGTCTGCTCTGGCAGGCGGCGATCCCGGGTGAGGCGGTGAAAGTCTGGCAGCCCTCCTGCGCCCCCTGTTCTGTGTCGACCTGGTTGAGCGTCGGCGGTGCGGCGGCGCTGCAGCAGCAGGTGTTAATGAACAGCCTGATGGGCTGGTTCGCACGGCACGTCCTTGCCGTGTTAACGGAGAAGAATGCCGACCTGCCACCCCTGACCCCAGCGGCCGTACTTTGGGGGATCGGACCCACCCATGCCGGGAGCCTGGCGTCGTCGGCATGGACGAGGTGGTTATCCCGGCATACCGGCCTGACGCGGGTAGCTGGCTGGCAGCCAGGCGAGACCGACACCCCGGATGCGTCATCCTTGCCGGATTTCATCCTGTCGCAGTTACCGGCGGGACGGGGGCTCACGCCATGGGGCAGGGCCGGGCGCGCGGCGCTCGCTATTTTCACTCTTGCGGCTGTCGCCGCGCTGCTCAGCAGTGGCTGGAACAATCGACAACTGCTGCAGCGCGTGGGCGTTGATATTGCCCGTTATGAGCGGATCGCGATGAATGATTATGGGGCAAAAGCCAGCGCCGTTAGGGTGCTGCGTGAAGATGCCGCGCTGCTGGATAGCTGGGCGCGTAACGGCGTCCCGCTGCGCCTGAGTCTTGGCTTATATCGCGGGGAGCGGATTCGCCTGCCGTTGCTGGAGGCTATTCGCCGCTACGTGCCGCCGCCACCGCCCCCCAGGCCGGTGCAGCGCGTCGCGCAGCACGTCATCCGCCTTGACAGCATGTCGCTGTTCGATACCGGGAAATGGGTACTGAAACCCGGTTCGACAAAGCGGCTTGTCCACTCGCTGGTGGACATTAAGGCCAGGCCCGGGTGGCTGATCGTGGTGGCGGGCCACACCGACAGCGTCGGTGAGGAAAAAGCCAACCAGTTATTGTCGCTGAAACGCGCGGAATCGGTCCGCGACTGGATGCGCGATACCGGCGACGTGCCGGACAGCTGCTTTGCCGTTCAGGGCTATGGCGAAAGCCGCCCAATTGCAACAAACGACACGCCGGAAGGCCGGGCGCTGAACCGACGTGTCGAAATCAGTCTGGTGCCGCAGGTCGACGCCTGCCGGTTACCGGACAAACCCTCTGCGTCATCCCAGGATGATGGCGCTTCACTACACAATGGAGAGTAATTCCATGGCAATTCCTGTTTATCTTTGGCTGAAAGACGACGGCGGCGCGGACATTAAAGGGTCTGTCGACGTTCAGGATCGTGAAGGCAGTATCGAAGTGGTGGCCCAGGAGCATAACCTGTACATCCCGACCGATAACAACACCGGCAAACTGACCGGCACGCGGATCCATACGCCTTTCCTGTTCACCAAGGAGATCGACTCCTCCAGCCCCTACCTGTACAAGGCGGTGACCACCGGTCAGACCCTGAAATCCGCCGAGTTCAAGTGGTACCGGATCAACGATGCTGGCCAGGAAGTGGAGTATTTCAACACCACCCTTGAGAACGTCAAGGTGGTGAAAGTGAATCCCCTGATGCACGACATCAAAGACCCTGCCTACGAGAAGCACAACCATCTGGAACAGATCGAGCTGCGCTACGAGAAGATCATCTGGACCTATAAAGACGGCAACATCATTCATTCCGATAGCTGGAACGAACGCGCTACCGCGTAATTGCCCGTCATTCTTCGCGCCGGAGGCGCGTTGGCGGCGTTCGCTCACCCCGGTCGCATCGTTATCTATGCGACCGGGGAGTAAGGAGGGCCATCGCCTGATGCGGACAGCGTTTCTCTGTCCGCCGTTTTTTGCTGAATGCCTGAGATGCGGGTACTCAGCAAAGAAAAACACAATCTGCCTGCCTGACCCTGTGCGCTATGGGTTCCTGTTGGGGAACAGCGACGGGCGGTAGCGTGTCCGGAACCAATAAAGAGAGGATCTCATGGAAAATCCAGCCAGCCTGTTACGCCGTCTTAATCCCTGCTGTGCCCGCGCGATGGAGGGGGCGGCCTCGCTGTGCCAGTCCCGGGCGCAAGCTGAGATCCTGCCCGAGCACTGGCTGCTCAAGCTGCTGGAACAGGGGGAAGGCGATCTGACGGTGCTGGCGCGGCGCTACGAATGGGATATGGATGCGCTATGGCAGGATCTGCTTAGCTGGCTGGATAAACAGCCGCGCTCGGTACGTCATCGTCCTCAGCTATCTGGCGCTATCCTGAAGCTGATGCAGGAGGCCTGGCTGATTGCCTCGCTCAGCGGCGAAGCGCAGATCCGCAGTGTTCATCTGTTGATGGCGCTGGTAGCAAAACAGAATCTGATCCAGTGCGATGGCCTGTGGCCGCTGTTAACCCTGGGCCAGAGCCAGCTGGAACGCCTGCGCCCCCTGCTGGATACCCAGTCCGACGAACGTCCGCAAGCGCAGCAGGAGGCGGCGCTGGCGCAGCGTCATGGCGGGGACGTGGAGTTTGTGGGGCGTCCTGCGGACGGGGTACCGAACGCGGATGGGCCCAACCCGGCGCTGCAGAATGCCCTCGACAAATTTACTCTCGACGTCACTGCCAAAGCCAGAGACGGGCAGATTGACCCGGTGTTCGGACGTGATACGGAAATCCGCCAGATGGTGGATATTCTCTCCCGGCGTCGTAAAAACAACCCGATCCTCGTCGGTGAACCGGGCGTGGGCAAAACCGCCCTGGTGGAAGGCCTGGCGCTGCGCATTGCCGAAGGCAACGTCCCCGACGCGCTGAAGCCGGTGTCGGTGCGCACCCTCGACCTCGGATTGCTGCAGGCCGGCGCCGGGGTCAAAGGCGAGTTCGAGCAGCGGCTGAAAAATATCATTGAGGCGGTGCAGCAGTCGCCTGGGCCGGTGCTGCTGTTTATCGACGAGGCGCACACGATTATCGGCGCGGGCAATCAGGCAGGCGGGGCGGATGCCGCCAACCTGTTGAAGCCGGCGCTGGCCCGGGGGGAACTACGGACCATCGCCGCCACCACCTGGCGTGAATACAAGCAGTACTTCGAGCGCGATGCCGCGCTGGAGCGCCGCTTTCAGATGGTCAAGGTGGATGAGCCGGACGACGACACCGCCTGCCTGATGCTGCGCGGCCTGAAGCCCCGGTATGCCCACCACCACGGGGTGCATATCACGGATGACGCGGTGCGCGCCGCCGTGACGCTGTCACGACGCTATCTCACCGGCCGCCAGCTGCCGGACAAGGCGGTGGATTTACTCGACACCGCCTCCGCCCGCCTGCGCATGAGCCTTGATACCGTGCCAGAGCCGCTGACCCGCCTGAAGGCGCAGCTCACCGCGCTGGCGATGGAGAAGCAGGCGCTGCTGGAGGATATCGCGCTGGGCAACAGCGCCCGCGGCGAACGGCTGGCGTTCATTGAGCAGGAGGAGAACCGCCTTATCCTGGCGCTGGATACCCTCGAAACCCAATATGGTCAGGAGCTGCAGCTGACGGAGGCGCTGCGGGCTTGTCGTCGCGATATCTCCCGCCAGGGGGAAATCAACGACCTGCAAAACGCGCTTACTGCCGCCCAGCACGGCAATCCGCTGCTCGGGCTGGACGTCGACGTCCGCACCGTGGCGACGGTGATTGCCGACTGGACCGGCGTGCCGCTCTCCTCGCTGATGAAAGATGAGCAGACGGAGCTGCTGAGCCTGGAAGAGAGCCTCGGCAAACGGGTGGTTGGCCAGGAGGCGGCCCTGAGCGCTATTGCCCGGCGCCTGCGCGCCGCGAAAACCGGCCTGACGCCGGAGAACGGTCCGCAGGGGGTGTTCCTGCTGGTCGGGCCGAGCGGCACCGGCAAAACGGAAACGGCGATCGCCCTCGCCGATGCGCTGTTCGGCGGCGAGAAAGCGCTGATCACCATCAATCTCTCCGAGTACCAGGAACCGCACACCGTCAGCCAGCTGAAGGGTTCTCCGCCGGGCTACGTCGGCTACGGCCAGGGCGGGATCCTGACCGAGGCGGTGCGCAAACGCCCCTACAGCGTGGTGCTGCTCGATGAGGTGGAGAAGGCCCATCGCGATGTGATGAACCTGTTCTACCAGGTCTTCGATCGGGGGGTAATGCGCGACGGCGAGGGGCGTGAAATCGACTTCCGCAACACCGTGATCCTGATGACCGCCAACCTTGGCAGTGACCTGCTAATGCAGCTGCTGGATGAACAGCCTGAGGCCAGCGAATCAGACCTGCACGAGCTGCTGCGCCCGGTGCTGCGCGGCCACTTCCAGCCGGCGCTGCTGGCCCGCTTCCAGACGGTGATTTACCGTCCGCTGCCGGCGGCAGCGCTGCGCGCCATTGTCGGCATGAAGCTCGGGCAGGTGAGTCAGCGTCTGGCTTGCCATTACGGGATGACCGCCACCCTCAGCGAGAGCCTGTTCGACGCGCTGACCGAGGCCTGCCTGCTGCCGGACACCGGCGCCCGCAACGTCGACATTCTGCTCAATCAGCAGATCCTGCCGGCGCTGAGTCAGCAGCTATTGAGCCATATGGCGGCGGGGCATAAACCGAACCATGTGACGCTGGGGTATCACGAAGAAGAAGGCATCGTGATGGCGTTTGACGTGGGGGCAATCGCCGATGAGTAGCGTGAAATCGTTGTTGTTCAGCCACAACCACCATCTGCTTTCGGTGAAGGGATGTGAAGCCGGGCTTGATGTGCTGGCGTTTGAGGGCGATGAAGCCCTGAGCCAGCCGTTCCGCTATCGTATCGAATTCACCAGCGCAGACCATGCCATCAGCAAAGAGATGATGCTGATGAAGGCAGCCTCCCTGACGCTGCAGGCGCCGGTGGCTCAGGGCTTCGGCATCAATGTTCAGCAACCCGTGCGGGTGATCCAGGGCGTGGTGACGGGGTTCGAACGGCTCGGCACCTCCAGGGATGAAACGCACTACGCGCTGACCCTCCAGCCGCGCCTGGCGCTGCTTAACCGCTCGCACCAGAACGCCATTTATCAGGACCAGTCCGTTCCGCAGATTGTGGAAAAAATCCTCCGCGAGCGCCACGGCCTGCGCGGTCAGGATTTTCTGTTCTCGCTGACAAAAATGTATCCGCGCCGCGAGCAGGTGATGCAGTACGGTGAGGATGACCTGCGCTTTATCACCCGGCTGCTGGGTGAGGTGGGGATCTGGTTTCGCTTTACCGCCGATACGCGGCTGCACATCGACGTCGCGGAGTTCTGCGACAGTCAGCAGGGCTATGAGAAGGGGCTGACGTTACCTTCGGTCCCGCCGTCCGGGCAGCAGTCGGCCGGGGTGGACGCGGTGTGGGAGATGGCATGCCGCCACCGCGTCGTGGAGCAGCAGGTCAGTACCCGCGACTACAACTACCGCGAGGCGACGGCGGACATGAACGCGCAGGTGGATGTCACCCGCGGGGAGACCACTACCTTTGGTGAGGCTTACCACTGGGGAGATAACTACCTGACCGCCGGGAATGTCCATGACCGCCATCCGGCGCCGGAGACCGGGGCGTTTTACGCCCGGCTTCGCCATGAGCGTTATCTGAACGGCCAGACCCGGATGCAGGGCACCACCAGCTGCCCGACGCTCTGCCCGGGTCAGGTGCTGAAGGTGACCGGCGGAGAGGAGGTGGCTGGAGAGTTTGCTGATGGCGTGCTTATCACGGCGATGCACAGCCACGCCCGGCGCGATGCCGACTTTGCGGTGGAGTTTGCCGGCATACCGGACAGCCCGGACGTCGGCTACCGGCCCGAGCCCGGCGCGCGCCCGGTGATGGCCGGGACGCTGCCGGCCCGCGTAACCAGTACCCGGGAAAACGACACCTACGGGCATATCGACAAACACGGGCGCTACCGGGTGAATATGCTGTTTGACCGGGCGTGCTGGGAAACCGGGTTCGAGAGCCTGTGGGTCCGCCAGTCGCGGCCGTATGCCGGAGACACTTACGGCCTGCACCTGCCGCTGCTGGCGGGGACGGAGGTGGCGATTGGCTTTGAGGACGGTAACCCGGACCGGCCGTACATCGCCGGCGTGCTGCATGACTCGGCGCACGGCGACCACGTCACCATCCGCAATGACAAACGTAACGTCCTGCGCACCCCGGCCAACAACAAAATCCGCCTCGACGATGAGCGTGGGAAAGAGCATATCAAGGTGTCGACGGAGTATGGCGGCAAGAGCCAGCTGAATCTGGGGCACCTGGTGAACAGCGACAGGCAGCCGCGCGGCGAAGGCTTTGAGCTGAGAACCGACAGCTGGGGGGCCATCAGGGCGCAGAAGGGTATTTTTATCAGCGCGGACGGACAGGCGCAGGCCCAGGGGCAGGCGCTGGATATGGAGCCGGCGGTCAGTTTGTTGAAAGGCGCGCTGAATCAGATAACCGAATGGGGCAGTATTGCCCAGGTTCATCATAATTATTCACCGGACGCAGATTCACTGAGAGAGTTTGTTAACGGTGCCAGTAACCTGAAAGAAGCGGCTTTATTGATGGCTGCTCCCAGAGGGGTTGCTTCTGTTACCCCTGATATTGCGCTAATGCACAGTGGTAAAGGCCTCTACCTGCAAAGTCTGGGAGAGGTCAATATTGCAACCGCGCAGCGCCACTCAGTAAACGCCAGTAAAGCGATTTCGCTACTTTCACAACAGGAAGGGATCCGGCTGGTCTCGGCGAAAGGACCACTTGAAGTAGAATCACACGCTGACACACTCTCCCTTACGTCACTGAAAGACGTCACGGTTCAGTCAACACAAGGTCACCTGCAGCTAACGGCAAAAAACGGGATCACTATTGCATGTGGCGGCGCTTACATCCAGTTGACACCTCAGGGAGAAATTAAGGTTCATGGCCCTGGACTGTTAAGCCTTAAAGGGCAGCACAACATGGAAGGACCTGCGAGCCAGGATTTCCCGTTGCCTGAACTACCATCATCGGTCTGCAAAGATTGTCTGAAACGGGCACAGGAAATCGCTCAGGGTTTTGTTCCAAGGGAGATGTAAAAGATGGATTTCGTTTCTCCGTGGATGGACAAAATCAGAACAACCTGCCAGCGTGCCGAGATAGACCATGTTGATGTGATAATCGATCAGTGTGCTGTTAATTTCTCTGTCCTGCCCGCACTTACTACTTTCAGTAACCCTATGATGTGGCAGTCGCTATATCAAGGGTTACCTGAGGATATGTATCCTGAGGATGCGCCTGTGCTGGTTCGGGTGGATCTATCGGACGCTGAACATGTTCAGTGGCTACATAACCTTGCAGCAGAAATGATGGAATCGGCTCCCCTGCTGATATGCGGTTCTTGCTGGTCGTTTGAACAGCTTGCTGATTGGCTCAGGGATTGTGTTGATGCGCAACATGAAGGTCGGGAGGGGATTTTCCGTTTCTGGGATACCCGTATTTTTCCTTTCTTATTCAGCCACATTCTTGATGCTGAGCAGCAAAAGCAACTGCTGATACCGGTCTTATTCTGGACATGGCTCGATTGTGACTATCAGTCTTCCATTCGGTTGGGGAGTGGTGAAATCCCGGAATCTGACAAGTCCGTGGTGCAAATCGAATTTACCGATAGCCAGTTTGAGAAACTCATGTGTGTCAGTGATACGAGCCAGTTTCTGAGATACGAGAGTGTGCCAGAAGGGATGTTTACTAACCGGCAAGCCGAATTTACAGCCTGTTATGAGGCGATGCTGACCGCAACAGAGCAGAGAATTGTTTTTGATGATAAGCGCAATGACTGGGTTATGGCGCAGGTTATTTCAAATAACTCTGTTACCTGATTAATCCCTCACAAGGAGTGTTAAATGAAATCTCCCTTTCTCTTTTTAGTTGCAGAGATATTTCTGTTAACGGGCTGTAATCAGCCTGCTGAATCAGATTCAGTCAGCGGCGGTGGTGGAACCATCGAGGCCATTAACCATACCCACTGGGCCATCAACCACTATAGTTTCAACGGGCAGTCCGGTGTCGATATTATCGGCCCGTGGCAGGGAGGAGGCGGTGCGGGTTGCTTTGGTGTGCCTCCAAAATGGGAACCGGGAATGACGGTAAAAATTGAGTGGGAAACAGGAGAAGCTTCAACAGATGGCTTTCCAGGATACGATCATTGGGATGAGTATCTTGAATGGGAAAAAAATAAAAGCAAGTTATGTAGAGCACAGTGCAATAGTGCCTGTTCCTGATTATAACGGCCAAAAAACCTGTGGCATCAAAATACACTTCCTTCCGTGCGACAAGATAAAAGTGACAACCAGTTGTTACGATTACGGTAATCCGAATTACCCGATTAAGGATCCGATTAAGATGGAGGAGCCTGAAGTATGTCCAAAATAAATTCAGGGCTGCCAGGGCATGGTTAGCTCCTTTTGACACATGGCTGGGATAGGAACCTGTAATCTCTCATTATCCCCTAAGCAAAGGAATGTTAAATGAAATCTCCCTTTCTCTTTTTAGTTGCAGAGATATTTCTGTTAACGGGCTGTAATCAGCCTGCTGAATCTGATTCAGTCAGCGGCGGTGGCGGAACCATTGAAGCTATCAACCATACCCACTGGGCCATCAACCACTTTAGTGTCAACGGGCAGTCCGGTGTCGATATTATCGGCCCGTGGCAGGGAGGAGGCGGTGCTGGTTACTTTGGTGTGCCTCCAAAATGGGAACCGGGAATGACGGTAAAAATTGAGTGGGAAACAGGAGAAGCTTCAACAGATGGCTTTCCAGGATACGATCATTGGGATGAGTATCTTGAATGGAAAAAAAAATAAAAGCAAGTCATAAAGAACACATTGCAGTAGTACCGGTTCCTGACTATAACGGCCAAAAAACCTGTGGCATCAAAATACACTTCCTTCCGTGCGACAAGGTAAAAGTTGCAACCAGTTGTTACGATTACGGCAATCCGAACTACCCGATTAAGGATCCGATTAAGATGGAGGAGCCTGAAGTATGTCCAAAATGAACCCAGACTTAACATGGTATCCACCTCACTTTCCAATACAAGGGCGTTTACCAACAGATACAGCAGCAACGAAGCGAAACTGTAAACAGCAGGACAGCCATGAGCTGGCATACCGGAATGAGCTCTGTCACGCTGCGGGTAAAATCGTAGAGCCGCCTTGCTGTAAAACTCTGCATATCAGTTTATTTTTTGATGGTACAGGAAATAACTTAAATAACGATCTGTATATTGCCAGTCCTAAGCATACAACAAATATTGCTCGTTTGTTTCGTGCAACTATCGGTCAGGGTTATGCTGGTGGGGTTCAGGGACATACTGAAGAGTTGGTTGATTTAGCAGGAACGTCAGGCAACAAATATTATAAATATTATATCCCTGGGGTTGGCACACCTTTTCCAGAAGTTAATGACCTTGATTATAGTACGCCAGGCCTGGCTTTTGCGACCTACGGTGAAGAACGCGTCAACTGGGGGCTGCTACGGATTATTGACGCACTCAGAAGAACATCGGGTTTAACCGAGATTTCTGATGCCGAGTGTTATGCCGCCGTCAACCGAATGACATCATATCTGGGATCGGACGGGCCAGACAGGCGTTATACCGTGTTTAATGAACTTTTAAAGGCCGCGGATCTTGCACCTAAACTGAAGCAGGCAGTTATACAGCCAGAACCCGGAAAACCGAAGTTATTAGGCATTAAATTATATATCTATGGTTTCTCCCGCGGTGCAGCAAGTGCGCGAACATTTGTGAACTGGCTATCCGAGTTGCTGCCGGGGGGCAGGAGAAAGGGAAGTAAACCTGAGCTTTGTCTGAGGTCGGGTGACGTAAAAATCCCCTTAAGTATTGAATTTCTTGGCCTGCTCGACACTGTGGCATCCGTTGGCATTGCAAATATCGCGCCATTCGCAGAAGGGCATATGGGCTGGGCTGATGACACCATGGAATTACCGGATAATGGGCTGATCAAAAAATGCACTCACCTCGTTTCATCCCACGAACAAAGACTTTGTTTCCCGCTGGATTCAATCTGCCGCAGCGACGGAACTTACCCAAGTTATGCTACGGAAGTGGTTTATCCTGGAATGCACTCCGATATTGGTGGGGGGTATCCTCCGGGAGATCAGGGAAAGGCTGTTGGAGATGATGATGGTAATTTATTATCGCAAATTGTTTTGCATGATATGTATATTTCTGCATTTAATGCAGGAGCGCCTTTGAAAGTAAAAAGAGAATCATTACCGAATGATTTACGAAAAGACACATGGAGGATGTTGGGTGCAGATCAATTACTTGAATTTGAAGTTTCACCTGATTTAAGTTCACGATTCAATGCTTGGCGAGAGCTTGCTCTTAATTTATCTTCAGATAATGCTGAAGCATCTACTGATGCGTTCCAATATAACCCCATTCGTGCAAGTTCAAATGTCATTACAGCTCTAGAAAATCAACACGGCTGGATTACGGCATGGCGTATCGGGCGATATGTAAACGGCGCTTATAAATCTCAAGGATTTTACAAATCTTCAGGTGCCGAGTGGCAAAATAAAGACTCTGACCCGGCCACTCTGGCTGCATCTAAGGCTGAGCAAGAACGGAAACAAAAAGAGGTGGATGATGCGCGCCTGAGAGCAATCGTGGATAATAGGTTCAAAAATAAAAAATTCATACCATTACCTCCAGGGCCAAAAAATTTTGACCCAGCTATCGCTCAGGTTCAGCTAAGACAGGCGGCAGAAGAATTCAATGCCGATTATCATTCTAAGCCACGCCCTGTTACGGGGAACTGGAAATATACGGTGTCTCAGCAATTATCTAATGTGATGTATGCCTTCAGTGAGAATGATTTCTCTGTTGAGTATGAACGCATCAAAAGTTCAGGTGACAGTTTATTTTACAAACTGTTTCCTAAACAATCTGCTGGAGAACCCGCTCAAACGCCAGACAGTCTGGTCAGATCATTATTTGACGATCAGGTTCATGACTCACGTGCCTGGTTTATGCACGCTACCTTTGGTGACAGAGAACCCTGGGGAAGTTACTTCCTTTATCGGATGATTTTTTTTGGTGAGTTGATGAGTAAAAATGTCTCATTGATCGCTAAATATGGCCGGTTTGTTGAAGGTCAACTTAAATCAGCGATAAAAGGAGCCAGTCTCACTTTTGACAATACGACTATCAACAGTAATATTTCGAATGAAATTACATCTGGTATTAAACAAGTGATTTCTATCACCCCTACTTCGGCAAGTGCGCCTGAAATTATTAATGCAGAATCTATTATTCAACCTGCAATGACAAATGGAATTGCGCCATTGGGTAGCCAGACACGTAAAGCCCTGGATGCTGCGAAACTCGCCGAAACCAAGGCTGATATTCTTAAAATATGGTGATGGTTCGTTATTCCTTCTGTTTAATTTAATTAAGGAAAGTTAATGAAACATATTATTAGGCAGGGTGATTCGCTAAAAGAGTATGGTGGTTCAGTTATTGGCGGTCACTATCTTTATTTTGGTAAAGGTATTGCTGTGAAAGGTGATGCGGTGAAATGTAATAAGCATGGGATGACAACGATTGTCGAAGGTAGCTATCTGACAAAAGTTGACGGTCAACCAGTAGCATTACATGGTCATCGCTGCGCATGTGGTTGCACGCTGGTGAGTTCCAACCCCGATTGCAGGGTTGCGCAGTGAGAGCTATTCCTACATTTCCTCGCTATCGTCTTGCGAAACCGCCGATTGCAAAGCGCTGGTTTGGGGGAGGTGCCGCTCTGGTTTTGCTCTCTGGTATCATCGCGGCAATGGCAAGAAAATCCGGTGCCAATACCAGTATCATTCTTATCTGCATGGTTGGAATGGTATTACTCGGCGGTGTTGTCTGGTTTGTACGCACGATCTTTTTTCGCCTTTCAGTTCATCATTCACATACCTGGGAGCGCGAAACAGAAAATGAGCGCAGGCATTGGTGGGAAATCCATCGGCGTCAGTTTGCCCTGAAAGATATTGTCCTGATTGGTCCGGCAGGCGCTGAGCTTTCTGACTGGCTGCGTATGATTAAGCGAGAGCATCAGGCTCCATTAGTCAGGCAGGAATCCTTGGGGAAATCGTTACGTATTGCCAGAAGTTTCTCTTCTGCTCTTATTGAACGTGAAAAACAACTGGCTCAAATGCTTGTATTGCAATGGAAAAGGCAGCGAGGTAAGGAATTATTCGTTTCTCCGGCGAAATATTTCTGGCAGGGGAGCCCTGAAGCCTGGCAAGCCTTTGTGGCACAGCTCATTGAGAGTTTTCCGGGAATTAAACCTCCTGAATTACCGGAGTTATGGCAAGGGGAGAAAACATTATCCTTACTGGCTAATGTTCTTGCGAACAATAAACAGCAGGCTAATTTTTTGATTGCCGGGTGCCAGTCTTTATCTCCTTCTTCTGACTCTACTCGTCCTGCTGGTGAATGCGCAGTACTGTGGCTGGCTGGAAACCAGGGGGAAGTCACATTATCCCGTGGTGAATTTTTTGAGCCTTCTGATAGTGAGTCCCTGCGGCACGTCGCCTTGCGAGCCGAAAAACAGAGTGAACTTAATGAGTCGCCCGAACGGTGCATTCTCTTCTCACATCCGGAGCAACCTGAACTCGCCGATTGTGGCTGGAATGTGACCCACAATATCCAGGATGACTACTGGGGCGATCCTGGAAATCTTGATGCGCTGGTTGTGATATCGCTCGCTGCAATTACCGCTAAGAGTGAAGCAAAGCCCTGCGGCTGGATAGCGTCAGACCCCCTTCATACCTTAGCACTTGGGATCGTAAAACCACATGGAAACAGATAAGGACAAAAACCAGACTCAGGAAATTTCTGCCGGGATCACTGTACTGCTTATTGCTGTAGCAGTAACGCTGGTGATCATGCTGGGGGGATTTGCATACTGGTTGATTGCCGGAGAGCGTTCGACGGAATGGTCAGTGATTTCTCCAGTTCTGCTTGTGTGCAGCCTCCTCTGGGTCACACTTGCCTGTGTGATCGCCCTGGCTTTCCTTGCCGTTCATTTTTGGATCATCAGTCGGGTCAAACGAACGACCTCAATATCTCAGAAAAATGAAGCTAAAAAGAAGGCCAGGGAAAGGCGCCTGACGCTCGCCAGAGACATTGGCACCGTGCTGCGCAAATGCTACCACCTCTTCTGGCGCCGCAAAGTCCGCCTGCTTTTAGTCACCGGCGACGATGAGGCAATAGAACAACTGGTTCCCGGCCTACAACGGCAGCACTGGCTTGAAGGCAACCGCACCGTACTGATTTACGGCGGCAGCCTTGCATCGGAGCCTGACCGAGAAAAATACATCGCGCTGCGCAAGCTGCGCCGCGGCCGTCCTCTGGACGGGATTGTGCGGGTGATGCCATCGTCTCTCACCCTGACGCCGCAGATAAGCGAAAACGACCTGCGCGCGCTGGAAAAAATTAGCGAACTGCTGGGCTATGCCGCCCCGGTTTGGCTGTGGAAACTGTGCGGCAGTGAGTGGTCGCAGGCTGACCGCGCGGTGCAGGCGGTAGGGGTTAGCTTCCCGTTACGCGCTACCGAGGACGATGTCGCCCGTCAGCTTGAGCAAATGCTGCCCATGCTGCGGGAGCAGGGGATGCGCCAGATCGCGGAGGAGACCCGCCACGACTTCCTGCTGCGTCTGGGGCAGCAGCTTCTCGACGGGGGGATCGCGCAATGGCGCTGGCAGCTGGCGCCATGGCTGACCGCCTCGCGGCAGCGGTTTGCGCTGCGAGGCCTGATGTTTAGCCTGCCGGCGCCTCGCACCGCAGATCCTTATCAGGAGGCTGATGCCTCGCCTGCGGGCCAGCCTCATCTCCTGAAGCTGCCCGCCACCTGGCAGGGAATCGTCGATGACTGCCGCCGTTTACGCGGGCATCACGTGGGAATGGCGTGGGAGCGGGGCCTGGCGTGCGGTTTGATGGCTATCCTCGGCCTGTGGGCGGCGGGATTGCTGCTCTCCTTTACCCTTAATTACAGCCAGATTGTTTCGGTAGCGGGAAAAGCCCGTGACCTGGTGACCCACCCCTCCGTTTCTGACTATCAACTGACGGCCCTCCATGCCCTGCGCAATGAGGCCGGCCGTCTCGTGCATGATGGGCAGAAGGGCGCTCCCTGGTATCGGCGCTTTGGCCTGGACCATCATCAGCAACTATTAGACGCCGTCCTGCCCTGGTACGGTGTGGTAAACAACCGCCTGATACGTGACCCGGCCAATGTCGCGCTGCAGCAGGCGCTCAGCGCGCTGGTCAACTCCGCACCCAATAGCGACCAGCGAGCCCTGCTGGCGAAACCGGGCTATGACCAGCTGAAAGCCTGGCTGATGATGGCGCGTCCGGATAAAGCCGATGGCGCCTTTTTCGCGCAGACCATGAAAACGGTCCAGCCAACGCGAAAGGGGATCTCGACCGGACTGTGGCAAAGTCTGGCGCCGGATCTGTGGGCCTTTTATCTCTCCCTGCTACCCGAGCGGCCAGAGTGGAAGATAATCCCGGATGCGCAACGAGTCAGTCAGAGCCGTCAGGTTCTGTTGCAGCAGATAGGTCGCCGCAATGCCGAAAGCACCTTGTATGAGAACATGCTCAAATCCGTGCGTCGTAATTTTGCCGATGTATCGCTGGAAGACATGACCAGTGGCACCGATGCGCGCCGCCTGTTTACCACCGATGAAGTGGTCCCGGGGATGTTTACCCGCCAGGCATGGGAAGGCGGCATTCAGCAGGCCATTGATAAGGCAGCCAGCTCGCGCCGGGAGGAAATCGACTGGGTGCTGAGCGATTCGCGCAAAACGGTGTCGACAGACCTGTCGCCGGAGGCGCTGAAAGCGCGTCTGACCCGACGCTACTTCACCGATTTCGCCGGCAGCTGGCTGAATTTTCTCAACAGTCTGCGACTTAATCCGGCGACCACCATTGCTGATGTTACCGACCAGCTCACGCTGATAAGCGATGTCCGCCAGTCGCCGCTGATTGCCCTGATGAATACCCTTGCCTGGCAGGGGCAGGCGGGGCAACAAAGGGAGGGGCTGTCGGACAGCCTTATTAAATCGGCCAAAGATCTGGTGGGCGGAAAAGACAAGCCGGTCATCGACCAGTCGGCAGCCGGGCCGCAGGGGCCTCTGGATGACACGTTCGGCCCACTGCTTCAGCTAATGGGGAAAAACACGGGCAACAACGTCATGTCGGCCGACAGCACCCTGAGCCTGCAAACCTATCTGACCCGCATCACCCGCGTGCGCCTGCGTCTGCAGCAGGTTGCGAATGCCTCCGATCCGCAGGAGATGATGCAGACCCTGGCGCAGACCGTCTTCCAGGGGAAAAGCGTCGACCTGACCGACACGCAACAATATGGCAGTCTGATTTCGGCAAGCCTTGGCGAAGAGTGGAGTGGCTTCGGTAACACTCTGTTTGTGCAGCCGCTGACTCAGGCCTGGGAAACCGTGCTTCTGCCGTCGGCGGCCAGTCTGAATGATAAATGGCGCCGATCGGTAGTCGCCAGCTGGCACACCGCTTTTGACGGCCGCTTTCCGTTTGCCGCCAGCAAAAGCGACGCCTCTCTGCCGATGCTGGCTGAGTTTGTGCGCAAAGACAGCGGGCGAATCGAACGTTTTCTTACGACGGAGCTGAACGGTGTTCTGCATAAAGAAGGTAGTCAGTGGGTGCCGGATAAGGTCAACAGTCACGGCCTGGTCTTTAATCCAGCCTTTCTGCGCGCCATCAACCAGCTAAGCCAGCTGTCCGACATTCTTTTCACCGATGGCAGCCAGGGCATCAGCTTCGAATTGCAGGCCAGGCCTGTTGCACAGGTCGTGGAGACACAGCTGACGATAGACGGCCAAAAGCTGCGCTATTTCAATCAGATGGCCGACTGGCAGACTTTCCGCTGGCCGGGGGAAACGTATAAACCCGGCGCTCTGCTGACCTGGACCACCGTCAATGCGGGCACGCGTCTGTTTGGTGACTACAGCGGAACCTGGGGTTTTATTCGCTGGCTGGAGCAGGGTAAACGCCAGCGGCTCGAACGCAGCCAGTGGATGATGAGCTTCACCGCTCCGGATGGCCGCACCCTGCAGTGGGTACTGCGCTCCCAGCTTGGGAGCGGCCCGCTGGTGCTTCTGGCGCTGCGCGGATTGACCCTGCCGGATCAGATTTTCACTGTCGATGCGGCTGAGAGCGCACAGGCCCTGACGGCGGGGGTAGGGAATAGTGACATGGATGAGATGGAAAAATGAGTATTTTACAAAATCTGGTTGCCGCCAGTCAGTTGGATGAAAGCGTACTGCGCCAGCAGGCCCGGTCACGCCAGGAAAACTGGCAGTCATGGCTTGCGCCAATCAGTGATAGCCAGCCCACCGGCAGCGATCCGGGCTATGACGATGATTTTCAGCGTATCCGCGAGGAGGTCAATAAGATCTCCGGCGTCGATACCGAACTGATTTGCCAGCTCGCAGAAAAACTGCTGACTCATACCTGCAAGGATCTGCGCGTGATCACCTTTTACGTGTGGGCGCGTCTGCAGCAGGATGGCGAAACCGGTCTGGCCGAGGGCGTTACGCTGCTTGCGGCAATGCTTGAGCGGTTTGGGGATATGCTCCATCCCCAACGTGAACGTAGCTGCAAATCGGCGCTGGAATGGCTCGGCAGTCGCCGGATGTCGGACAGTCTGTCTCTTTATCCGGAAGTCGACATGACCAGTATGCAGGTCATTATCGGGGCGTTATTGCTGACGGAAGCCTCTTTTGCCGTATTGGCTGAGGCCTCTCGCCCCGATCTTTCCGGGCTATATCAGCTCCTGGAGAACCGACTGGTGCAAAGCGGCGGCGCCCGCAGCCTGGTGCCGCAGACCAGCCGCGAAGAACACGATCTGCTGCCCCAACATGCAGACACCGCACCGGTAATGCATACCGTCACGTCAGGACGTGATTTGCTCGACCAGGTTAAAGTGCTGGCGAAATATCTGCGTGAGTGTCCCGGCGGATGGCTGGCAGGTCATCATCTGATGAAGAGTGTGCGTTGGGATACCCTAACGGAGATACCGCTGCTGGATGCCTCCGGCCGGACCCGGCTATTGCCTCCAAAGCCGGAGAGTAAAGCCCATCTTAAGCGGTTGTATTTACAGAAAAGCTGGTCAGAACTGCTGGAGCATACGGACACGCTGTTGGCGCAAGGCGTCAATCATCTGTGGCTGGACGTGCAGTGGTACGCCTGGCAGGCGCTGCTGAAACTGGATGCTGACACTGTACGGGCCGATATCCTGTGCCGGGATATGAAAGGGCTACTGGCTCGTCTACCGGGGCTGGAAACCCTGGCGTTTAACGATGGTACGCCATTCGCCGATGAAGTGACGCTCAACTGGCTTAACGAACATGTTCTGGATGAGATGGCCGGATGGCAAGGTGAGCCGGTGATGGCGGCGACCAGCACTGATGAGGTGCTGTCGCTGGAGTCAGAAGTGCTCGCCCGCGCGGACGATGAAGGTATTGAGTCGGCGCTGAACTGGTTACAGGCGCAACCGGGCTATACCACCAGCCGCAATCGGTGGATGATGCGCTTATTGATGGCGCGGGTCAGCGAGCAGTACGGAAAAAATGAAATAGCGCTGCATCTGCTGGCGGAACTCGACAGCCGTGCCCGGGAGATGACGCTCGAACAATGGACGCCGGAGCTTATCTTTGAGATCAAAGCCCGCCGACTCCGGCTGCTAAGAGGCAAGGCCGGGCGCAGTGAGGCAGAAAAAAATCGCTTGCAGCCAGAGATGGAGTCTTTGCTTGCCGGGCTTATCGCTCTGGATCCCGCTCGCGCTGCGGTGCTGTGCGCATAATTGACGCGTCAACCGCACCTTATTACTTGCATCTGCTGTCTTCTGCATATCTGAAAGCTATTACTTCTTCTGGTGACTTATGGACGATTTAACCCTGCGTTATTACGACGCTGAAATGCGCTACCTGCTGGAAGCGGGTGAAGAGTTTGCCCGCGCTCATCCTGAGCAGGCGGCAATGCTCAATCTTGACAAAGCGGGCGCCCGCGACCCCTTTGTCGAGCGTCTGTTTGAAGGTTTTGCCTTCCTGATGGGCCGCATGCGCCAGAAGCTCGATGACGATCTGCCCGAACTCACCGAAGGCGTGGTCAGCCTGCTGTGGCCACATTATTTACGTACCATTCCTTCCCTGTCGGTCGTGGAATTCACCCCCGACTGGCAGGAGATGAAAGAGCCGATGACGATGGCTAAAGGCTTTGAAGTGCTTTCCCGGCCGATCGGTGAAAAGGGCACGCGCTGTCGGTACACCACCACCAAAGCGATCGCTCTGCAGCCGTTGTCCCTGGAGCGCGCTCAGCTGACCACCGATACGGATGGCCGGTCGGTGATCACGCTGCGCTTTAACTGCAGCAGCCTGACGGACTGGCGCCGGATCGATCTCAGCCATATCCCGCTGTACTGCAACGCCGATGCGCCGCTGGCCTGCGCCATGCACGAGGCCTTTACCCTCAATGTGGCCAGGATGTGGCTGCGCGTACCCGGTGAGGAGGACAGAAAGCCGCTGGACGGGTATTTCAGCGCGCTGGGGTTTGGCGAGGATGACGGCCTCTGGCCCGAAGATGGCCGCAGTTTTCGCGGCTACCAGCTGCTGCTGGAGTATTTTACCTTCCGCGAAAAGTTCATGTTCATCGACCTGCGCGGGCTGGAGACGGTGGCTTTCCCGGCCGGGATGGCGTGGTTTGAGATCGACGTCGTGCTGGCGGAACGCTGGGAACATGACTTCCGCTTCAGCGAAAAGCAGCTGCGCCTGCACTGCGTACCGGCGATCAACCTGTTCCCGCTGGAGTCCGATCCGCTGACCATCAATTCCCTGCAGACAGAATACCTGCTGCGCCCACTGCGCGTGCAGGACGGCCACACTGAAATTTACACCGTCGATTCCGTGATCTCCTCGAGCCAACAGGCTTACGCGCCGTTCTCAAGCTTTCGTCACAAAGGCGGCATGATGCGTCATGACTCGCCTGATTATTACTATCATACCCGGGTGCGCCGTGGCCCCTCCGGGTTGCATAACACCTGGCTTATCGTCGGCGGGGAAGCCTTTGACAATCATACCGTACCGGAAGATGAAAGCCTGTCGCTCACCCTCACCGGAACCAACGGCCAGCTTCCGCGTTGTGCGCTGCAGAGCACCGTGCTCGATACGGTGATGAAAACCACCTCGGCCAGCGTCGCGGTTCGTAACCTCTGCGCGCCGACGCTCCCGTGCTATCCCCCTGCCCAGGATCGTTTTCACTGGCGGGTGCTGAGCCATCTGGGCAGCAGTTTTCTTTCCCTGATGGACAACGCTGAAGTCCTGCGCGGCACCCTGGCGCTGTATGAATGGACCGACAGCGAGATGAATCGTCGGCGTCTGGAAGCCATCCTCGACGTGAAGCACCGCGCAACAGAGCGCTTTGCACAGGGCCATCTGGTGCGCGGCGTGCAAATTGAAGTCACCCTCGACAGCCACGGCTTTGCCGGACGAGGCGATATATGCCTGTTTGGCGAGATGCTTAGCCGCTTCTTTGCGCTCTACACCGATATCTACTTGTTCAACCGCCTGATTATCATTCTGCAACCAACCGGAGAACGACTGGAATGGGAAGAGAAGCGCAGCCGACGCATTCCCGGCTGATGCCGCGTCTGGAGGCCGACCTGCCGCGGATCAATTTTTACCGCTTTTGTCAGCTTCTGGAACGACAGCACCCCGATAAACCCCTGATGGGGGCGACCAGCCATCCGGCTGACGATCCGGTACGTTTTTATCCGCACCCGGGGATGGGATTCCCCGCCAGCGAACTCAGAGCCGTGGAATACGATGAGGCCAATGACAGCGGGCCGCCGGTCATTCGCACCACCTTTATGGGCTTGTACGGTGTCGATTCGCCGCTCCCGACGGCCTGGCTCGATGATATCGCCCAGCGCAGGGAAGGGCATGAAGCGCTGCAGGGGTTGCTGGATATCTTCAGTCACCGGATTATCACGCAGTATTACCGCCTCTGGCGGAAATACTGCTGGCCCGCCACCTTTGAGCCCGGCGGTACCGACCGCCTGTCACAGTCGCTGCTGGGTCTGGCGGGGCTGGGCATCCCCGGCACGACGCGGCATATCGCCTCGCCAGCGTCGCGCTTTCTGGCGCTGACTGGCGTGCTGCGTCAGCCGGGCAAAACTCAGCAGGGGATCCAGGCGCTGATCACGCTGCTGGCCCCGAAGACCACCGTCAGGGTGAGCCCTTACTGCCTGCGTCCGGTGGCGGTCAGCCAGCCGCTGGGCTTTTACGGCGATGACGACTTCTTACTGGACGGAAATACCCCGCTGGGTGACGAAGCGATGGACAGCAGTAGCCAGCTCCTCGTCGCCCTTATCACCGATAATCCCGAGGAGGCGCAGGGCTGGAAGCCTGATGGCCCGCTGTTTCGGGACTTTCTCATCCTGCTGCGGGTGTATCTGGGCTGGCGATTCCGGGCCAGAATCACCCTGACCGCGCCGACCCGACTGCTGGCTGTCCCGCCGCTGGGGGACGGACCGTTCTGGCTCGGTATGAACGGCGTGCTGGGCGCTGGAGAGGGTGAGAGTCAGGATGATATCCCGCAGACATTTACCACCGAACTGGGCACCTATACCGGCCTGCAGCCTGCCAACTCATCGCAAGGAAACCGACGTGTTACGTATAAGTTTGATTAAAACCGCCTGCCTGCTGTCCCTGCTAGCGCTTTGCCTGAGCGGATGCGGGCTCACCCAGCGCGTCTCGGAGGGAACAAAATCCGCCTTCAACGCCGTTTTTTATAAGCAAATTAATACGCTGCATCTGGATTTTACGGCGCGCGAAGCGCTCAACACCGATGCCAGAGAGAATCACTCGCTCTCCGAACCGGTGGTGGTGCGCATCTATCAGCTTAAAGATCGCCGGACCTTTGACCGGCTGGTTTACCAGCAGCTGCTGGAGGAGGGGGATATTCTGCTCGCCGCCGATCTCCTCGCCAGTCGCGACGTAGTGATCAACCCCGGAGGGGACGCCAGTCTCAATATGCCGCTGGAAACGCAGGCGAAGTTCGTGGCGGTTGTCGGCCTGTTCCGCCATCCGGATACAGAAAGAAATACCTGGAAGCAGGTGCTGGCGCGTGAGGAATTGGATCCTGACAAGCCACGTATTTTTACCGCCGAAACTAACCAGCTAGGGCTCAGGCCTGAAGCGGCGAAGTAACGTCGAAAACAAATTTCTGCGGCGGGTCCATCGTGGCGATTGGCCCGTAATCTTCGTTAACCAACGAACTGGCGGTAACCATCCTCATCCAGCCTCACCGGTTTCATCACAGCACAGGGAGATAACGTGACAGCGAGGGAGCGTTTTTTTAAGAAACTACAGCACCAGCAAAATCCGCCGCGGACAACCACCTTCGATGGGGCGGCCGCCGCGGATATCGCCATGTTTCGCCAGCAGATGGCGGCGCTCGCCCGGCAGGTGAATCAGTGGTTTGACGGAACGGGCATCGAGGTGGTGGTTTCGACCCGCCACCTCCACGATCTGAGCACCCTTGGCTACAGCCTCAATAGCGGCATCTGCCGCTACGATATCCCCACTCTCCGCCTGCAAAACGGCGAGCGCAGCGTCAATATCGTGCCGCAGCAGCTGTGGGATGGCGTGGAAAAGGGGGTCGTGACTCTGAGCCTTGAGACACCTGGCGGGGCAGGCTCCCGGGAGGTGTTTTATCTGAGCCTGGCCCCGGACGGCGGCTGGTTGATCCGTCAGTCGCGCCAGTCCCCGGAGGCGCGACAGATTCTCACCGAAGACCGCTTTTTTATGGCGATCGACAGCCTGGCCTGACTGGTCAGATGGTTTGTCCGCCCGATACCTCGATCCGCTGGGCGGTCACCCAGCGGTTATCGTCGCGCAGCAGGCTGGCGATCATCGGCCCAATATCCTCGGGAACGCCCACCCGTCCCAGCGCCGTCATCGCGGCAAACTGCGCGTTAACCCCCGCGTCGTCCCGCACCAGTCCGCCGCCAAAGTCGGTGGCGATAGCGCCGGGGGCGACGGTATTGACGGTGATGCCGCGCCCGCCCAGCTCGCGGGCCATGTATACGCTCAGCATCTCCACAGCCGCTTTGGCCGCGGCGTAGGCGGAGAAGCCGGGATAAGAGACGCGGGTCAGTCCGGAGGAGAAGTTAACGATCCGTCCGCCGTCAGCCAGCAGCGGCAGCAGGGTTTGAACGAGGAAAAACACCCCCTTAACGTGGACATTAAACAGCCCGTCGAACTGCGCCTCGCGCGTTTCGGCCAGCGGGGCAAATTCGCCGTGTCCCGCGTTATTGATCAGATGGTCGAAGGTGTCCCGTCCCCAGACGCTGCCCAGCGCAGCGCGCAGGCTGTCGGCGAAGGCCGGAAAGCTGGCGGTCTGCGCCATATCCAGCGGCAGGGCGATGGCCTTGCGGCCGAGAGCGTGAATGTCGGCCACCACCGCTTCCGCCTGTTCAATATTGCCGCGGCAGGTGACGATGACGTCCCCACCCTGGCGGGCGATATCCAGTGCGGTCTGACGGCCAAGGCCGCGGTTAGCGCCGGTGATAAGTGCAATCTTAGTCATGTTCGATCCTCTCTGGTGTGTGGAGTCCTTACAATAGGGGGTGCCTACCAGACCGGGTTGCCCAATCCTTGTTATTTTTTGCCCATTCCTCTCCATACACTCTCTTCTGGTGGGAAATAGCGCATACTGAGGCTTTAAAACTTGCCTGAAAGGATCTTATGCGCGACGAACTCTTCGCTCTCTGCCGCCGGTATGCCGATGCTCATGTCGATAGCAGCGGGGTGGCGGTTACCCCGGTTCCCGGCATCACTCTGGTGCGGGCCCTGCACCCCGGCGATCTGCAGGCGGCCATCGCCAGGCCGCTGGTGGCCATGCTGCTGCAGGGGCGCAAAAGCGTGACCACCGGCCTGGCAAGTTTCGACTATGGTCCGGGGGAGGCGATGGTGATCGCCGCGGATGTCCCCACCACCAGCCAGATCACCGAGGCCAGTCAGCGTTTTCCCTATTACGCGCTGGTGCTGGAGCTGGATCTGGCTATCCTGCGCGAGCTGCAGGAGGTGGGGCCGTCAGGGGGAGATGAGGCGCCCCGCGTCGGTATCGAACCGATGAATGCCGACGTGACGGACGCCGCTTATCGGCTGGCTAGACTGTTTGATCAACCGGGGGCGCTGGCGGTGTTAGGCGAAGGGCTGCGGCGGGAGCTGCATTACTGGCTATTGCAGAGTGTTCACGGGGCGGCTATCCGGGCGCTGGGCGTCGCAGACAGCCATTCGGCGCGGATCCGCCGGGCGGTGGCGGTGCTGCGCCGGGATTTTATGCAGCCAGTCAGCGTCGACGCGCTGGCCGACGCCGCCGGGATGAGCGTTTCGGTCTTTCACCGTCATTTCCGCGCCATGACCACCTTGTCGCCGCTGCAGTTTCAGAAGCAGTTGCGCCTGATCCACGCCCGCCGCCTGATGCTGGCGGAAGGGATGAGCATTGCGCAGGCGGCCGGCGAAGTGGGCTATATCAGCGTGTCGCAGTTCACCCGGGAATACGCTCGCCTGTACGGCGCGCCGCCGGGCCGCGACCGTCGACGGGAAAGAATGAGCGCCTGATCTGGCGCGCGGGCTGGCGGCGGCTCATCCCTGAGCCGGATAGCGGTGGTTCAGTTATCGAGTGTCGCCGTGATGTGCACTTTGTTACCCATTCGCGCCTCAATGATCCGATAGGCGGTTGCGCCCTCGCGGGCGGCCTGCTGGCGAATTTTGCTTTCCGCGTGGTCCAGGGTATCGCCGGTGGCGGTGAGGGTCCTGGCGTTGACCGCCAGCGGCAGCAGGCAACTCAATACGATCAGTTGAATCAGCTTGTTCATCGTCATTCTGTCCTGTGAGAGAAAATCAGCGCGCGGCATGCAGCCAGCCGGCAATGTCCTGGGTCGGCAGATGGTGGCGGGTATTCCAGGTGTCGCCCATCGGCCACCACACGCCATCCCCCCGGGCGAAGGCGGCGCGATAGCGCAGCATGGCGTTATCCGGGTCTGTCCGCAGCTGGTCCAGCAGGGCGGGCAGGGTGTGAACGGCTTTGCTGAACGTCTGCTGCGTCACGCGCTCCACGGTGTCCGCCAGCTGCCGGTAAGAGGTCGTTTCGCCGGCAACAAACGTCACCTCGTTGACGATCCGCGGCTGATGCAGATAAATCGCGGTGGTCAGGCGGCCAATATCCGCCGGCGAGGTGACGGTCACCTGGGTGTCCCAGCTGCCAAGGGCGTGAAGGGTTCGGCTGGATAAATTCACCACATCGAAGTCTGGCTCGAAGAGAAAGCTGGTAAACATGCCGGTGGAGACAATGACCCACTCCGTGGCCTGCTGCGCGCGCAGCAGGGTCCGGACATCATACTGCTCGTCCCAGACCGGCTGGCCGCTGCCTTTGCCGACCACATCGTAATTGACGCCAAACTGCCAGGGAAAATAGCGGGGCACTCCGGCGGCCAGCACCGCGCGGGTAATTTTCAGCTGCGTCCCCGGACCGGCGACAAAGCCCATGCAGTTAATCACGGTGCTGTACCCGCGAAAAGCCCTGGTCAGGGTCTCCAGTGAACGAACGGCGATGTCGACGGCGATAAAGTCGGCCCCGGCGTCGGCCAGCGCCCGGTGGCTTGCCGAACGCAGCTGGCCGGTTTCATCCCAGGCCGCCGGCGAGACGATCACCGAGACCGCGCCCTGGCGCTGGATCACCGCTGGCACCAGCGCATCCAGTACGGCGGCCCCCAGTTGTCCCGCTCCCAGAACTAATACTTTTTCCTCAAGATTAATATCATCAGTTTTCATTTTAACTCCTTGCTCAGTTAAGCCTTGTATTCACTGGCTACAGGCTCAGTGTAGGGGGGAGGGCATCATTCGATAAGAACAGGATTTCGGGTTAGACTGTTCGTCATAATGGGATAATAACCGGCGGGGGAGCACCTAATGGACAGACTGGATGCCATGCAGTTGTATGTTGCGGTTGTGGATGCCCACAGCTTCGCCCGGGCGGCGGAGGCGCTGGGGCAGCCGCGCTCAACGGTGTCTCGGGTAGTGAAGGAGCTGGAAGCCTGGCTTGGGGCGCAGCTTCTTCAGCGCACCACCCGCAAGCTCAGCGTGACGGCGGAGGGGCGTCGGTATTACGAGGAGTGTAAACGGCTGCTGGCCGAAATGACGGCGATGGAAGCCTCCTTTCCCGGCCGCTCGGCCCAGCCCGCCGGGCGGTTCAAGGTGGGGATGCCGCAATCTCTCGCCCGGCACTGCGTTTAGCCGAGGATCGGCGAGTTTCTGCAGCAGTATCCCGACCTGGAGCTGATCCTCTGCTCAAGCGACAACGTGGAAGATATCATCCAGGAGGGATTCGACTGCGTGATCCGTACCGGGCAAATCGAAGATTCCACCACCCTGGTGGCGCGCCCTCTGGCCCGCTACCGCTGGATGGTCCTCGCCTCGCCGGCCTGGATAGCGGCCCACGGCCGGCCGCAGAGCATTGACGATCTGCACCAGCACCGGGCGGTGGGATACCTGAACCACCGTACCGGGCGGACCATCGACTGGCTTTTCTCCCTCGATGACGGCGACTGCGCGATCCGCATGCAGGAGACGCTGGTGGTCGACGATACCGATGCCTATATCCAGGCCGGCGTTCAGGGGCTGGGCCTGATCCGCGTCGCCAGCTATCTGGCGCAACCCTGGCTGCAGAGCGGCGCGCTGGTCGCCTGTCTGGAGCAGGCCGCGGCTGATCTTCCCCTGTCGCTGGTCTATCCGCAAAACCGCTATCTGCTGCCGGCGGTGCGCGCGTTTTACGACTGGAGCAGGCGCGTTCTGCAACCCCCGCTCAGCGAGGCCTGATGACGGTGGTATTCGCTACCGCTATGGTCCGCGCATGGCCTGTTTTATCCTCGCTATCAGCCAGTTCAGCGCCGGATCCTGCGCCCGGCGTTTGTGGCGCAGTATACACAGGGTAAATTCCGGGTAGGCCACCGGCGGGGCGTCCGCGCGCAGCGCATACTGCGCCTGCCAGCGTTGCGCCAGCCCCTGGGGGACGGTGGCGAAGAGCGGCAGGGTGGTCAGCAGGAGGGGAAAGGTGGAGAAATTCTGCGTGGCGAAGCGCACGCGCCGCGCGAGTCCCTGACTGGCGAGCTGGCGATCTATTTCCCCGTGGCCGGTTTCGCGATAGGCCACCATCACATGTTCCCAGGCGACGAAATCGCCCACCGACAACGGCCCGCGGCAGGGGATCTGCTGCGGCGACCACAGGGTGGTCACCCCCATGCTCATCACCGGTTCGCTGACGATCTCCCCGCGGCTCTGCTTGTTGAGGGACACCGCGACATCAATGCGATCCGCCTCCAGCAGCTGGTGTACCTGGAAGGGGTCGGCGGCGAGTGTCTGGAGCGACACCCCGGGCGCCTCCTGCATCAGTCCGGGTAACAGCTGGGGCATCAGCCAGTGTTCGCTCCAGTCGCTGAGGCCGACGCGGAAAAGCTGCTGCGCGCTGGCGGGGGAAAACTCCCCGGCGCCAAACATTGCCGAATGCAGATGTTCCATCAGCGGCTGCAGCTCGGTCACCAGCGCTTGCGCCCGCGGGGTCGGCAGCATGCCTCTGGCGCTGCGCACGAACAGCGGATCGCCAAACATCTCGCGCAGCCGTTTCAGCGCCCCGCTGATGGCGGGTTGGCCAAGATGCAGCGCCTCTGCGGTGCGGGTAACGCTGGCTTCGCGGTACAGCACCATCAAGACCGTCAACAAATTCAGATCGATACGACTAAAATCATTTTCAATGATTTTCTTCATTATGATAATCAATTTGAATGTGGGTTATCCCGGCAGCATAGTGAATATCACCCCGGTAAATCAACCAGCGCAATGCGCGCGGAGGGAGTGATGCAAACTTACCAGACAGGCGACAGCATGATATTCAAAGTGCCGGAGCGCGAGATTAGCCTGCAGTCGGCGGCGCTCTATCCTGCGGCGTTCCCTGTAACGGAGGCGGACGCCGATAATCAGCCAATCGCGCTGTCAATCCACAGCTGGGTGGTACAGCCCCCCCACGATCTGATCGTTATCGATACCGCCACCGGCAACGGTCGGGAGCGCGGCGGCAATCCGCTCTATCATCAACTTAACACGCCCTATCTGGAGAATCTCCGCGCCGCGGGAGTGAACCCGGAGGAGGTGACCCTGGTGCTACTGACCCACCTGCACACCGACCATGTCGGATGGAATACCGTCTGGCGGGACGATCGCTGGGCGCCGCTGTTTCCCAACGCGCGCTACCTGTGTTCGGCAAAAGAGCTCGCGCGGGTGAAGAACAGCGAACGCTACCGGGCGCTTTGGCTCGACAGCCTGCTGCCGGTGATCGAGGCTGGCCAGCTGGAGACCGTGGATGTGGCGGCCAGGCCGCTGGTCGGCGGACGGATCGCCTTTATCCCTACCCCCGGCCACAGTCCGGACCATGCCGCGCTGATCCTCTCCTCTGGCGATGACTACGCCTGTTTCTCCGGCGATCTTCTTCATTCCCCGCGCCAGTTTACCCATCCGCACTGGAGCTCGGCGTTCTGCGGCGATCCCCGGCAGGCGGAACGCTCGCGACGCGAGATGATGGCGTGGTGCGCAAGCCATCATGCCCAATGGTTCACCGGGCATTTCGCCGGACCCTCCTGCGGTTGGCTGGAGGAGGACAGGCCAGGGGAGTATCGCTGGCGAGACGCCGGACAACGATCTGCTGACGACGGGGAACGGTGATGAATAATGTCCAAATCGTATTGGTTTTTGGCGCCACCGGCCAGCAGGGCGGCTCGGTGGCGCGGGCGCTGCTGCACCGCGGCTGGCGAGTGCGGGCGCTGGTCAGGGATCCTTTCTCCGCCGGGGCTGTCGCGCTGGCGGCGCGGGGAGCGGAGCTGGTCGTGGGCGCCTTTGAAGACCGGGCGGCAATGCGGGCAGCGATGGCCGGGGTCGACGGCGTCTTCAGCGTGCAGCCCAGCTCGCCGGGCGGGACGGTAACCGATGAGCAGGAGGTGCGCTACGGGATAACCATCGCCGACCTTGCTGTCGAGTGCGGGGTAAAGCATCTGGTGTACAGCTCCGGCAGCGCGGCGGGGGAGACGCCGACCGGCGTAGCGCATTATGACACCAAAGCGGCGATTGAGCGGCATATCCGCCGCCTGCCGCTGGCGGCGACCATCGTGCGGCCCGCCACCTTTATGGAGCTGCTGGTGATGCCCGGTTTTGGCCTTGATGAAGGTCATTTTCACTTTTTTATGCTGCCGGAGGGGAGGATGCAGGTGCTGGCGGTGGAGGATATCGGCCAGCTTGTCGCAGCGATTTTTGCCGCGCCGGCGCGGTTTGCCGGCAAGACGTTCGAGATCGCCAGCGACAGCGTGACCGGTCGTCAGCTGGAGGCGTTATTCTCCGCGGCGGCGGGACGGCCGATCCCCTATTCGCGATTTTCCGACGAGGTGCTGGCCGCCAGCCCTTTTCTGCACAAGCTGACCGGGCTGGTGGACGACGGGCGGCTGGCGGGGCACGCCGACCTCGACGCCCTGCGCCAGCTGCACCCGCAGCTGCACACCTTCGCCGGCTGGCTGGCGGGCCCCGGCCGTACCGCCTTCGAGCGGGCGCTGACCAGCGGGACCCGCTGGGCGTTTAATCGTTAAAGACGGCTATATCCTTCCCGCCGGCGTCTCGTTGTCTGGCCCGGCGGATGACCTGCGCTGAGAAGGCCTGCAGGTCGTTAAGACAACGCACGAGGAGTCTGAGTGTAAATTTTTTGGCGGTTTTTGCTGGCAACGATAGGTGAAAGTGAACGTCCAGAATTTTCAGCCGCTTAGAATGGAGGAAACTCTCTGGGATCGCCTGAATAATGACAATTTACCGATGGGCTTCGGCCTGCCTGTTAAGCATAACCTGCGCCGCTACGGCGGCGGAATTTAAAACCATCGAGGCCGATCTGCTGGCCTCCAACCGGCTGTTCTGTATGACCGGCTATGACCATAAGCCGATCGGCGTGGCCTGGGAGAGCGTCAAATCCAGCCGCTATCAGCCGCAGTCGGATGGCGACCGTATTTTCAGCGACACCGTCTCCCGGCGCTTTCTGGAAGAGGAAAATAAGACCGCCTTTTACAATGGCGCCAAATATCGCGTACTGGGTAAACCCGCCAGCGCCTGCTATGACTATTCCGCCGCGCGTATTCAACGCATGGCGGGCTACCTGAAGGTGTAACGACTCCGCGAGGCGGGCGCTAAAACAGCGCCAGCCGGGCGAGACGGTCCAGCGCCTTGCGCAGCGCGTCGTCCCCAGCCGTCAGACTGATGCGAATAAACCCTTCACCCCCATCGCCAAAACCAGTGCCTGGCGCCACCAGAATATGCGCCTCCTGCAGCAGCAGGCGGGCAAACTCCTGTGAACGGTACCCGGGCGGCACGCTCAGCCAGAGGAAGAAAGTACCTTGTGCGGCACGAACCGGCCAGCGCAGTGCGGCCAGTCGACGCAGAACCCACTCCCGGCGCTGATGATACACCGCCGTCAGCTGCGCAATCCGTTCTGCCGGCAGGCTGAGCGCGGCGATCGCCGCATCCTGAATGGCGCCAAACACCGTGCTGTAGCTGTGGGTGTGCAGTTTTTTAAACGCCCGGATAATCGAGGCGTTGCCGACCGCGAAGCCGAAGCGCCAGCCGGCCATATTAAAGGTCTTGGAGAAGGTGTAGGTCTCCACTCCCCACGCTTTCGCGCCGGGCTGAGAGAAAAGGCTCAGCGGCGCATCGCTGGCCGCGCTGCCTATGGCCGCATAGGCAAAATCGTGCAGGATCGGCACCTGGTGACGGCGGGCAAACTGCAGGGCGCTGGCGAACAGCGCCGGCGTGGCGAGCGCGCCGGTGGGGTTATGTGGATAGTTAAGCACCACCAGCCCGGCCTGGTCAGCCACCTCCCGGGGGAGGTCGTTAAAATCCGGCAGGAACTGATTCTCAGCCCTGAGCGGCAGGCCATAAAACGCCGCCTGGGACTGCAGCGCCGCTGAGCGGTAAATGGGATAGCAGGGATCGGTGGAGATGAGGTATTGCCCGGGACGGAGCAGCGCCCGCGGGATGCCGCCAATAACAATATGCGAGCCCTGAAATACCGCGACTTCGCTGTGCGGATCGATTTCCACATCATACTGGCGGCGATAAAAATGGGCGATCGCTTCGCGGACCTGCGGCTTGCCCCAGAACGACGGGTAGCCATGGTTTTCACGACGATGAATGGCGCTCTGCAGCGAGTCAATCACTTCTGGCGGAGTGGGCTGATCCGGACTGCCGCTGGAGAGGTCGATCAACGGCAGCGCGTCGGTGTTGACCTCCGCGGCCAGTTTTTCCAGCAGGCTGAACAGATTCTCTTCCAGGGCGTCCACCAGCGGTGAAGCAGCGAAATCAGGCATAATTTTCCCGGTTTACGTTATCAATAATCTGCCATCTTTAAGGGATTTATTGCGCCTGGCTAAATAACAATATATGCAAAGGATTATTGTTTTTAGGATATGTCGGGATGGCAAAAGTTTATGAGGAATAAGCAAAAGGAAATCCGGCGTTCTGGCTTACAACCCGCTTTCGGCTGTGATTTAATCGCTCAATATCGCCAACCTTCCAGGAAAATACCTTATGAACAAGTCAGTTGCGCTCGGAATGACGCTCGCCCTGTTATCCGCTACCTCCTTTTACGCCACCGCCGATCAAATTATTCGCATCGGCTTTAACCCCGGGCCGTATAAAGAGCAATTTGAAAAAGGGGTCACCCCCTATTTATTGAGTAAAGGATATAAAATCGAATATAAAGATTTCAGCGACGGTATTCAGGTCAATGACGCAGTAGCTCGCGGCGATATCGAAGCGAATATTATGCAGCATCCGGTATACCTGAAAGCGATCAATGAGCGACTGGGGATCGATAACGTCGGCATTGTGCAGGTACCCACGCCGCCGATGGGTCTGTACGGCGGCAAGCTGACGACCCTGGGCACCCCGGCAGCTGGCACGGTGGTGTCGGTGCCAAACCAGCCGTCGAACGAATATCGCGCGGTTCTGGTGCTGGAAAGTCTCGGCTGGGTGAAGATTAAACCGGACAGCGATCCCGCCACCTTTTCGCAGCGTAATATCGTTGCCAACCCCTATAACATCGTGCTTAAGGAGATGGACAATGCCCAGCAGGTTCGCGCGCTGCCGGACGTCGACTATGGCCTGATTCAGGGCAATTTCGCCGTCTCCAGCGGCATGGCGCTTACCTCGGCATTAAAGCTGGAGGCCGCCACCAGCCATTTTATTAACGTTGTGACCGTTGCCGGTAAAAATCAGAAGGCGCAGTTTGCCAAAGATATCATCGACGGCTATCACTCTGCCGATTTCAAAAAATATATTCTCAGCCATCCGCAGTATGATGGTTACCTGCTGCCTGATTATTTAAAATGAATAACGCGATGATAGAATTTCGCCATGTCAGTAAAACCTTTAACAGAAAAGGGCATCCGGTTCTGGCCCTGCAGGATATTAATCTCAGTATCGACCGGGGCGATATTTTCGGCATTATTGGCTACAGCGGCGCAGGGAAAAGCACCTTATTGCGGCTGATTAATCGTCTGGAAACGCCGGGTGAGGGCGAGGTGGTGTTGAACGGTGAGTCGCTCCAGGACTGCAGCGGCCAGCGCCTGCAGGCGATCAAAAAAGATATCGGCATGATCTTTCAGAATTTTAATCTGCTGAATTCGAAAACGGTATTTCATAACATCGCTATCCCGCTTATTTTGCAGGGACGCGACAAGGCTTTTATCCAGGCGCGGGTTGCGGAGCTGCTGGCGTTTGTCGACCTGAGCGACAAAATGCACAGCTACCCGAATGAGCTGTCGGGAGGGCAAAAGCAGCGGGTCGGTATCGCCCGGGCGCTGGCCACCAACCCGTCGGTGCTGCTGTGCGATGAAGCCACCTCGGCGCTCGACCCCCATACCACGGTACAGATCTTATTGCTGCTGCAGGAGATTAATCGCCGCTATGGCATCACCATTGTGCTGATTACGCATGAAATGTCAGTGATCCAGACAATCTGTCACAAGGTGGCGGTGATGCAGGCCGGGCGCATTGTTGAGCAGGGGACGGTTTTCGATCTCTTTGCCCAGCCGCAGCATCCGGTCACCGCCAGTTTCGTGCAGTCGGTGGTGCACGATCGCCTGCCGCAGCGGGTGGCGTCGCTCCTGCAGCGCGACAACGGCGCCCGGGCTTTACGCCTCGAATTTATCGGCGCGACGGCCCGGCAGCCGATCATTAACCGCCTGATCCGCGAGTATGCTGTCGAGGTGAATATCCTGTTTGCCAGCATGTCCGAAGTTCAGGGCCGGATTCTGGGATTTATGATTGTGCAACTCCTCGGCGAGCCTGACGAAACCGAACGCGCCATCACCCATCTGGCCGACGCAGGAGTGAAAATCATCCATGTTTGATCTAATTGATACCGCCATTACCGGCGAGCAGTTTCTGCTGGCGCTGCATGATACCCTGATTATGGTCGCCATCTCACTGGGCTTTGGCGCGCTGCTCGGCGTCCCGCTGGGAATTGTGCTGGTGGTTTGCCGTCCTGGCGGCATCGTGGCCAACCCGGTGGTGCATCAGGCGCTGAATCCGCTGATTAACGTGCTGCGCTCGCTGCCGTTTATCATTTTGCTGATTGTGATCCTGCCCTTCACCAGGCTGCTGGTGGGTACGACTATCGGCACCGCGGGCGCCATCGTGCCGCTGATCGTTTTTGTCGCCCCCTATATTGCCCGGCTGGTGGAGAGCTCGCTGCTGGAGGTGGATGAGGGGATCCTTGAGGCCGCAGACGCCATGGGCGCTACCCCTCTGCAGACCGTCTGGCATTTCATGCTGCCGGAGGCGGCGGCGTCGTTGATTCTGGCCCTTACCACCGCGACCATCGGTCTGCTTGGCGCGACCGCCATGGCGGGAACGGTGGGCGGCGGCGGGATCGGCGACCTGGCGATCACCTACGGCTATCAGCGTTTCGACGCCTTTGCCACCCTCACCACCGCCCTGGTGCTGATTGTTATTGTCCAGCTTATTCAGACGCTGGGCACCCGCCTGGCTCGCCGACTGCGTCGCGAATAACTGCTATACCGCGCCGGGGTTGCCCCGGCCAGCGGGAAAGCGGATCAGCGTGCGCAGACCCCGGCGAAGGCGCTGGCTACCCGCGCAATATTGCCGTGGTTGAGCCCGGCCACGCAGACGCGACCGCTGGCAATCAGATAGATGCCATGTTCTTCACGCAGAACGTCTACCTGATCGGCGCTAAAGCCGGTGTAACTGAACATGCCGCGCTGGGTCAGCAGATAGGAAAAATCCACCGCCGGCAGGGCTGCCTGCAGAGCCTTCACCAGCGCGACGCGCATGGCGCTGATGCGGGTGCGCATGGCCTCCACTTCCCCCTGCCACAGGGCATTCAGCTCGGGATCGTTGAGCACCTGCGACACCACCTGGGCGCCAAACCCCGGCGGGCTGGAGTAGTTGCGGCGTACGGTAGCTTTCAACTGGCCCAGCACGCGCCCGGCGGCATCGGCGTTGTCACAGACCACCGACAGGCCGCCGACACGCTCGCCGTACAGTGAAAAAATCTTCGAGAACGAGTTGCTGACCAGCGCCGTCAGTCCGGCGCTGGCGATGGCGCGTATGGCATAGGCATCTTCATCCAGCCCGCGGCCAAAACCCTGGTAGGCAATATCGAGGAACGGGATCAGCTCCCGGGCGATCAACACCTCAATCACCCGATCCCACTGCTCGGGGGCGAGATCGGCCCCCGTCGGATTATGGCAGCAAGGATGGAGCAGCACGATGCTGCGCGGCGGGAGCTGCTGGAGGGCGGCAAGCATAGCGGGGAAATTGACCCCACGGGTGGCGCTGTCGAACCAGGGATAGGTATGCACCTCGAAACCCGCCCCGGCAAAGATGGCCACATGGTTCTCCCAGGTTGGATCGCTGACCCAGACCGCGGAGTCGGGGAAGTAGCGCTTGAGGAAATCAGCACCCACCTTCAGCGCGCCGGAGCCGCCCAGCGTCTGGATGGTGGCGATGCGTCCGGCACGCAACGCCGGATGGTGTTCGCCAAACAGCAGCGTCTGGACCGCGCGGCGATAGGGAGCCAGTCCCTCCATCGGCAGATAGAGGCTGGCCTTGTGCAACTGGCTCTGCAGCCGGTCAGCGGCCTGACGGACCGCCTCCAGCTGAGGAATGATGGCCTGCTCGTTATAGTACAGCCCGATGCTAAGGTTAACTTTGTCTGCCCGGGGATCCTGTTGAAAGGCTTCCATCAGCGACAGGATAGGATCGCCTGCGTAGGCGTCAACGTTCTGGAACACAGTGGTTACTCCTGAAATGACCGTTAAAGGTGAAGCCATTACACCGCGTAGCGTCCCGGGCGGTGGTTCATGGCGATAATCGAATTCAAAATCACGGCGCCGAGGACAGAGACCAGCAGCATCGGCAGGCTAACCACCCACAGCGAGGCGGTGACGATGCAGGCGTCCACCACCATCTGGAATTTACCGGCGCGGATGCCGCTTTTATCCTGCAGATAGAGGGCCAGAATATTGACGCCGCCGAGGCTCGCTTTATGGCGGAACAGCACCACAAAGCCGATACCGACCATGATGTTGCCGAAGAGGGTGGCGTAATAGGGGTTCAGGCGATCGACATGGATAAAGTAGCCGTGCAGGTCGGAGAACAGCGACACCAGTCCGACCGCGCAGAAGGTTTTCAGCGTGAAGGCGGCGCCCATCCGCCGGACGGAGAGCCAGTAGAAGGGCAGGTTAATGGCGAAAAAAACCACGCCGAACGGCAGGTGGGTGGCGTAGTGGATCAGAAAGGCCATGCCTGCCGTCCCGCCGGTCAGGGCGCCGGCCTGGCGAAACAGGATAATGCCAAAGGAGATCATCAGCGTGCCGAACAGCAGCGCCAGGGCATCCTCCAGCCAGGTGTGGGTCAGTTTTTCAGGGGAAAGGACGTTATCCATAAATAAGCACTATCTTTTCGTTAACAAGGATAAGCTCTTGTTTGCAAAAATCGCACCAGAGGAGCGTGCCCGGGCGATTGGTTGCGGAAAAAATAGCCGTGGTTTAGCCTAACCTGTTGTTCTGTCGGAAAGAGAAAATCGCACGGGTCGTGCGCATAATGGTTATGAAATGCGTAAGTTGTGCGAATTTACTGCTTATCACGCATTGACTGGCCCCGCATCTGCACCAGCGCAGGGCACTGTGCTCCGGTTCAGCGCAGCGAGGGCGTGCCCGGCATCAGCTGGCCGTTCTCCTTCAGGCGGTTGAGCACGACGGCGGTTTTCAGATGAGCCACCCCTTTGTTTTGCGCCAGAATATGGCTGATCAAATGGCTCAATCCGGGCAGGTCCGGGACCGTTACCCGCAGCAGATAATCGGCGTCGCCGGTGGTTTTCCAGGCGTCCAGAATGGCGTCCACTTCACTGAGCATCTGATGAAAGCTCTCCACGCATTGTGGGGTGTGATTCAGCAGGCGCACCTCAATCAGGCCAAGCATCTCCTGCCCGGCGGCATCCGGCGCCAGACGCGCATGGTAGCCGAGGATAAGCTGCGCCTGTTCAAGGGCGATACGGCGGCGCGAACACTGGGAAGCGGACAGGCCGATAAGCTCGCTAAGCTCCTGATTGGTCAAACGGCCATTGGCCTGCAGCAGGGTAAGAATTTTCAGATCATAGTCGTCGATGTTGTACATAGTGGCCACTAGCGGAACGTAAAAGTGGCTACCAGCCTAACAGTTTTTTGCCTGGCGTGAAGCCTGACCCGACGGCGGCAAACCGGATGCACCAAAACGGGTCAGCATCATGCATGAAGTCACTAGTTTTCTCATGATCTGTGCGTCATCTGGCCAATTTTCGCGCGTTATGCGCCAGGTCAGCGGCGCGATGACCAGCTTTCAGAACGAACTGGAAAATAATATTTCAATATCATTCAATGGATTAGTTTTGGTCTGACGCTCCGCGACGATCCACTGGCCTGAAAGTTGCTACCGGCGAAAGTGACTTTTTACAGACAGGGGCAGGTCAGAGATGACAACGCAGCAAGAGCATCAGTTAAAGCGCGGGTTAAAAAACCGCCATATCCAGTTGATCGCCCTCGGGGGGGCGGTCGGCACCGGACTGTTTTTAGGTATCGCGCAAACGATCCGTATGGCAGGCCCCTCGGTCCTGCTGGGGTACGCCATCGCCGGGGTTATCGCCTTCTTTATCATGCGTCAGCTTGGCGAAATGGTGGTAGAGGAGCCGGTGGCGGGGTCGTTCAGCCATTTCGCCAACCGCTACTGGGGGCCCTTCGCCGGGTTTATGTCCGGCTGGAATTACTGGGTGTTGTACGTGCTGGTAAGCATGGCGGAGCTGACGGCGGTGGGGATCTATATTCAGTACTGGTGGCCGGAGGTACCCACCTGGCTGTCGGCGGCAATCTTCTTCGTGGCGATCAACGCCATCAACCTGACGCACGTCAAAGTGTATGGCGAGCTGGAGTTCTGGTTCTCGATTGTCAAAGTGGCCGCCATCATCAGCATGATCGCCTTTGGCTGCTATCTGTTATTTAGCGGTCACGGCGGGCCGGCGGCGACGGTGGCCAACCTGTGGCAGGACGGGGGATTTTTCCCTAACGGTATCACGGGCTTAGTGATGGCCATGGCGGTGATCATGTTCTCCTTCGGCGGGCTTGAGCTGGTGGGGATCACCGCGGCGGAAGCCGACGAACCGCATAAAACCATTCCCAAAGCCACCAACCAGGTGATCTACCGTATTCTGCTTTTTTATGTGGGGTCGCTGGCGGTCTTGCTGTCACTCTACCCGTGGCGGAACGTCGTGGAAGGGGGAAGCCCCTTTGTGCTGATCTTTCACGCCATTGACAGCAATATTGTGGCCAACGCCCTCAATCTGGTGGTGCTTACCGCCGCGCTGTCGGTCTACAACAGCTGCGTCTATTGCAACAGCCGGATGCTGTTCGGCCTGGCTCAGCAGGGCAACGCCCCGCGCGCGCTGCTGCGGGTGAACCACCGCGGGATCCCGTTGACCGCCCTGGCGGTGTCCGCCGTCGCCACGGCGCTTTGCGTGGTGATTAACTATGTGATGCCCGGGAAAGCCTTTGCCCTGCTGATGGCCCTGGTGGTGGCCGCCCTGGTCATCAACTGGGCGATGATCTGCATCACTCATCTTAAGTTCCGCCGCGCCATGCAGCGGGCCGGGAAGGTAACGGCTTTCCAGAGTTTCGCCTATCCCCTGACAAACTGGCTGTGTCTGCTGTTTCTCGCCGGGATCCTCGGGGTGATGTATCTGACCCCGGACATCCGCATCTCCGTCTGCCTGATCCCGGTATGGCTGCTGATCCTTGCCGCAGGCTATCTGCTGCGCAGGAAAAGCGCGCCGGAGCCGGTGGCGGCGCTGGAGGAGCGGTAGTCGCCGACGCCCTGCCTGGCGGCAGGGCGATATTGTTTCGACTAAAAATCACGGGGAAATAGATAATTACGATAAATGACATCTCACGTTATCGGTCTGGAAATTGACAAAAGTGTGGGGCAGACAGCCTGGGGTTCTGGCTGGTCGTTATCCTGTTTATCGCCGGTGGGGAAGGAGAGCCGCCAGCGGGAACGAGGGCCGTGGCGGCGGAAGGGGGGAGATCAACGGCAGGCGCGTCGGCCTGGCCTTCGGTATACCGCAACAGGCTGCCTGTTAATCCACGTTAGTAAAATAATCGCGCGCGGCGGTCTCGACGCGCTTCGCGTCCAGCCCGGTCTTCTCAGTGATCTGCTCGATAAACGGTTTAAATTTTTCGTCCATCACGTTCCCTCCTTCCCAGTGGGCGACGTAGAATTTGCACTGATAGCGATAAAAATGGAGAGTGGTATCTCCTAACGTGTAGTACATGAGCTTCTCCTGTCCGGTATTGCGGTCACCGCGTCCACAGCGTCAGCAACCTTGTTCTCATCACGATCGATCTGTTCTCTATCCTCCTCCCAATTGGCTGAAATTTCCAGCGGTGCTTTAGGCAAAAAGGCAGGATAAAGAAAGGATAATCTACTGACAGGCAGTGATTATTTCTGCAGTCGGGGTGGCGATCCGGTTACCTGCAGGCTGCGCAGATAACCGGAGTAACGACAGGCTTAGCGCAGCGCGTTGCGCTCGTCGTCGGTCAGGTCGAGGGTCTGCGCCACGCCGCTTTCTGCAGAGCGCGCCGCCGCTTCCAGGACGGCCATCACCGCCAGCGCCTGCACCGGCGGCACCGGATTGGCGATCAGGCCCTTCAGCGCGTCGCGGATCTGCATATAGTACTGGCGCTGATCGCCCGGCGGGGTAGGCTGGGTTTGGGTCTGCAGCGAGGCGTCATAGATAACCAGCCCATCCTCATCCTCTCCCCAGCCGGCGCTTCCCGGCACCACACCCGCCAGCAGCTGGCTCTCCTGCTGGTCGGCCCGCGCTTTAACAACGCTGCCTTTATCGCCATGCACCGTGAAGCGCGAGGAGCCCCCCGCGACCAGCATGCTGCAGTGGAGGATCGCTTTATGCGCCGGGTAGTTTAAGACCACATGCGCCCAGTCGTTGATCTCCGCGCCGTCGCGCAGGGTGGCGATATTGCCCTGTACCGACTGCGGCAGACCAAACAGCTGCAGCGCCTGATCGATCAGGTGCGGCCCAAGATCGAACCATAAACCGCTGCCGGGGACGTTCTGCTCGCGCCAGCGGACGCGGACTTCCGGGCGGAAACGGTCGAAATGGGACTCAAAATGTTTCACCGTGCCGATGGCGCCCTGCTCAATAACCTGACGGATACCGAGATAGTCGCTGTCCCAGCGGCGGTTATGGAAGACGGAAAGCAGCCGCTGTTTCACCTGCGCCAGGGCGATCAGCTCCCGGGCCTCCTGCATATCAAGAGTAAAGGGTTTGTCCACCACCACATGCTTGCCGGCGTTCAGCGCCAGGCGGGCCAGCGGCGCGTGCGTGGCGTTAGGGGAGGCGATAACCACCAGATCGACATCCGGGTGCTGGACCGCCGCTTCCGGGGAAGCGATCACTGTGACGTCCGGCAGGTCGCGTTTGACTTTCTCTTCATCGCGCGAGGCGACGAAGGCCAGGTTCAGGCCCGGCACCGAACGGATAAGCGGCGCGTGGAAAGTCTTACCGACGAAGCCATAGCCAATCAGGGCGATATTTATCGTGTTGTTACTCATCAGGTTCTCCACGTTGTTAAGCGTCAGCAATATGTACAGAGAGGACAGGGTCATCCCCCAGCTCAGGCCAGGGACGATCGAGAAAAAGATGGTGAATGTCGCTGAGACCAGCCACCAGCCAGGGTTCGCAATGGTTGACTTTGGTATGGTCCGCCACCAGCCAGTGTTCCGCGCTGGCGGCGAGCATGGCGCGTTTTACGTCCGCATCGGCCTCCTGGCTGGCGCTCAGGCCCAGTTCGGCATGCAACGCGCAGGCGCCGAGAATCGCGATATCGGCGCGGTAGCGCGCCACCAGCGACAGCGTGGCGCTGCCGGCGAACAGCCGCTGTTCACTGTCCCACTGGCCGCCAAGCAGGATAAGCTGGATATCGGCGCGGTCGCTGAACAGCTGGGCGATATCCAGCGAAGCGGTGATCACGGTCATGGGGCCTTTCAGCTGGGTAGCGACGGCCAGCAGTGTGCTGCCGGCGTCGAGAAACAGCGTCGAGCCGGAGGGGATGCGCGCGGCGACCTGCTGGCCCAGACGCTGTTTCGTTCCGGGGAGCAGGGCGTTTCTTCCCTGGCGCGTCATCGCCGGGACGTTAAGCGCGATGGCGCCGCCGTGGCTTTTCTGCAGTACCCCCTGGTTTTCCAGCTCACTGAGATCCCGGCGTATGGTATCGGCCGACACCTGCAGCGCATCAACCAGTTCGCTGATGCTCAGCTGACCGGTTTCACTCAGCCGGTCAAGGATGTGTTTTTGTCGCGCGAGCTTATGCATGGCGAGGGACTCCGCAAATTGACGCAATAAGCGGCATAATACAGCAAAAAGCCGCAAAATAAACCGCAAAAGGTCGCAGTGAACCGCGCAAAACCTGAAGAACTTGATTTCACTACACTTTAACGTTAAATGAGGAAAGCGGGCGCGGCCCGGGGGAAAGCGCTTTTTAATGAAGCGATTAGCCTCTTTCACCGGGCAATAAACAGCGAAAAAGCGCGCTTTCGCGTACCTTATACAGAGCGCGCGCAATGCGACAGGCATGGATTAACGGAGGTTGAGTGGACGCGATTAAAGGCTCGGAGTTGCAGATACCGGACGCGATCTTCGCGTGGGTGCTCGACGGGCAGGGGGGCGTGAAGCCGCTCGCCGATGACGATATTATCGACAAAGAGAAGCCCTGCTGGCTGCATCTCAACTATACCCATAGCGACAGCGCCGACTGGCTGGCGGCCACCCCGTTGCTGCCCAATAACGTGCGCGATGCCCTGGCGGGCGAGAGCACCCGACCGCGGGTGACGCGGATCGGCGACGGGGCGTTGATTACCCTGCGCTGCATCAACGGCAGCACCGATGAACGGCCAGACCAGCTGGTGGCGATGCGTCTGTATATGGATGAGCGGCTGATCGTCTCCACTCGTCAGCGCAAAGTGCTGGCGCTGGACGATGTGCTGGGCGACCTGAAGGAGGGCAATGGGCCGACGGATGGCGGCAGCTGGCTGGTGGAAGTCTGCGACGCGCTGACCGATCATGCCAGTGAGTTTATTGAACAACTGCACGACCGAATTATCGACCTCGAAGACGACCTGCTCGATCAGCAGGTGCCGCCGCGCGGTTTTCTCGCACTACTGCGTAAGCAGCTGATTGTGATGCGCCGGTATATGGCGCCGCAGCGCGATGTTTACGCCCGGCTGGCCAGCGAACGCCTGCCGTGGATGAGCGACGATCAGCGGCGGCGGATGCAGGATATCGCCGAGCGGCTGGGGCGCGGGCTGGACGAGATCGACAGCTGCATTGCCCGGACGGCGATCATGAGCGATGAGATCGCCCAGATTATGCAGGAGTCGCTGGCGCGGCGGACCTATACGATGTCATTGATGGCGATGGTGTTTCTGCCCAGCACCTTTTTAACCGGCCTGTTCGGCGTCAACCTCGGGGGGATCCCAGGTAACAGCTGGCATCTGGGCTTTAGCCTCTTCTGCCTGATGTTAGTCGTTGTCATCGGTGGTGTTGCGTGGTGGTTACATCGCAGTAAATGGTTGTAAAGAATCGCCTTTTAGCGGCGACGATGCCGGGAAAACCCGGCAATGTTTGAGCGAAATCAATAAACCCTCTACCCATTCAGGGCAATATCTCTCTCGCAGGTGAATGCAACGTCAAGCGATGGGCGTTGCGCTCCATATTGTCTTACTTCCTTTTTTGAATTACTGCATAGCACAATTGATTCGTACGACGCCGACTTTGTTGAGTCGGCTTTTTTTTTGCGCTCTCCGGACCAGCTTCTACGCTTACTAAGACACCCGACGGTCTTCAGGCCGTTTACGCCTGCGGGTACGCCCGTATCACTTTCCGGGAGGCCACTATGCATTACGCTTCAGGGCTGACAGCCCAGTCCATCCCCATCTCGCCCGAGCCGAACGATCCGGTTCCTTTACCCGATCCGCGACCGCGCCCGCAGCCTCAGCCCGATCCGCCGCCTGATGAAGAGCCGATTAAATTGTCGCATCAGGCGCGGAGATCTGCGAGGATACGCGCCTGCAGATCGTCTGTCCTTTAATACGAGAATACATTGTGACCGCTTTTTCTACCCTGACTGTTTTACCTGCCGCCCAATTAGCCAACCTTAACGAGCTGGGTTATCTGTCGATGACGCCGGTTCAGGCCGCCGCCCTGCCGGCGATCCTCGCGGGGAAAGATGTGCGCGTGCAGGCAAAAACCGGCAGCGGAAAAACGGCCGCCTTCGGGCTGGGCCTGCTGCAGCATATCGATCCGTCGCGCTTTGAGACCCAGTCGCTGGTGCTGTGTCCGACCCGCGAACTGGCCGATCAGGTTGCCGGCGAGCTGCGCCGTCTGGCGCGCTGCCTGCCGAACATCAAGATTTTGATGCTCTGCGGCGGGCAGCCGTTTGGCGCTCAGCGCGATTCACTGCAGCACGCCCCGCATATTATCGTCGCCACCCCGGGCCGTCTGCTCGATCATCTGCAGAAGGGGACGGTTTCTCTCGACGCGCTGCAGACCCTGGTGATGGATGAAGCGGACCGCATGCTCGATATGGGCTTCAGCGACGCCATCGACGAGGTGATCCGCTTCGCGCCGGCTGACCGGCAGACGCTGCTGTTTTCCGCCACCTGGCCTGCGGCGATCGCGGCGATCAGCGGCCGGGTGCAGCGTCATCCGGAAACGATTGAGATTGACAGCGTCGATGCGTTACCGGCTATCGAACAGCAGTTCTTTGAAGTTTCCCGCCACGGCAAGATTGCGCTGCTCCAGCGTCTGCTCAGCCAGCATCAGCCGGCGTCCTGCGTGGTGTTCTGCAATACCAAGCGCGATTGCCAGGCGGTCTGCGATGCGCTCAACGCCGCCGGGCAGAGCGCATTATCGCTGCACGGTGACCTCGAGCAGCGCGACCGCGATCAAACGCTGGTGCGCTTCGCGAACGGCAGTGTCCGGGTTCTGGTGGCGACCGACGTCGCCGCCCGCGGCCTGGACATCAAATCTCTCGCGCTGGTGGTGAACTTCGAGCTGGCCTGGGATCCGGAGGTGCATGTTCACCGCATCGGCCGCACCGCCCGCGCCGGCGAACAAGGCCTGGCTATCAGCTTCTGCGCGCCGGAAGAGGCGCAGCGCGCCACCATTCTGGCCGACATGCTGCAATTATCCCTTAACTGGCTGCCGGCGCCGACGGGCAACGCTATCACGCCGCTGACGGCGGAGATGGCGACGCTGTGCATCGACGGCGGAAAAAAGGCGAAAATGCGCCCGGGGGATGTGCTGGGGGCGTTGACCGGAGATATGGGGTTTGATGGCGCCGATATCGGCAAAATTACCGTCCACCCGGCCCACGTCTATGTAGCGATCCGCCAGAATATGGCGCAGAAAGCGTATAAGCAGTTACAAAACGGTAAGATCAAAGGCAAAGCCTGCCGCGTACGACTGCTGAAGTAAGGGCAGAATAGCGCGTCTCAGGCGGCGGCCTGAGACGCTTTCGGGTTACTTCACTTCCACTACGTTCAGACGCAGCTCATCTAACCGGGCGTCCTCTTCCTCCGGCTGCCAGCCGGCAGGCTGCAGGGGAATCTCTTCCCGGTCAAACGCCAGATCGCCGCCGTCCACCACCTCAGAACCGTGGGTGATGCCTTTAAAATCAAACAGATTAACGTCGCTCAGGTGCGAAGGCACCACGTTCTGCATCGCGCTAAACATGGTTTCAATGCGTCCCGGATAACGCTTATCCCAGTCGCGAAGCATATCGGCGATCACCTGGCGCTGCAGGTTAGGCTGCGACCCGCACAGGTTGCATGGAATGATCGGGAAGCCCTTGGCCTGGGAGAAGCGCTCGATGTCCTTTTCACGGCAGTAGGCCAGCGGGCGGATGACGATGTGTTTGCCGTCATCACTCATCAGCTTCGGCGGCATTCCTTTCATTTTGCCGCCGTAGAACATATTCAGGAACAGCGTCTGCAGGATGTCGTCGCGATGATGGCCGAGGGCAATCTTGGTGGCGCCGAGTTCGCTGGCGGTACGGTAGAGAATGCCGCGACGCAGGCGAGAGCAGAGCGAGCAGGTGGTTTTCCCTTCCGGGATCTTCTCTTTGACGATGCCGTAGGTATTCTCTTCGACAATCTTGTATTCAACTCCCAGCTGCTCAAGATAAGCCGGCAGAATATGCTCCGGGAACCCGGGCTGTTTCTGGTCGAGGTTCACCGCCACCAGCGAGAAGGAGATGGGCGCGCTTTTCTGCAGGTTACGCAGGATCTCCAGCATGGTATAGCTGTCCTTGCCGCCTGACAGACAAACCATAATGCGGTCGCCTTCTTCAATCATATTGAAGTCGGCGATCGCCTCACCGACGTTGCGGCGCAGACGTTTCTGCAGCTTATCGATGTTGTATTTTTCTTTTTTACTGATTTCTTGATTTTGCAGCATGTAATAGTGGCTCAATTCATAGTGTGGCATCAGAAGAGCACGCGTTCTGCCAGCCGCTGGACAACGTGGCGCTGGCGCGTAGCAATTAATGAGGTCTGACAGACAACCGTGGCGTGTATGGTACGGATTCAGGGGCGGAATGTCAGCATCTTTCCGGCACTTTCCGCTGCGGGCAGGGGCAGAAGTAAAAATAAAAAGCCCGCCGGGCGGCGGGCTGAGGCGTTAGCGAACGACCAGCACCGAGCACTCGGCGTGGCGGACCACCGCGGCGGCGTTGGAGCCCAGCAGATAGGTGGTAATATCCGGCCGGTGCGAAGCGATGATCACCAGGTCGGCGGGTAGCGACCTGGCGAGGGCCAGGATCTTATCCTTCGGCGATCCTTCGGCAACGTGAAAATGTTTCCGATCTTCCGGGATAGAGAACTGCTTCGCGAGCTCTTTAAGCTGCGTTTCCGTCCCTTCGCGCAGCTCATCCATACCAGGCAGTTCGGCGGTATAGGCCATTCCCAGTGAGGCATAATAAGGCAGGGAAGGGATAACGGAGAGGAAATGGACCTCAGCGTCGTCAATCCGCGCTTCCGATTCAACGTGACTGATAATGCGTTCAGTAAATTCTTTATCAGAGATATCGATGGGGACAAGAATCATTCTGCTCATAAAACCTCCTGTTTAAGTATCCCCTCATATTGTACGGCATTATGGCACGTTTTGTATCATGACCGCAGTCACACTTTGACATTAACGTGGCTTGCGTTCGGGGAATTTTCCCTTTATCACGCCGTCATAAAATCGGCCTTTTGACACCACCTGTAAAAAGTCACGAAAAATACGCGGTGGAACCCCGGTATATTGCAACGGCGGCTGGTGATAAAAACAGATTTCCAGCGTGGCGGAGGCGTCATCATAGGCGACAGAGATAATTCGGGAAGATTTTACCGGGTGATGATGCATGATGGACGTCCTCGGGCAGGCACTGACTGAGCACGACTATATCACTAAAAGGACGGCTATTTTAAGCTGTGGGATATATTGTTTTGTTTTAGCTGCTGCGATGCAAAGAGAGATAAAGCCCGCCGGAACCGGCGGGCTGGCGCATCAGAACTGGTAAACCAGGCCCAGCGCGACGATGTTGTCGGTAGAAATACCGTTGTCTTTGTAGAAGCTGTCGTTGTCATCCAGCAGGTTGATTTTGTAATCAACGTAGGTGGACATATTACGGTTGAAGTAATAGGTGGCGCCGACGTCCATATATTTGACCAGATCTTTATCGGCGTAGCTGCCGGTATTATAGAGATCTTTGCCTTTGGACTGCAGGTAGGAGATAGCCGGACGCAGACCGAAGTCGAACTGATACTGAGCAGTGACTTCGAAGTTTTGCGTCTTGTTGGCCACGCCGTCATTGCCGTACGGGGTCATATTGCGGGTTTCAGAGTACATGGTCGCCAGGTAGATATCGTTGGCGTCGTACTTCAGGCCGGCAGTCCAGGCTTCGGCTTTATCGCCGCGGGCGTTGGTCTGGGTCATCTGATCGTTGGTACGGTCAGAAGAGGTATAGGCCGCAGCCGCGCTGATGCCCATGCCGAAGTTATAGGAGGTGGAGAGACCGAAACCGTCGCCGTTGTCAAAGCGAACATCGCTGTCGCTGCTGCGGTTATTGGTGCCGACGTTGATATCCTGGGCGTTCTGGCCTTCGTTTTTACCCTGATACTGCAGGGCGAAGTTCAGACCATCTACCAGACCGAAGAAATCGCTGTTGCGGTAGGTCGCGACGCCGTTGGCGCGGCCTGCCATAAAGTTATCCGCATAGGTGTAAGAGTCGCCGCCGAACTCCGGCAGCATATCGGTCCAGCCTTCGACGTCGTACAGCACGCCGTAGTTACGACCGTAGTCGAAAGAACCGTAATCGCCCACTTTGATACCGGCGAAGGCCAGACGGGTCCACGCCTGATCGCCGGCGCTTTCGGTATTGTTGGCCTGAACGTTGTATTCCCACTGGCCGTAACCGGTGAGCATATCGTTGATCTGGGTTTCGCCTTTAAAGCCAAAGCGAACGTAAGTTTGGTCGCCGTCTTTTTTCGAGTCGCTGGAGAAATAGTGCAGACCGTCTACCTTGCCATAGACATCTAATTTATTTCCGTCTTTATTATAAATTTCCGCCGCGTGCGCAGCGCCAGCGGCTAATAAAGCCGGAATAACGAGGGCCAGTACTTTTCTTTTCATGAAGAAATTCCTTTAACTGTTTTTATGTTCTAGCTTCCGGGAAGGAAGTGAACTCATGCTAAAGGAGCGGTCTGAGATATGGTAAGACTCAATTGTTACGATATAAGTAAAATCTAAATAAAATACGTCTGAAGTAATGGTGATAATTATGGTGAATATATCTGCGAATAATATACAAAATAAAAATTATACATATTCAGTTTGATCGCGTATTATTCGCGCGTTATATGCCTTTATTGTCATGCCAAGCAATTTTATTTGCCGTCTCATTCTGCGGAATGATTTTGTTTATCGGTAAAACGACAAGCCCGAACTTTATGTTCGGGCTTTTTTTATGACTGCGGGAGGAAAAATAACCTTAGCTCTCGCTCGGTGATTTCTCCGCTTTGCCCGCCAGCTGGGCGAGGAAGTCGTAGCGCTTCTGCAGGTCGGCGGCAGCGTCTTTCCACAGTTGCTCCGCCACTTCCGGCTGCTGCGCATTCAGGCGACGGAAGCGTTGCTCATTGAGCAGCGTCTCAGCCAGGGCGTCTGACGGTGGGCGGGAGTCCAGCGCCAGTGGGATCTTGCCTTCTTCCGCCCGACGCGGGTCGAAGCGGTAGAGCGGCCAGAAGCCGGTAGCGGTCAGCTGACGCATCTGATCGTGGCTGAGCGCCAGATCGTAGCCATGCTCTTCGCAAGGACTGTAGGCGATGATCAGCGACGGCCCCGGATAGGCTTCCGCTTCCTGAATCGCTTTCACCGTCTGGTTCAGCTGCGCGCCCAGCGATATCTGCGCCACATAGACATGACCGTACATCATCATGCTGACGCCAAGATCTTTGCGCGCCTTGCGTTTACCGTGCTCACCAAACTTAGTGACCGCCCCCAGCGGGGTGGCTTTTGACGCCTGGCCGCCGGTGTTGGAGTAACACTGGGTATCCAGCACCAGAATGTTGACATTTTCCGTCAGGCTCAGCACATGGTCCAGACCGCCGAAGCCGATATCGTAGGCCCAGCCGTCGCCGCCGATCAGCCAGACGGATTTCTCCACCAGCGCGTCGGCATCGGTCAGCAGCTCTTCAGCGCCTTGCACGCCGGCCAGCGCCTGACGCAGGGCTGCCACCTGTTCGCGGCGCGCTTCCGGCGTCGCCTCGGCATGCAGCGCCGCGTTCAACTCTGCCGGCAGCTGGTCGGCGAATTCGCTCAGCAGGCGCATCACGCGCTGGCGATGCTGGTCGACGGTTAAGCGGAAGCCGAGCCCGAATTCAGCGTTATCCTCAAACAGCGAGTTGGCCCACGCCGGGCCGCGGCCGTTGGCGTCGGTCGTGTACGGGGTCGAGGGCAGGTTGCCGCCGTAAATGGATGAGCAGCCGGTGGCATTGGCAATCAGCATCCGGTCGCCATACAGCTGGGTCAGCAGTTTGATATACGGCGTTTCTCCACAGCCGGAGCAGGCGCCGGAGTATTCAAACAGCGGGCTGATCAGCTGCGAAGTGCGTATATCAATACGCTCCAGTTTGCTGCGGTCGATTTCCGGCAGGTTGAGGAAGTAATCGTAATTCACTTTCTCCTCTTCCACATGCTCCAGGCGCGACATCATATTGATGGCCTTGATCTCCGGGTTCTGGCGATCTTTTGCCGGGCACACTTCCACGCACAGGTTGCAGCCGGTGCAGTCTTCCGGGGCGACCTGCAGAACGTATTTCTGCCCGCGCATATCGCGGGATTTAACGTCCAGCGAGTGCAGACTGGCAGGGGCGTTCTCCATGTCCTCCGGCGCGACCACTTTGGCGCGGATTGCCGAGTGCGGGCAGGCGGCAACGCAGTGGTTACACTGGGTGCAGAGCGCTCCTTCCAGATCGGGATCTCTTCGGCGATGTTGCGTTTCTCCCAGCGGGTGGTGCCCATGGGCCAGGTGCCGTCCGGCGGCAGGGCGGAGACCGGCAGCGCATCGCCGAGGCCGGCCAGCATGGCGGCGGTGACCGTTTTGACGAAATCCGGCGCGGCGTCGGAGACCACCGGCGGGCGGTTCGGACTGCTGGCATTCACCGGCTGCAGCGGCACTTCCGCCAGGGACTCGCGGGCCAGGGCCAGCGCCTGCCAGTTACGTTCCACCAGCTCCTGGCCTTTGCTGCTGTAGCTTTTGGCGATGGCCGCCTGCAGTTCCGCCAGCGCGCTGTCGCCTGGCAGGATGTGAGTCAGATGGAAGAAGGCCATCTGCATCACGGTATTAATGCGCGCCCCGAGGCTACATTCGCGGGCGATCTTCGCCGCGTTGACCACGTAAAAACGCGCTTTTTTCTGATTCAGGGTGGCCTGCACTTCCTGCGGCAGGCGGGACCAGACTTCATCGGCGCTGTACGGCGTGTTGAGCAGGAAAATGCCGCCGGGCTTCAGCCGCTCGGCCATCTGGTATTTATCGATAAACTGCAGCTGGTGGCAGCCAACGAAATCGGCCTGCGAAATCAGATACGAAGAACGAATCGGCTTTTCGCTGACCCGCAGATGGGAGACGGTCAGGCCGCCCGCCTTCTTCGAGTCATAGACAAAGTACCCCTGGGAGAACCACGGGGTGGAGTTGCCGATGATTTTGATATTGTTTTTGGTAGCCGACACGCTGCCGTCGCTGCCGAGGCCGTAGAACAGCGCTTCGAGCTTGGCCTCTGCCGGCAGGGTATTTTCGCCCAGCGGTAGCGACAGGTTGGTCACGTCGTCATAGATGCCGACGGTAAAGCGCGGCTTCGGCTGGGCGGCCTGCAGCTCATGGAATATCGCCAGCACGCATTCCGGACCGAACTCCTTGGAAGAGAGACCGTAGCGGCCGCCGATGGTCCGCGGCAGCGTCTCGCGCTCGCCGCGGTTAAAGGCTTCCGCCAGGGCGGTCATCACGTCGAGATACAGCGGCTCCGCGTGCGCGCCAGGTTCTTTGGTGCGATCCAGCACCGCCACCGCCCGGGCGCTCTCCGGCAGCGCTGCCAGCAGGTGGGCGGCGGAGAATGGGCGATAGAGGCGCACTTTCAGTACGCCGACTTTCTCGCCGCGGCTCAGCAGTTCATCGACCACCTCTTCGCAGGTGCCGATGGCCGAGCCCATAATGACGATGACGCGCTCCGCCTGCGGATGGCCGTAAAACTCAAACGGTTTGTACTGGCGGCCGGTGGCGGCGGAGAAGTCGTCCATCGCTTTCTCGACATGATCATAAACCGCGTCGTACCACGGGTTGGTGGCCTCCCGCGACTGGAAGTAGGTGTCAGGGTTGGCCGAGGTCCCGCGGATCACCGGGTGTTCCGGATTGAGCGCGCGCTGGCGATGCTCAGCGATTTTTTCCTGCGGCAGCAGGGTGCGAATCGTGTCATCCGCCAGCGGGGCGATTTTGTTGATTTCGTGCGAGGTGCGGAAACCATCAAAGAAATGAATAAACGGCACCCGGCTTTGCAGAGTGGCGATTTGCGAGATCAGCGCGAAATCCTGCGCTTCCTGAACGCTGCTGGCGCACAGCATGGCGCACCCGGTCTGGCGGACCGCCATCACATCGGAATGGTCGCCGAAAATCGACAGCGCGTGGGTGGCGACGGTGCGGGCGGCGACGTGCAGGACAAACGGCATCAGCTGGCCGGCCAGTTTGTACAGCGTGGGGATCATCAGCAGCAGGCCCTGCGATGAGGTAAAGGAGGTGGAGAGGGCGCCGGTCTGCAGCGCGCCATGTACGGCGCCAATGGCGCCTGCCTCCGACTGCATTTCGACCACGCGGGGCACATCGCCCCAGACGTTTTTCAGCCCATTGCCGGCCCAGGCGTCGGCCTGTTCCGCCATCGTTGAACTGGGCGTGATCGGGTAGATGGCGATAACTTCACTGGTGCGAAACGCGACGGAAGCGACCGCGCCATTACCATCAATAGTAATCATAGGAAGACACCCTTACATTGCGCAAAAGAATGGACGCGTAAAACCGCGACGCGCCCTGTAATTATATAAGAGGTAGTTTAGCAAACCGTTGATGCCGCCATTTTTGCATTTGTGTCCTCAATGCGGCGGCCACCCGTGACCAGATCAATATTTTGCGCGGTTCGCGGAGAAAGTGGCTTTCCAGGGCGTGAAGGCCAGCGATTGTCCGGTGGCGAACCCGGGGGAGATCAACCTTTAGGCAGAAATTTGCTAGAAAATGTTAATGAGACGCATAAATACGTACTTCCCCTCTCGACGCCGCGCGCCACGCTGCCTATTATTCTTGGGTTTGCTTTTTAAGACGTTTCCGAGGGGAGAGAAAATGCGAGCTGCGATATTAGTGGGATGTGCGGCGCTGTTGCTGTCGGCGTGCAGTAGTGAACCCGTTCAGCAGGCCACGGCAGCGCACGTCACGCCAGGAATGCGGGCGGCGATGAGCGACGCCGGTCAGGCCAACTGCGCCATGATAGGCGGCTCGTTATCGGTGGCTCGTCAGCTCGATGGTTCGGCGATTGGCATGTGCGCGTTGCCGAACGGTAAACGCTGCAGCGAGCAGGCGCTGGCGGGCGGAAGCTGCGGCTATTAATGGCAGCCCCGCAGCGGGTTCACCACGCCGGCTAGTGCATCAGGTCGGCGAGCTTATAGACCAGCGTCTGGTCGGCGGTCGCCAGCGTCAACTGGTTTTCCGTCAGATCGACCTGCGCGCCCTCGCGCAGCATCTTACCAATGGTCGCGTCAAGGGTATTGAGCTGGGCATCGTGGCACAGCATCCGGGTCATCGCCAGCGATTTAACCTTCAGCTCGCCGTCCGACACCTTACCTTCCCCGCTGAAGCCGTTGCACATATTGCCCGAAACATACATATTGCCCGTAAGAGTCGTCTTCTCGCCGAAGCTCAGCTCCAGCGGCCGGTCGCCCGCGTTCACCGCCTGGCCGTTGACGCTGGTCAACACGAAACGATGATGCTGTAGCTGTTCCGCGCCGGTGGACACCTTACTGTTATAGACACAGCCGGACAGCAGCAACCCTGCCGCCAGTAATGCCGCAAATTTGTTCATTTTTACTCCAAAACATTCACATTACTAATAAAACAAAGCCAGTGTAACGGTATCGCAGCGGGGATCTGTGGGGATTATCTGAATGTGCTCCCCCGGGGAGAGGAGCACAAAAGGGAAAGGAATCAGACGATAGCGTTCGGGCAGGTTTCACCGTTGGCGACCTGCTGCAGATTGCCCAGGGTGGTCTCCGAAATGCTGATCAGCGCCTCGGCGGTGAGGAACGCCTGATGGCCGGTAAACAGCACGTTGTGGCAGGCGGAGAGGCGACGGAAGACGTCGTCCTGGATCACGTCGTTGGATTTGTCTTCGAAGAACAGATCGCGTTCGTTCTCATAAACGTCCAGCCCCAGCGCGCCGATTTTCTGGTGCTTCAGGGCATCGATGGCCGCCTGGGAATCGATCAGCGCGCCGCGGCTGGTGTTAATCACCATCACCCCGTCCTTCATTTGATCGAAGGCCTCGCGATTGAGCAGATGGTAGTTTTCGTCGGTGAGCGGGCAGTGCAGGGAGATCACGTCCGACTCCTTGTACAGCGTGGCCAGGTCAACATATTCCACCCCCAGCTCCAGCGCGGCGGCGCTTGGGTACGGATCAAAAGCCAGCAGACGCATGCCGAAGCCTTTAAGGATCCGTAGCATCGCCACGCCAATTTTCCCGGTGCCGATCACCCCGGCGGTTTTGCCGTACATGGTGAAACCGGTGAGGCCTTCGAGGGAGAAATTGGCATCACGGGTACGCTGGTAGGCGCGGTGGATGCGGCGGTTAAGCGACATCATCATGCCGATCGCATGTTCAGCGACCGCTTCCGGCGAGTAGGCCGGGACGCGCACGACGCGCAGGCCAAGCGCTTTCGCCGCCTCGAGGTCGACGTTGTTAAACCCGGCGCAGCGCAGGGCGATATACTTCACGCCGTGGGCCTTCAGCTCCTCCAGCACCGGACGGCTGCCGTCGTCATTGACGAAGATGCATACCGCTTCGCAACCGTGGGCGGTTTTGGCGGTTTTCTCTGTCAGCAGGAAGTCGAAGAATTCCAGTTCAAAGCCGTAGGTATCATTAACGTGCTGCAGGTACTTTTTATCGTACTGCTTCGTACTGTAAACCGCGATTTTCATAAGACTTTTCTCCAGTGATTATAACGTCACGGTAGCATATTTAAAATAATCGTACAATTATTAAAAAATAGTTTAAATAGCAGGTGCTTATCCTAATTCTAGAGCATATCGCGGATTTGCGGAATCTCTTTGAAAGACAAAGTTTTTTCACCACAAACTCAGGCTTAAAGCGCCGGGGGAGAGCAGCAGAAACGGCCACAGCAGACCGGAGGTAACGTTAGCCAGCTGAAACGACCACAGCGGCAGGCCGCTGGCGCCGCTGACCAGGGGCAGGGTGGCGCGCAGGGGAGAGAGGAAGCGACTGAAAAAGACCGCCCACAGCCCGCGGCGCTGAAAAAAGAGTCGGCTGCGGGCCAGCCGCTCGGCGGTCAGCCAGCGCAACTGGGTGAGGCGGTGACGATAGCGAACGCCTAACCACCACGAGAGCCAGAATCCGCCGATGGCGCCGAGGCTGGCGCTGGACCACATTAACAGGAAATGACCGAGGCTGGCGGACGCGAATGTCCCCAGCAGCAGCAGGCCGGAGGTGCCCGGGATCGCCAGCGACACCAGCGCGCAGGATTTAGTGAAGGTGAGCAGGAAAACCATCAGTAATACCAATGGATAGTGGCCCTGTGCGCTCTCAGTGAGCGAGATAATTAACGACACTGTCTCTCCCGCAAGCAAAACCGAACTGGCTGGAGTGTGGCAGGTAGCGCTTAAACAAAAGCTAAATAGTGACGAGCGATCGCCGCGCCGCGATACCGGCTGGCAACTATGCTTTAACAGGTCGCAAACTTTCACTCACTGGTCGAACGTGTCACAATGGGCGCCTTTCGGCTTTTACTTATGTTGAATCAGGATATTAACTGCCCATGAAGGGTAAATATAAAGCCGCCATCGCGCTGGTGTTAGCGCTGGTGTTACTGCCGCTAACCCTGCTATTGACGCTGACCCACTGGGTGCCGACGCTGGCGGGCATCTGGCTGCCCGTGGGGACTCATATCGCTTTGCAGGAGAGCCCGCGTCTTACGCGCTCCGCCCTGCTGATCCCCGATCTGCGCTATCTGGTGGGCGACTGTGAACTCGCCCGGGTGACCGATGCCCGTCTCTCGCGCCCCAGCCGCTGGCGGTTGCATATTGACCAGCTGGAGATCAACAGCGCCTGCCTGAGCAAACTGCCGGCCAGCGATCCCGCGCCGGGGTCGCCTCGCACCCTCGCCGAATGGCAATCAATGCTGCCCTACAGCTGGTTAACCATTGAGAACCTGCGGCTGTCGCCGTGGGAAAAATGGCAGGGGCGGCTGGTGATGTCCTTGACGCCTGCGCAGCAGGATATCGGCTTCGCCGGGAATGATTTGAGCCTGCAGGCGCGCCTGCGCGGCCAGGCGCTCACTGTCAGCCAGTTCAGCGCCCGGCTGACTGACGATCAGCCGCCGGTGAAGCTGGTGGGGACCTTCCATCTGCCGCTGGTGCCGGATGGCCTGCCGGTCGATGGCCAGATGCAGGGCACCTTCGAATTTCCGCAGACCGCAGAATGGATCGATGCCGAGCTGGCGTGGCAGCATAATCGCGGCCAGCTGCTGGTCACTCCGCGCGGCGAGGTGGAGCCCATTCTCGACCTGCCGTGGGAAATCACCCCGGAACGGATCACCATCAGCGACGGCCGCTGGCGCACCCGCTACGAGGCGTATCCGCTTAGCGGCCGCGTGGCGCTGTCGGTCGGTAACTGGCAGCAGGGCACGGAACAGATGATTGTCAGCGGCCGCTTAAATGTGCTCACCGAGGGGCATGCCGGCAAAGGCAACGCGGTGCTGAATATCGGTCCGGGCAAGTTAAGCATGGATAACAGCGACCTGCCGCTGCGGCTCACCGGCGAGGCCAAGCTGGGGGAGATGATCTTTTACGCCGCGCTGCCGGCTCAGCTCAGCGGGTCGCTGGTCAGCCCGCAGCTGGCGTTTCACCCCGGGGCGCTACTGCGTTCGCGCGGGCGGGTGATCGACGCGCTGAACATTGACGAAATCCGCTGGCCGCTGGCCGGGGTGAAGGTTACCCAGCAGGGCGTCGATGGCCGCCTGCAGGCGATCCTCCGCGCCCATGAGCAGCAGATGGGCGACTTTACGTTGCACCTGGACGGCCTGGCGAACGATTTTCTGCCCGACAGCGGCCGCTGGCAGTGGCGCTACTGGGGCGAGGGGCATTTCACGCCAATGCAGGCGCGCTGGGATGTGAAGGGCAGCGGTGAGTGGCGGGACAATGCCATTACGCTGAGCAGCCTCTCCACTGGCTTCGATAAGCTCGAGTACGGCACGATGCGGGTCAGCACGCCGCGTCTGGCCCTCGAGCAGCCGATTCGCTGGCTGCGCGACGCTGAGCATCCGCGGCTGACCGGCGCGCTGTCGCTGGATGCGGCAAAAACCACCTTCTCCGGCGGCAGCTATCTCCCGGCGTCGACGCTGAAATTCGCTCTCGACGGCCGGGACCCGACGTGGTTCCAGTTCACCGGCGCGCTGCACGCCGATACCATTGGCCCGGTGCGGTTGACCGGGCGCTGGGATGGCGAACGGCTGCGCGGCCAGGCCTGGTGGCCTAAACAGTCGCTGACGGTATTCCAGCCGCTGGTGCCGCCGGACTGGAAGATGAACCTGCGGGAAGGCAGTCTCTATGCGCAGGTGGCCTTCTCGGCGGCAGCCGGGCAGGGATTTGAGGCGGGCGGTCATGGCGTCCTGAAGGGCGGCAGCGCCTGGATGCCGGATAACCAGATCAATGGCGTCGACTTCGTTCTGCCGTTCCGCTTCAGCGATGGCCACTGGCAGCTGGGCACCCGCCGTCCGGTCTCCCTGCGCATTGGCGAAATCGTCAACCAGGTCACCGCGCGCAACCTGACGGCGGACCTGCAGGGCACCTGGCCATGGAGCGAGGCCAATCCGCTGCAGCTTAGCGACGTCAGCGTCGATCTGTTAGGCGGCAAGCTGACCCTGCTGCAGCTGCGCATGCCGCAGCGCGACCCGGCGCTGATCCGTCTGCAGCACATCTCCAGCAGCGAACTGACCAGCGCGGTCAAGGTGAAGCAGTTCGCCATGTCCGGGGCAGTGAGCGGCGCTCTGCCGCTGTGGCTGGAGAACAATCAATGGATTATCCACGACGGCTGGTTGCGTAATGACGGACCGATGACGCTGCGGCTCGACAAAGATACCGCCGATGCGCTGGTGGCGGACAACGTCTCCGCCGGGGCGGCGATCAACTGGCTGCGCTATATGGAGATCTCCCGTTCATCGACGCAGATTAACCTCAACAATCTGGGCGTGCTGACGCTTAAGGCCGCCATCAACGGCACCAGCCGGGTGGACGGGAAAAGCAGTACCGTGCATTTAAACTACGCTCATGAGGAGAATATTTTCGATCTGTGGCGCAGTTTACGCTTCGGCGACAATTTACAGGCGTGGCTTGAGCAAAATGCCACGCTGCCCGTGCGGCGCTGTACGGACGGTAAGACATGTAAGGAACCTAAATGAAGAAGCTGTTACTGGCCATAGTGGCGTCGATGCTGCTCGCCGGCTGTACGCCGCGTATCGAAATTGCGGCGTCGAAAGAGCCCATCACCATCAATATGAATGTCAAAATTGAGCATGAGATCCATATCAAGGTCGATAAGGATGTGGAAAACCTGCTGAAATCCCGCAGCGATTTGTTCTGAGGCGACGATGAGAAAACGACTGTTAACCGCGGCGCTGGCGCTGACTCTGCTCAGCGCGCCCGCGCTGGCGTTGACCCTGAACGAAGCGCGCCAGCAGGGGCGGGTGGGGGAGACGCTGAACGGCTATCTGGCGCCGCTGCGTCAGGATAAAGAGACGCTGGCGCTGGTGAGGCAGATTAACGCCGCGCGCAGTGAAAGCTACCAGCAGCTGGCGGATGACAACAATCTGCCGGTGGATGAGGTAGCGAAAATGGCCGGACAGAAGCTGGTGGCCCGCGCTCAGCCCGGGGAATACGTCCAGGGGCTGAACGGCCAGTGGCTGCGCAAATAGTTAGCGGCAGCGCTTACGGTATTCGCCCGGCGAGACGCCGAAGCGCTGCTTAAAGGCGGTGGAGAAATGGCTGTGGTCGCTGAAGCCCCAGCGGTAGCCGATCCCCGCCAGCTTTTCGTCGTCATGGACGTTCTGTAACGCCCGGGCGCACAGATCCAGCCGCCGGTTCTTAATATACTGCGCCACTACCAGCCCTTTGTCGGCAAACAGCCGGTAGAGGCTGCGCACCGACATTCCCGTCTCGCTGGCCAGCCACTCCGGCCTCAGGTGTTCCGACTGAATGGACGCGTCGATTAACGCAATGATCTTCTGAAACTGCTGGTCCCGCCGGGACGGGATCGGCTCGCGCTGGCGCAGCACCGGGCGCAACAGGCAGGCGATCGCGTCCAGCGCCGCCTCACTCTCGCTGGCGGAGAGCGTCGTGCCGCCCATACTCTCCAGCAGCAGGCGCTGACTGAGCTGCACCATCGGCAGAGACTTGTCCAGCCGGCAGGCGGTGGCGATCTCGCCCGTCGGCGCCACCCGCTGGCGCGGCAGCAACAGCGAAGCCTGACGCGAGGTCTGCTGCCAGACGATAGAGCACGGGCGGGCGGCGTCGATCAGCGTGATATCCCCCGCCGCCAGGGTCACCTGGCGATCGTCCTGTTCGATCACCGCTTCGCCGGCGAGCTGAAACACGGTATAGAACCAGGCGTCGTTATCGCGTTTGATCTCATTGCGCGTGCGGTAGAGATTGACGCCGGCGGCGGTGACCGTGCTGACTTTGAGACTGCCGGCGTAGCGGGCGTCAATCTCGCCGTGAAAGCGTCCCTCCAGCGGCCGGGCGGCGAAATGGCCGCAGACCTGATTGATCGTCGCCAGCCAGCGCTGGTAGGCCAGCCCCCCCTCAGCCGTGGTCATCATTCGCCGTTCTCCTGTAATAATAATGTTTCTGCATTGTTGCATTTATGCCGCCTCAGGCAAGGGCGCGATGGCGGGTATATGAAAGAACTATTACCTGCGGCACATTTCTGTCAGGGCAGGCGACGGAATTGCGGCGACTGTCACAGCGGCGCAAACGAATGTCACAGAGAAAAAAGCGCCAGCTGCCAACCGGACATAGACTGAAAGCACTATCCGCGAAGAATAAGGAAAGGGTATGTCCACCTCTCAGATAGCGCTGCTTGCCAGCGTCCAGCAGTTTTTAGACCGTCAGCATGGCCTGTATATCGACGGCGCTCCCTGCGCCGCGCAGAGCGAAAACCGGTTAACCGTCTGGGATCCGGCCACCGGGCAGGCGATCGCCACCACCGCCGACGCCAGCCCGGCGGATGTCGACCGGGCGGTGATGTCCGCCTGGCGCGCCTTCGTCGATCGCCGCTGGGCCGGTCGCACTCCGGCCGACCGTGAGCGCATCCTGCTGCGCTTTGCCGATCTGGTGGAGGCGCACGGCGAGGAGCTGGCGCAGCTGGAGACCCTTGAGCAGGGTAAATCCATCGCCATCTCCCGCGCCTTCGAGGTCGGCTGCACCCTGAACTGGATGCGCTACACGGCGGGGCTGACCACCAAAATCAGCGGCCGGACGCTGGACGTCTCGATCCCGTTCCCGCAAGGGGCCCGTTACCAGGCGTGGACCAAAAAAGAGCCGGTGGGGGTCGTGGCGGGCATCGTTCCGTGGAATTTCCCGCTGATGATCGGTATGTGGAAGGTGATGCCGGCGCTGGCGGCGGGCTGCTCGATCGTCATCAAACCCTCGGAAACCACCCCGCTTACCCTGCTGCGGGTGGCGGAGCTGGCGACCCAGGCGGGCATTCCTGACGGGGTGTTCAACGTGGTCACCGGCAGCGGCGCCTGCTGCGGCGCGGCGCTGACCTCACATCCGCAGGTGGCGAAGGTGAGCTTTACCGGCTCGACGGCCACCGGGAAACAGATTGCGCGGGTGGCCGCCGACCGTCTGACCCGCGTGACGCTGGAGCTGGGGGGCAAGAACCCGGCGATTGTGCTCAAAGACGCCGATCCCCAGTGGGTCATTGAAGGGCTGATGACCGGCAGCTTCCTCAACCAGGGACAGGTCTGCGCCGCCAGTTCGCGGATCTACATTGAAGCGCCGCTGTTTGACACCCTGGTCAGCGGTTTCGAACAGGCGGTGAAATCGCTGCAGGTGGGACCGGGGATGCAGGAGACGGCGCAGATCAACCCGGTGGTCTCCCGGGCCCACTGCGACAAGGTGGCGGCCTACCTCGAAGAGGCCCGCCAGCAGAAGGCGGAGCTAATCAGCGGCAGCGCCGGGCCGGATGCCGGGGGGTACTATATACCGCCGACGCTGGTGGTCAACCCGGACGCCGGGCTGCGCCTTACCCGCGAGGAGGTGTTTGGCCCGGTGGTGAACCTGGTGCGGGTGGCTGACGGCGAGGAGGCGCTGCGCCTGGCCAACGACAGCGATTTCGGCCTGACCGCCAGCGTCTGGACCCGCGACCTGACCCAGGCTCTCAACTATACCGACCGCCTGCAGGCCGGGACGGTATGGGTCAACAGCCATACCCTGATTGACGCCAACCTGCCGTTCGGCGGCATGAAGCAGTCCGGTACCGGTCGCGATTTCGGCCCGGACTGGCTCGACGGCTGGTGCGAAACCAAATCGGTCTGCGTGCGTTACTAGCCCTCCGTCGGGGAAGGCGCATCGCTTTTCCCGACATCCCGCTTGCCGACCTCCGCGCTTTCTCGCTACTGTGGAGGGCAATCTTTGCCCGCGCAGGGCGGTGAATGATGAGGAGGTCTTCGGCATGACAGCATTTCCTGAGGTTGCACTAATTGGTCCCGGCGCCATCGGCACGACTATCGCCGCCGCCCTGTTTGCGGTGGGAAGGGCGCCGGTGGTTTGCGGGCGCACTGCCCATTCGTCGCTGGTGCTGCGCACTGATGAGGGTGAGATCGTGGTCCCCGGCCCGGTGCTCACCGACCCGACGGCGATAGCCGCCCCCTTCGACCTGGTGTTTGTCGCGGTGAAGGCCACCCAGACGGAGGCCATCGCCCCCTGGCTGACGGCTCTGTGTTCGCCGGACACCGTGGTATGCGTGCTGCAAAACGGCGTCGAGCAGCGCCAGCAGTTTGCCCCTTTGACCGGCGGCGCGACGGTGCTGCCGTCGGTGGTCTGGTTTCCGGCGCAGCGCGACGCCGATGCTTCCGTCTGGCTGCGCGCCGCGCCGCGACTGACGCTGCCGGACCTGCCGGGGGCGGAGCGGGTGCAGCAGGCGCTGGCGGGAACCCGCTGCGCGGTGGAGCTGGCGGCCGATTTTACCACCCTGGCCTGGCGTAAACTGCTGCAGAACGCCGTCGCCGGACTGATGGTGCTGACCGGACGACGCGCCGGGATGTTCGCCCGGGAGGAGATCACCGCTCTCGGACTGGCCTATTTGCGCGAATGCCTGCAGGTGGCGCGGGCGGAAGGGGCCGTCCTGAGCGACAGCGTGCCGGAGGAGATCATCGCCGGTTTTCATCGGGCGCCTGCCGACCTGAGCACCTCTATTCTGATCGATCGCCTGCATGGCCGACCGCTGGAGTGGGATATTCGTAACGGGGTGGTGCAGCGTCGCGGGCGTCAGCACGGCATACCGACGCCGCTCAGCGATATCATCGTGCCGCTGCTGGCGGCGGCCAGCGATGGCCCGGGCTGACCCGGGCTGGCGCGGGGTTAGTCCACCAGGGAGGGATCGAGGTCGATCATCAACTGCTTCATCTCGGCAAAGTGCTGCCGGGAGAAATCGGCAATCTTCTCCCAGTCCTGGGCGGTTTTTTCCGCCACCGCGTCTGACAGCACCTTCAGCGGCTGGCCGGTTGACCAGGCGGTGATCAGGATCTGACAGGCGCGCTCCAGGGTCCAGATATCGTCGAACGCTTCGCCGATGGTCGGGGCGGTCACCAGCACCCCGTGGTTGCCCATCAGCAGACGGCGTTTATCCGCCAGCAGCCCCGCCAGCCGGGCCCCTTCTGCCGCGGTGTCCGCCATCCCGCCGTACAGCGTATCGACGGCGACCCGGTTAAAATAGCGGGCCGTGTTCTGGTCGATGGGCAGGATCTGCGGCGTCGCCAGACAGGCGAGGCTGGTGGTGTACACCGGGTGCAGATGCAGCACCACCCGCACGTCCGGCAGCCGCTGATGGATCTGCCCGTGAATAGCCCACGCGGTGGCATCGACGTCAGGGCGCGCGGCGCAGCTTTCATCATCGGCGTTCAGCACCAGCAGATCGCTGGCGCGGATGCGCGAAAAGTGTTTCCACTTCGGGTTCAGTAAAAACGTCTTCCCGTCGGCGGAGAGCGCGGCGCTGAAATGGTTGGCCACCGCCTCATGCATGCCAAGATGGGCAATGATGCGAAAGGTGGCCGCCAGGTCGATGCGGATCTGCTCTTCATCGGTATCGCGCATGGGCATTACTCCGCTTTTGGCATCAAGGTCTGCAGATCCTCTGCCGTCGGCGCCTGGAAGCGATATTTCTTCAGCAGAGCGGCGTATTCCGGCGTGGCGCTGTATTTTTTCAGCGCCTCTTCAAGGGCGGTTTTCACCTCAGTGTTGCCTTTTTTAACGCCAAAGCCGTTCAGCACCGGATAGATCAGGGTGTCAGAGGCGATCACCACCCGGTCGCCCAGCTTTTCCACCACCCCGCGCGCCACGGCGGCGTCGGTGATCTGCGCATCCACTGCGCGCGACAGCAGCGCCTGGGTGGTCTGCGGGTCGGTGGTATAGACGCTCAGCGCAATCGGCTTCAGCCCCTTCTTCACGCAGTAGTCGGCGGAAAGCTTCTGCAACTGCGCCAGCCACGAGGTGGCGCCCATCGAGCCGATTTTATGCCCGCAGAAGTCTTCCGGGGTCTTTGGCTGATAGTCGCTCCCTTTACGGGCGAGGATCGCTTCCCCGCTTTTCAGGTACGGCACCATGTCGATCACCTTCAGGCGCTCGGCGGTAATGTACATCGACGAGTTGGTGATATCGAAGCGCCCGCCCTGCAGCCCAGGGATCAGGTTGGGGAAGCGGGTATCGATATTCACCGCCTCGCGGCCCATGCTCTTCGCCAGGCCGTCGAGCAGTTCAATATCAAACCCCGCCGGCTTGTTGTTCTCCATATACTCGTAAGGGAAAAAGGTCATGTCCGAACCGGCGGTGATCTTGCCGCTTTGCTGGAAGGCCAGCGCGTTCAGGGATGTCAGAGCCCCCGCTGCGCAGAGCAGCAGAGCCAGCGGGCGTGGTGCGAAAAAGCGTGTCATAAAACCTCCGTAGTGTGGGCGAATTACATGCTGGCGCGATCGGCACCGGCCTGCTGAACAAAAAACGAAGCGCCGCGCGGCTTCTGCGGCAGACGAAGCTGGTTATCGGTGCTGCGCACCAGACCGCTCTCTTCCCCGGCCACCAGCTGGCCGGCATGGCGGCTCGGCAGCGGGTTTTCGCCGTAGGGCAGCGCATCCTCGGCGGCGTAGACGCTGATGAACAGGGTGCGCGGCAGGGCGGTTTCGTTGGGGCTGGAGGCGTGCAGCAGGCGGGTATGCATAAAGCAGACTGAGCCCGCCGGGCCAAAACAGGCCTGCGGCTGCTGGCAGTGAGCCGTCACCACCTCGTCATCCACCGCTCCGGTGAAGCGACCCTCCTGCCAGTGGGACCACAGCGGCCCCTGATGGCTGCCCGGCACCACGTTGAGCGGGCCATTCTCCGGCGTCACCTCGCTGACCATCAGCAGGGCGGTGATGATGTCGTCATTACTGTGCGGGGTGAAGAGGAAATCCTGATGCCATTTCACCTCGGTGGCGGTGTGCGGCAGCTTGGAGTTAATTTTGCTGTGGTGAAAGCGGGTGCCGCTGCCGCCGATCAGCTGCGCGGCGATGGTCGCCATCCGCGAGTTGAGCGCAGTATGGCGATACGCTTCGGAGATCTCCGTCGGGGAGGCGACCCGGCGCAGCGACGGATGGTCGGGAGCATGGTCGCGTTCGATATCGAAGCGCGGCCGCCCGTCGAGGGTTTCCCCCCACGCCGACGCGTGGCGGCGGCTCTCCTCGACCCAGCCGTCAAAATCGCTCTGCAGAGTGGCGATGTCGGCGGCGGAAAGCACCCCTTCGACCACCAGATAACCCTGCTGATGAAACTGCTCAATTTGCCACTGCGCAATCATAGTTTTTCCTCTTCACGTCCCGATAGTTAAGCCAGAGAAACATCTTTCAGAAAGGCCTCGACCCGCGGGTGTTGCCCGCTGCGCATCGCCTGCGGCGTGTCATCGCACACCACCCGGCCTTTCTCCATAAACACGATCCGGTCAGACACTTTGAAGGCGAAGTTCATCTCGTGGGTGACGATGACCATCGTGATGCCTTCATGGGCCAGGGATTCGATAACCTGCAGCACCTCATTCACTTTTTCCGGATCCAGCGCCGAGGTGGGCTCATCGAACAGCATGATCTGCGGACGCATCATCAGGGCGCGGGCGATTGCCACTCGCTGCTGCTGACCGCCGGAGAGCTGGTGCGGATACTTCCAGGCGTGTTCCAGCATGCCCACCTTGTGCAGCAGCTCGCAGGCGTGCTGGCGCAGCTCCGCGTCGCTTGCCAGATGGTGATAGCGCGGGGCCAGCAGCAGATTGCCGAACACGGTCAGATGCGGGAACAGGTTGAAGCTCTGGAACACCATGCCGATATTCAGACGGTGTTCGGCATTCTCCATAAAGCGCGGCTTCTGCTGCCCCTGACGGTCGAGATGAATAAAGGGCTGGCCGTTAATCTGAATTTCGCCGTTGTCGATCTGCTCAAGACCGTTCAGCAGGCGAATGAGGGTGGTTTTTCCCGAGCCTGACGGGCCGATGACCGACACCACTTCGCCGGGCTGGATCTGCAGGCTCACCGCTCCCAGCACTTCGACGTTGTTGTAGGCCTTATGCAGCTTAGAGGCCTGCAGCGCCGGCTCCTGGCCCTGGGAGACGCTGCGCGCCATCGCCGGGCGGCGGGCGGTCGCCAACTGCTGCATCTCGGCATCCACCGGCCGGGCGGTGTCGCGTCGGGTGACATCGAGGTAGTTCTCCAGCCGTTTCAGCAGAAAATCGAACACCGTGACGATAAAGATGTAATAAAACGCCACGGCGGTCATGGTCTCCATGACCAGAAAGTTCTGCGAGTAGAGCTGCTGGCCAACCATCAATATTTCGGTCAGGGAGATCACCGACACCAGCGAACTGAGCTTCACGATGGCGATATACTCATTGGCCAGCGCCGGCAGGGCGACGCGCAGCGCCTGGGGAATGATCACCCGCCACTGGATCCCGGCGTAGCGCAAACCCAGGGCCCGCGCGGCTTCACTCTGCCCGCGGGGGATGGAAAGCAGCCCGCCGCGATGGATCTCGGCGATATAGGCTGCTTCGCTGAGGACCATCGCCAGCAGACCGGCCCAGAAGGGGTCGTTCAGCACCGGCGCGAAGGAGGGCAGCGCCTGCGGCATGTTGTAGACAAAAATCAGCAGGACCAGCAGCGGCATACTGCGAAATAACCAGATATACAGCCGGGCAGGGGTGGATAACCAGCCGCGCGGCGACTGTTTAGCCAGCGCCAGAATAAATCCGAGCACAATACTGCAGCCCCAGGTCAGCAGACTTAATTTAATGACGGTCCAGGTGGCCCACCAAAAATCGGCATCGCTGAGCAGGCTTAACATGTAGTTCCAGTTAAACGTCATGGGCTATTTCACTCGTCATAATTAACCTAAATGAAAGCGGCTCGGCTGTGCATTAATGGGGAGCCGCCGGTGTTCATCGTGCGAATACACTATGCTGGCAGGATGCTTTCAGAGGCAATTAGTAAATTTTTGGTCTTTAAGTTTAAAAAAACTATACAGCGTTATTAACGATATGGAATTTAAAGTGATTATCAGGACACTTTGCGTAAACAATTTAAAAACAATAGCTGTAATTTAATAACGCCATTTTATGCGGACAGGTTATTTTGCGCGAAACTGGGGCGACCGCTGCCTGCTCAATGTGCAGCGTGATGCATGATGGTGCAAACGGGGAAATAAACCGCGCCGGCGCGGGAGGAGAAAAAATAATATCGCCCCCTGGCGGGCAATGCGCCGCCATTCTTCGCGGGTGGCACGCGGATTGCTTGGGACTTAGAGGAAAACTATTCCCCGCGTGCGCCGGACCATATTTTATCAATGGTGATGCTATGAACCGATTTACCCTGAAGCAGCTCAAATATTTCGTCACCGTGGTGGAGACGGAGAGTATCGCCGAGGCCTCCCGCCAACTGCACATTGCGCAGCCGTCGATTTCCATTGCTATTAAGAATCTGGAGAGCACCTTCGACCAGCAGCTGTTTATTCGCCACCACGCGCAGGGCGTCTCGCTCACCTCCAGCGGTCGGCGGATCTACGATAAAGCGAAGGAGCTGCTGCGCCTGTCGTGGGAATTTGAGCAGAATTCGCGAGCGGATAAGGAGCTGGTTTCTGGCATGATCTCCATTGGTTGCTTTGAGTCGGTGGCCCCGCTGTATATGCCGAAGCTGGTGGCCGGGTTTAAGAAATGCTATCCGGAAATTACGCTGCATCTGTATGACGGCGAACAGCATGAGCTGATGCATGGCCTGCACCGCGGCCGCTTCGACCTGGCGCTGGTCTACGATCTGGAGCTCGGCCACTCGATCAATAAAGAGCGGCTTAATGCTCCGCATAAACCCTACGCGCTGCTGCCCGCCGCGCATCCGCTGGCGCAAAAGGCGCAGGTGACGCTGCAGGAGCTGAGTCGCGAGCCGATGATCCTCCTCGATGCGGTCCCGAGTAAAAATTATTTCATCTCCATCTTTAAGGAAAAGGGCTATCACCCGGAAGTGGCTTACAGCTCCCCCTCTATCGAAATGGTGCGCTGTATGGTCGGCCAGGGGCTCGGTTTTTCGGTGCTGGTCACCCGGCCCTGCTGCGATATGACCTACGATGGCGAAAGGGTGGTGCAGCGGGATATTGCCGACGACATGCCCGCCTCAACCTTAATTATGGCGCACCTCGCTAATAATGAGCCGACGCGGCCGACGCAACTGTTTATGGAATATTGTCGCAGTATCGAATTAACCCCCTCTCACGGCTGAAATAATGCCTGTCGATCCGGCAGGCGTTATTTTTTCTGTCGCCACTCAGCCTCGTAAAATTCTATTCAGTCGATCGTTTTATAATATTTTACCAATTCGTCACAGTTAAATAACCTGAAAGCCGTCAATTCCGGCGACCTCGTCGGCAACTGTGCTTGAAGGATAGAGAAATGACTGAACAGATAACCGAGATCGATACCCTGGTGGTCGGCGCGGGGCAGGCGGGCGTCGCCATGAGCGAGCATCTGACCCGGCTGGATATCCCCCATCTGGTGCTGGAGAAACAGGGTATTGCCCAGGCCTGGCGCAGCGGGCGCTGGGATTCGCTGGTGGCCAACGGCCCGGCCTGGCACGATCGGTTTCCGGGGATGGTGTTCCCTGACTGCCCGCCGGACAGCTTTGTCGGCAAAGAGCAGGTTGCGGACTATTTTGCCGCCTATGCCCGCAGCTTCAATGCGCCGATCCGCACCGGGGTGGAGGTGTACAGCGCCGAACGCCTCGCCGGGCGGCCGGGCTTTCGTGTCGACACCTCCGAGGGGGTTATTGAGGCGCAGCGGATCGTGGCGGCTACCGGACCCTTCCAGCGCCCGACGATCCCGGCCATCGCCCCGCAGAGTGAGGCTATTCAGCAGCTCCATTCGGCGCACTATTTTAATCCGCAGCAGCTGCCGGAGGGCGGCGTGCTGGTGGTGGGGGCCGGATCCTCCGGCGTGCAGATTGCCGATGAGCTACAGCGTGCCGGACGCGCGGTGTGGCTGTCGGTGGGGGCGCACGACCGGCCGCCGCGTCGCTATCGCCAGCGCGATTTTTGCTGGTGGCTCGGCGTGCTGGGGATGTGGGACGCTGCGGCCAATGCGCCGGGGAAAGAGCATGTCACTATCGCGGTGAGCGGCGCGCGCGGCGGCCATACCGTCGATTTTCGCCAGCTGGCGCATCAGGGGGTCACCCTGGTGGGGCAGACCCGCGGCTTTGACGGCGCCAGGGCGCTGTTCCACCCCGACCTGGCGGAGAATATCCGCCGCGGCGATGCCTCCTATCTTGCGCTGCTCGACGCCGCCGACGACTGGGTCGCGCGCAACGGTTTGGATCTGCCCGAAGAGCCCTCCGCCCGTGACTTTCTGCCCGACCCGGCCTGCGTCAGCGACCCGCTGCTTAGCCTCGACCTGGCCGAGGCCGGGATCGGCGCCATCATCTGGGCGACCGGGTATACCACCGATTATCGCTGGCTGAAGGTCAACGCCTTCGATGACGCGCAGCGGCCGCAGCATCACCGCGGCGTGTCGACGGAGCCGGGGGTCTATTTCCTCGGCCTGCCGTGGCTGTCGCGGCGCGGGTCCACCTTTATCTGGGGCGTCTGGCACGATGCCAAATATATTGCCGACCAGATCGCCATTCAGCGCCAGTATCAGCGCTACCAGCCGTCCTGATAACCGATTCCTGAAGGAGTGCTTTGATGCCAACCCATACCCGTATTCGCATGTTTAACACCAAAGAGACCTACCCGAACCAGGCGCTGAATAACGATCTGTGCCAGGCGGTGCGGGCGGGGAATACCGTCTACGTTCGCGGCCAGGTCGGCACCGATTTCGCCGGCAACCTGATCGGCCTCGGCGACCCGCGGGCCCAGGCGGAGCAGGCGATGAAGAATGTCGAACAGCTGCTGAAAGAGGCCGGCAGCGACCTCTCGCATATCGTCAAGACCACCACTTATCTGATCGACCCCCGCTATCGCGAGCCGGTCTATCAGGAGGTGGGCAAATGGTTGAAAGGGGTCTTCCCCATCTCCACCGGGGTGGTGGTGTCGGCCCTGGCGCAGCCGCAGTGGCTGATGGAGATTGACGTCACGGCGGTGATCCCCGACGACTGGCAGGGGGAGGCGGCAGAATGACCCTCTCCCTTACCGCCCGCTGCCCGGAAACGGGTCAGTTGGGCATCGCCATTAGTTCATCGAGCATGGCCGTCGGGTCGCGCTGTCCGTGGCTGCTGCCCGGCGTGGGGGCGGTTTCCAGCCAGAATATTACCCTGCCGTCGCTGGGGCCGCAGATCCTCAGCGCGATCGAGGCGGGGGCCAGCGTTGAGCAGGCCATGAAGCAGGCTCTGGCGGAGGATCGCTTCCGCGAATATCGCCAGGTCGCAGCGATTGACGCCAACGGCGACACAGCGGTGTTCAGCGGGGAGTTCACCCTCGGGATCGGCGGCGCCCTGGCGGGGGATAACTGCGTGGCGGCGGGCAATATGCTGGCCAGTCAGGGCGTGATCGCCGCGATGGTGGGCGCCTTTGAGGCCGCCACCGGTGAGCTGGCCAGCCGGCTGCTGGCCGGGCTGCGCGCCGGGATCGTCGCCGGGGGCGAGGCCGGCCCGGTCCACTCGGCGGCGGTGAAGGTGGTGGATGATTACCCGTGGCCGGTGGTCGACCTGCGCATTGACTGGGCGGAGGCGGATCCGCTGGCGGCCCTTGAGCAGCTGTGGCTGGCGTGGGAGCCGCAAATGGAGGCCTATATTACCCGGGCGCTCGACCCGCGCGAGGCGCCGGCCTATGGCGTGCCTGGCGATGAATAACACGCCGGGAGCGATCCTTGCCGCGCTGCTGGCCTTTGATACCACCAGCCGCCATTCGAACCTGGCGATGATCGACTGGATCGCCGATTTTCTCGCCGCCCGCGGCGTGACGTCCCGCCGCTTTTATGACCCGTCGGGCGGTAAGGCCAATCTCTACGCCCGCCTGGGGCCGTCCGGCGGCGGCGGGGTGATGCTCTCGGGCCACACCGACGTGGTCCCGGTGGACGGGCAGGACTGGAGCGTGCCGCCGTTTAGCCTGACCGAGCGCGATGGCCGCTACTACGGCCGCGGCAGCGCCGATATGAAGGGCTTTCTCGCCTGCGTGCTGGCGGCAGTGGATGACTTTCTGGCGGCGCCGCTGCGGATGCCATTGCATCTGGCCTTCTCCTATGATGAAGAGGTCGGCTGTCTCGGCGTGCGTAGCCTGGCGGCGTTTCTGCAGGCCTCGCCGGAGAAACCGGCGCTGTGCCTCATCGGCGAGCCGACGGAGATGCAGCCGGTGTTCGGTCATAAAGGCAAACTGGCCATGCGCTGCTGTATCGAGGGCCAGGCCTGCCATTCGGCCTATGCCCCACAGGGCGTGAACGCCATCCGCTACGCGGCCAGGCTGATTAATCGCCTGGATCGGCTGGGCGCGGGTCTGGCCCGGCAGCAGGACAGCCGCTTCTCGCCGCCCTTCAGCACCCTGCAGGTGGGCACCATTCAGGGCGGCGCCGCGCTGAACATCGTCCCGCAGTCCTGCCGCTTTGATTTTGAGATCCGCTACCTGCCGGGGATGCGTCCCGAAGCGGTCACCGAGGCGCTGGCGGCCTACGCCCGCCGCCGGCTGCTGCCGGAGATGCGCCGGGTCGGCGGTGAGAGCGACATCCAGTTTCAGCTGTTGAGCCACTACCCGCCGCTGCTCAGCGATCCGCAGTCCGACTTCGCCCGCTGGCTGGCGCAATGGTGCGGCAGCGATCGGTTTTCCACCGTGGCGTTCGGCACCGAAGGGGGGCTGTTCGATGAGATGGGCGTCGCGACCCTGGTCTGCGGGCCGGGCAGCATGGCCCAGGGCCATAAGGCCGATGAGTACATCAGCATCGACCAGACCGAACGCTGTATGACGATGCTGGGCCAGCTGTGCGCCTGGATGCGCGCCGAGCCCGCAGAACCGCTTACCTGATCCACCCACACAGGAACCCAAGCGATGCACAATCAACACTCTCCCCATATCGATCAAGCGACTGTCGACCGCTGGCAGGCGGATGGCGTGGTATTACTGAAGGGCGTTTTTACCCCCTGGGTTGAGCGCCTCGCCGAGGGGGCCACGGCGCTGATGGCCAGCCCCAGCGAATATGGTCATGCGCGCACGGTGATCCCCAAAGATGGCTCGCCGCCTTTCTTTCAGGATTACTGTAACTGGTCGCGGATCCCGGCGTTTAGCGAGTTTGTCTTCCAGTCGGCGGCCGCGGAGATCGCCGCGGCGCTGATGCAGTCGCAGACGGCGAAATTTTTCCATGAGCATACGCTGGTCAAACCCGCCGGAGGCAGCACGGTCACCCCCTGGCATCATGATCAGCCGTACTATTGCGTCTCCGGCCGGCAGAACGTCAGCTTCTGGATCCCGCTGGACCCGGTAGCGGAGGCCACCTCGCTGCGCTGCATTCGCGGGTCGCATCGCTGGGAGGCGGAGTACAGTCCCACTCGCTTCAATGGCACAAAGCTCTACGAGCACACCCGGTTCAGCGCGCTGCCGGATATCGACGCCCATGAGGATGAGTACGATATCGTCAGCTGGGCGCTGGAGCCGGGGGACGCGGTGGCCTTCCATTTTCGCACCGTCCATGGCGCCCGCGGCAACCCCGGGGCGCGGGCGCGACGGGTCTTCTCCGCCCGCTGGGTGGGGGATGACGCCGCGTTTGCCGACCGCGGCGGCGTGACCTCGCCGCCATTCCCCGAACTGACTCTGCGGGACGGCGACCCGCTGGATTCGCCACTGTTCCCCCAGGTCTGGCCACCGGCGTAAGCGGCTTCGGACGGGATCTGCTATGATCCCGCCTTTCGTTGTCTGGAGCCTGTCGATGTTCAATGACGCCATTGTTTATGACCGCTACGGTCCGCCGGCCGCGGTGCTATCGCTGAAACGCACCCCGCTGGCGCCGCTGGCCGGCGGACGGGTGCGGGTCAGGATGCGCTATGCCCCGGTGAATCCCTCAGATCTGATCCCCATTACCGGCGCCTATCGCCACCGTACCCGACTGCCGGCCGTGCCCGGCTACGAAGGCCTTGGCGAGGTGGTCGCCGCGCCGTTCGGCAGCCGACTGACCGCGGGCCAGCGGGTGCTGCCCCTGCGCGGGGGCGGCACCTGGCAGCGGTTTATCGATCTGGATGAGACCTGGCTGGTGCCGGTTCCCGCGGCGGTGGACGATCTGCTGGCCGCCCGCGGGTATATCAATCCGCTGACCGCGATGCTGATGCTCAGACGCTGGCCGGTTGCCGGGAAACAGATCGTGCTGACCGCCGCCGCCTCCTCTTGCGCCAGCCTGCTGGGGCAGTGGGCGCTGGCCATGGGCGCCCGTTCGGTAAGCGGTATTATTCGCTCGCCGCAGCATCGGGCGCGTCTGGAGCAGGCCGGGATCTATCCGATCCTCGAGGCCGACCGGGCGCTGGTGGAGAAGGTCAGCCAGCACAGCGATCTGGTGTTTGACGCGGTGGGCGGGGAGCTGGGGAACACGCTGTTGTCGGTGCTGCCCGCATCGTCGATCCTGATCTCCTATGGCTTATTATCCGGACGGCCGCTGATCCAGACGCGCGCCAGCGCGGCGGTGCGCAAGTTTCATCTGCGGGAGGCGCTGCCTGGCCTCAGCGTGGCGGCATGGCGGGCGGCGTTCGACGAAATCTGGCAACGGCTGCCGACGACCACGCAACCGCCGGCCCGGCGGGTGGCGTTGAACGACTGGCGGGAGGCGATTGCCGCCGCCGGCCAGCCGGGAAGAGGCGGTAAAATCCTGCTCGATTTCACCGTGGGTTAAGATTACTGTTTCTTCTCGCCGAGGGTCGGCGTTTCGTCAAAAAAGTTCCATGGCTTCAGCAGGGCGTGCGCCCATTCGGTGGGCATGATCGGCCACTCTTCAGCGCGCGCCACGTGGGTGGTGCCGGTGGTGATCCACACCACGTCATCCTGGTGCGCCAGCGACTCATCGTCCTTCGCATACTGGCCTAACCCGGTATCGTGAGCGGAGCGGTTGGGGTATTTGCCTTCCGGATAGCGTTCGCTCGGGTGGTAACGCGTCACCCACAGCTGTTTATCCATAAAGCTCAGACGATGGTAGATCCACTCGTCCGGGGCGAATTTTGCGCCGGTCGCCGCCGGATGGGTGCCGCCGGCGTAAGGGATGATCTGGTAAGAGACCGGGTTGCCCATGCGGTTCTCTTTGCTGGTGTTGCTCAGCAGGCGAATCGTGCCCGGGTCGAATTTCTGCGCCGCTTTCTGTTCGCTGTCGATCGTGTACTGATTCACCTGCATGGTGCTGGTGCGCGGGCCGCCGGCGGTGTTGGGCTTCACCTCCGGGTCCATCGCCACCAGGGTGTTGTTTTCGCCGTCCACGTCGAGGTCGAGGCGGAAGTTATAGATATGCTGGTGGGTGGTGCCGACAATATTATGGTCGATCAGCGTTCCGTAGCGGGTATCCTCTTTGGCGCTGGGGTCGTGCATGGTCTTCGCCAGCACGCCTTTCACCGCCTCAATCCCGGTGGCGCCGGCGTCGATACCGATGGTGCCGTTGTCGTGGAATACCCAGTCAAAGATATAGTCGTAGTTGCCGACGGTGCTGATCCAGCGCACCACCAGCTCCCGGCGCTCGGTACTGACGTTGGGCTTGCCCATCTCCAGGTGCTTATATTCCGGCCCGGCGTAGCGCTCGAAGATGGCGACAGCGTGCGGGATGGTGGTCGGCGCGCCAGTGTAGTCGGCGATGGTTTCATCCAGCAGCACCGCATTCGACGGCGCGTCTTTGCCGCGTACAATCGGCGAGGTCAGGGTGCCCATGCCGTAATCGCCGGAGTCCAGATAGGCTTTGAAATACCAGCCGACGTCCGGGTCGCCGTAGGGGACAATCATCCCGCCGAGGGAACCTTCATACATCACCTGGCGTTTTTTGCCGTTATCGTTATAGGTCACCGTCGAGAGGATGGGCCCGACGCGCGAGTTAAGCCGCAGGTGGAAATCCCAGTTCCGCCAGTGAATGGTATCCCCGGTAATGGTGTAGTTTTTGCCTTCCGGTTCAGTAATATCCAGCGGTTTCACCGCCGGGGCGTTGCGGTCCCGGCCATCATACGGCCGCGGTTCCATCGGCACCGGGATCACCGGGCCTTCCTCGATTTTGATGATTTTCTTCGCTTCCAGGTCGACCACCGCCACAAGGTTTTCAATCGGGTGCGCCCAGTAGTTGCCGTCGCCGGTATCGAGATAGCTGACCACCTTCAGCAGGCGCGCATCCTGCTGCAGGCCATCTTTGCCATCGAAGTAGCCGACGGTGAGCGGGGTGGTGACCACTTTTCCAGGATCGGTAATCCCGTGCTTTTTCAGCACCGCCGCGAATTCACTGCTGGCGTTGATGATGTTCTGCACGCTGGCGAAATCATCGAGCAGCACCATGCCGTGGGCGCCTTTGATCGGCGTCCATGAGAGGATTTTTTTGTGTTGCAGATCGACCACGGCCTCCATCACCTGTTTGCCATCCAGCATCACCACATCGGCAGTGCGCGGCGCATCCACTGGCGTACCCTGCAGGGCGAAGGCCCATACCGCCGCTTTATCCGGCTCATGCAGGGAAATTTCGCTAAACCGGGTATTAGGCTGGAATTCCGGCGCGGCTTTGACAATAGTCACCGCGTCGCTGATTTCCGCTGCCGAGAGCGAGTTTAATGGGTGAGGGCGCTTTTCCACCTGGAAGGTCTGGTCGAGACCGGACTGGAACACGTCGTTGATAAAGGTATCGGAGACCCAGGCTTTACCGTCCTTCATCACCACCGGCACCGGCAGATCAAGGGTTTTGCCGTTGACGATCGCGGTTTTAGCGCCAGGCTTCACTTTGACGTAAGCGCCGTCTTTTATCAGGGTAAACATTTGCGCATAGTCGTCCCACTGCACGTCAGCGCCAAACGCCTCCAGCGTTTTATCCAGTGGCACCATGTGCGCTTCGCTGCCGTGAGCGAAGACCGGGGATTGCCAGGCGCAAACCACCGCCACGGCCAGCGCCAGCGCGGTTTTACGAGGGGAAAATTTCAAGCCGTTTGCCATGATGACCTCATCTTATAGTTGTGTTGTCTTTTGCCGCTGCGAATGTCGGCTTTGTCACCCTTAAGCTACCAGCCCGCGGCGCCGGGGCGTTTGTTTGCTCTTGCCAGGTTATTTGTCAGGTTTGCCAGACGGACGTAAAAAATGCCTCCGCAGAGGCATGGAGCACGTGCGCCGATTTTATTGCCGGGTGGCGGCTGCGCCTTACCCGGCCTACCTGTCCGGGTCTGACTGCCAGTAGGCCCGCGCAAGCGCAGCGCCGCCGGGCAAGGACAGCGGGCACGTGCGCCGATTTTATTGCCGGGTGGCGGCTGCGCCTTACCCGGCCTACCTGTCCGGGTCTGACTGCCAGTATGCCCGCGCAAGCGCAGCGCCGCCGGGCAAGGACCGCGGGCACGGAGCCGATTTTGTGCCGGGTGGCGGCTGCGCCTTACCCGGCCTGGAGGGTTCGTGCGACCTGTCCTTGATTTACCCACTTGCGCGACTGAAACTGCCGGGGCTGGCCGGAGCCCGGGGGAACAGGGGGCGGCGGCGACGGGCCGCCGCCTGTGCGCTCCCTGCGCCGTAAGAGACATAACGCAGAGGACCAACCGGGAGCGCAAACTACGCTGAAGGCGCAGATAACATAAAGGACTTCCCGGGGCGAAACCGTTGCACACCGCTTGCAGTCTCAATGGCTCAAGGTTCGGCCAACAGATTCCGCCATTACGCCGGGAAATCCCCCTGCTGGCGCGCCACCAGGGTCAGAATGGAATACAGCGCCACCGCCTGCTGGTGCTGGTTGAAAATCTCCACCGCCCATTCCACCACGCCGGTAGCTTTCTCCTCGGCGCTACGCTGACGTTTAACGGTTTTCCGCTTACAGGTCAGACGCACCTGGATGGTGTCTCCCGGCTTGACCGGTTCAATAAAGCGCAGGTTTTCCATGCCGTAGTTAGCGATAACCGGCCCGACGCCGGCATCGACGAACAGACCGGCCGCCGCGGAGATCAGGAAATAACCGTGGACCACGCGCTCGCCGAAAATCGAGTCGGCGGCGGCGATTTTGTCCATGTGGGCGTAGAAATGGTCGCCGCTCAGACAGGCGAAGTTAACGATATCCGCTTCGGTCAGGGTCCGCCGCGGGGTCAGCAAACTGTCGCCGGGCTGGATCTCTTCGAAATATTTGCGGAACGGGTGAATGCGGTCTTCGCTCACCTGGGCGCCGCGCACCCACTGCTGGCCAATGGTCGCCAGCATCGTCGGGCTGCCCTGGACGGCGGTGCGCTGCATATAGTGTTTCACCGAACGCAGTCCGCCGAGCTCTTCGCCGCCGCCGGCGCGGCCGGGGCCGCCGTGCACCAGCTGCGGCAGCGGCGAACCGTGGCCGGTTGACTCGACCGAGGATGCCTCGTTCAGTATCTGAATACGGCCATGGGCGCGGGCGGCGCCGAGGATAAACTCGCGCGCCAGTTCGCCGCTGGCGGTGACCAGCGTTCCCGCCAGGCTGCCGCCGCCGGCGCGAGCCAGCGCCAGGGCATGCTGGCGATCCTGGTAGGGCATCAGGGTCGCCACCGGACCAAAGGCTTCAATGGCGTGAACCGCCGGGGTTTCATCCGGCTGCGCGCAGTAGAGCAGCGTCGGCGGGAAAAAGGCCCCGGCCGCGCTGAGGTCCGCCTGTCCGCCAAGCAGCGCTTCGCAGCCGGCGGCAATCAGTTTATTGACGCTCTCCTGAACGTCCTGACGCTGCTCGTGATTAACCAGCGCCCCCATCTTAATCCCTTCCTGCGCCGGGTCGCCGACGGTCACTTTATGCAGGCGGGCGATCAGGGCATCGCTAACCGCATTGATCTGCGCCAACGGGACGATGATGCGGCGGATAGCGGTACATTTTTGCCCGGCTTTCGCCGTCATCTCGCGGACCACTTCCCGGATAAACAGCGCGAACTCCGGCTGCTCCGGCGTGACGTCTTCGCCTAACACACAGCAGTTGAGCGAATCCGCTTCCATGGTAAAGGGAATCGATTTGGCCACCAGGTTGGGGTGCGACCGCAGCTGCTGGCCGGTGGCGGCTGAGCCGGTAAAGGTCACCACGTCCTGGCTGTCGAGATGGTCGAGCAGATCGCCCGCGCCGCCGCAAATCAGGCTGATGGCGCCTTCCGGCACCAGGCCGCTGTCGACAATCGCCTTCACCATGGCCTGGGTGAGCTGGGCGGTGGCGGTGGCCGGTTTAACGATCGCCGGCATGCCGGCCAGCCAGGTGGGGGCCAGTTTTTCCAGCATTCCCCAGCAGGGGAAGTTGAAGGCGTTGATATGCACAGCGACGCCTGATTTCGAGGTCAGCACGTGACGCGCGGCAAAACCGCCCTGTTTAGAGAGCGGGATCAGCTCGTCTTCCGGCCACAGGATATCGTCCGGCAGTTCGCGACTACCGAGCCCGGCATAGGTGAAAAGGGTGCCGATGCCGCCTTCGATATCCACCCAGCTGTCGGCGCGGGTGGCGCCGGTTTGCGCGGAAATCGCGTAGAACTGGTCTTTCTGCTCCAGCAGATGTTTCGCTACCGCTTTTAACATCGCGCTGCGTTCAATAAAGGTCATGGCTTGCAGAGCCTGACCGCCGCGCTCAATTGCGAAGCGGCGCGCCTGCGCCATATCCAGGCCTTCGCTGGTCACCTCCCACAGCGCCGCGCCGGTGATGGCGTGATGGATAGTACGGGCGCGGCCCCGGCCGGTCTGCCAGGCGCCGGATAAGTAGCTGGCTAACTGCTGCATCGCGAATCTCCAAATATGTTACGTGGAATGTCTATAAATAGTTCTTTTATGAATCATAAAATGCAAGCGCGTATTTAATAAATTATTAACATTGTGATCGCGATGACGTTATGTTTTCGGCCTAATTAACTGTATTTGTTGTGGTTTACAAAAGGTTTTGCGGAGGCTATCACAAAAAGAGCAAACAAAATTTGTGGTTTTCTTTAACCAATATGTAACCTTCAATAAACAAAGTGATTCACATAAACGATTATTGTGTGAATATCGGAATCATAAAGGTGATGACGTGACAGAAGAACAACGCTTTGACCAGCGCATCGCGCAGGAAACGGCCATCGAACCGCAGGACTGGATGCCGGATGCCTATCGTAAAACCCTGATCCGTCAGATTGGTCAGCATGCGCACTCGGAAATCGTCGGCATGCTGCCGGAAGGCAACTGGATCACCCGGGCGCCCACTCTGCGCCGCAAAGCGATCCTGCTGGCTAAAGTGCAGGATGAGGCCGGCCACGGGCTGTATCTCTATAGCGCCGCGGAAACCCTCGGCTGCGCGCGGGAAGATCTGTATCAGAAGATGCTCGACGGGCAGATGAAATACTCCTCCATTTTTAACTACCCGACGCTGAGCTGGGCCGATATCGGCGTGATCGGCTGGCTGGTCGATGGCGCGGCCATCGTCAACCAGGTGGCGCTGTGCCGGACGTCCTACGGCCCCTATGCCCGGGCGATGGTCAAAATCTGCAAAGAAGAGAGCTTTCACCAGCGCCAGGGATTCGAAGCCTGCATGGCGCTGGCGCAGGGTAATGACGCCCAGCGGCAGATGCTGCAGGACGCCATTAACCGCTTCTGGTGGCCGGCGCTGATGATGTTTGGCCCCAACGACGACAACTCGCCGAACAGCGCCCGCAGCATGGCGTGGAAAATCAAACTGCACTCCAACGACGAGCTGCGTCAACGCTTCGTCGACAACACCGTGCCGCAGGTGGAGATCCTCGGCATGACCGTCCCGGACCCGGAGTTGCACTTTGATGAAGCCAGCGGCCACTACCGCTTCGGCGAAATCGACTGGCAGGAGTTTAACGAGGTGATTAGCGGCCGTGGCGTGTGCAACCACGAGCGGCTGGCCACCAAGCGTAAGGCCTGGGAAGAGGGCGAGTGGGTTCGCGAAGCCGCGCTGGCCCATGCGCAAAAACTGCAGGCCCGCAGCGCGGCATAAGGAGAGACAACATGAGCAAAGTTTACTGGCCGTTATATGAAGTGTTCGTTCGCAGCAAACAGGGGCTTTCCCATCGTCACGTCGGCAGCCTGCATGCCGCCGACGATCAAATGGCGCTGGAGAACGCCCGCGACGCCTACACCCGCCGCAGCGAAGGCTGCTCCATTTGGGTGGTGAAGGCCAGCGAAATCGTCGCCTCGCAGCCGGAAGCGCGCGGCGAATTCTTCGACCCGGCGGAAAGCAAAGTCTACCGTCATCCGACCTTCTATACCGTGCCGGACGGCATGGAACACATGTGAGGCGGCGATGAATAACCCCAATCCTGTAGCCACCTACGCTCTGCGTCTTGGCGACAACGGCCTGGTGCTGGCCCAGCGCTTAGGCGCCTGGTGCGGCCATGCCCCGGAGCTGGAGATCGATCTCGCATTGGCCAATATCGGCCTCGATCTGCTTGGCCAGGCGCGCAACTTTTTGAGCTATGCCGCCGAGCTTAACGGCTGCGGCGATGAAGATACCCTGGCCTTTGGCCGCGATGAGCGCCAGTTCAGCAACCTGCTGCTGGTGGAGCAGCCGAACGGCAATTTTGCCGACACCATCGCCCGCCAGTTCTTTATCGACGTCTGGCACGTCGCCCTGTACAGCCGGCTGGTGAACAGCCGTGACGCGCAGCTGGCGGCCATTGCCGCCAAAGGGCTGAAAGAGGTGCGCTACCACCAGCGCTTCAGCCGCGGCTGGCTGGAGCGTCTTGGTCACGGCACCGAGGTTTCAAATCGCAAAATGCAGCAGGCGGTCGACAATCTGTGGCGCTTCACCGGCGAACTGTTCCTTGCCGATGACCTGGAGCTCAGCCTGGCCGGGGAGGGCATTGCGGTTGATCCGCGCGAGCTTCAGGCCGAATGGCAAAGCACCGTGCATACCGCGCTGCTTGACTCAGGCTTACCGGTCCCGCAGGAAGCGGCCTTTCGCAGCGGCGGCAAACAGGGGCTGCACAGTGAACATCTCGGCCCGCTGCTGGCGGAGATGCAATATCTGCAGCGTTCCCATCCCGGCCTGCAGTGGTAAGGGAGGGGACGATGCAACGTTTAGATGACATCGCTCCCGCCGAGGTGCGCGCCATCTGGGGAGTGTTAAGCGCGATCCCGGACCCGGAAGTGCCGGTACTCACCATCACCGACCTCGGCATGGTGCGCAGCGTCGCGCGCCACGGCGACGGCTGGGTGATTGGCTTTACCCCGACTTATTCAGGGTGCCCGGCGACGGAGCATCTGCTGAGCGAGATCCGCGCGGTGATGAGCGAGCATGGTTATCTGCCGGTCCACATCGTCCTGCAGCTGGACCCGCCGTGGACCACCGACTGGATGAGCCAGGAGGCCCGCGAGCGCCTGCGCCAGTACGGCATCAGCCCGCCGCAGGGGCACGCCTGCCACGCGGAAATGCCCGCCGAGGTGAGTTGTCCGCGCTGCGGCAGCACCCGCACCTCGCTGATTAGCGAATTCGGTTCCACGGCCTGCAAAGCGCTCTATCGCTGCGACAGCTGCCGGGAACCCTTTGATTACTTTAAATGTATTTGAGGTTGCCATGACGACGTTCCATGCGCTTAAGGTCGCGAGAGTCGAGCCGGAAACCCGCGATGCGGTGACCATTACGTTTGCGATTCCGCAAGCCCTGCAGGCGGAGTACTGCTTTCGTCCGGGCCAACATCTGACGCTGAAAGCCCGACTGGGCGGTGAAGAGCTGCGCCGCTGTTACTCCATCTGCCGCAGCCCTACGCCGGGAGAGATCAGCGTCGCGGTCAAAGCCATCGACGGCGGGCGCTTCTCGCGCTTCGCCCAGCACGCTATCCAGCAGGGGATGGAGCTGGAGGTAATGGTGCCGCAGGGGCATTTCGGCTATCAGCCGCAGGCTGAACGGCAGGGCGACTATCTGGCGATCGCCGCCGGCTCCGGGATCACGCCGATGATGGCGATCGTTAGCGCCACCCTGGCCACCGAGCCGCACAGCCGCTTCACGCTGATCTACGGCAACCGCAGCAGCCACAGCATGATGTTCCGCCAGGCGCTGGCCGATTTAAAAGACCGCTATCCGCAGCGCCTGCAGGTGGTGCATCTGTTCAGCCAGGAGTCGATGGACAGCGATCTGCTGCAGGGGCGCATCGATGGCGACAAACTGCGCCAGCTCGCGGACCATCTGCTGGATTTCAGCCGTTTCGACGAGGCCTTTATCTGCGGCCCGGCGACGATGATGGATGAGGCGGAAACGACCCTGCGCGAGCTCGGCGTGCCGGAGCACGCCATTCATCTCGAACGCTTCAATACGCCGGGCGGCAGCGTTAAGCGCGCCGCCGGGGTGCAGGCGGAAGGGCGCACGGTAACCATCCGCCAGGACGGGCGCGATCGGCTGATCGCCCTCAGCGCCGAAGACGACAGCATTCTGGATGCCGCATTGCGCCAGGGGGCAGACCTGCCGTTTGCCTGCAAGGGCGGGGTGTGCGCCACCTGTAAATGCAAAGTGCTGCGCGGCGAAGTGGCGATGGCCGCCAACTATTGCCTCGAAGCGGATGAGCTGGCGGCGGGTTACGTGCTGAGCTGCCAGGCGCTGCCCACCAGCGGCGACGTGGTGGTCGACTTTGACGCGCGGGGGATGGCATGAGCGAGCTGATGATCCACCGCCATGGCCGGGTGCTGCAGCTGACGCTCAACCGTCCGCAGGCCCGCAACGCGCTGAACAATGCCTTATTAACCCGGATTGCCGAGGCGCTGGAGGCTGCGGCCGCTGATGACAACGTCAGCGTCTGCGTCATCAGCGGCAATCCGCGCTTCTTTGCCGCCGGAGCCGACCTGAACGAGATGGCGGAGAAAGATCTCCCGGCGACTCTGGATGATATCCGCCCGCGGCTGTGGGCGCGTATCGATGCCTTCCCCAAACCGCTGATCGCCTCGGTCAACGGTTACGCCCTCGGCGCGGGCTGCGAGCTGGCCCTGCTGTGCGACCTGATTGTCGCCGGGGACAACGCCCGCTTTGGCCTGCCGGAAATTACCCTCGGCATCATGCCGGGCGCTGGCGGCACCCAGCGGCTGATCCGCAGCGTTGGCAAGGCGCTGGCCAGCCGGATGGTGCTGAGCGGCGAGAGTATTGACGGCCGTCAGGCGCAGCAGGCCGGACTGGTAAGCGATATCCATCCGGCGGCGTTAACCGATGAATATGCCCTGCAACTGGCGACCACCATCGCCCGCCACGCGCCGCTGGCGCTCCGGGCGGCGAAACAGTCGCTGCGCCTGTCGCAGGAGGTGAGCCTGCAGGCCGGTCTCCAGCAGGAGCGCCAGCTGTTCACCCTGCTGAGCGCCACCGAAGACCGCCGCGAAGGCATCGACGCCTTCTTACAAAAACGTACCCCGGACTTTAAAGGACGCTAATCGTGGAAGCTTTCATTCTCAGCGCAGTGGAACAGGGCGTCATGACCATTACCCTCAATCGCCCGGACCGCCTCAACAGTTTTAACGACCTGATGCATCAACAGCTGGCGGAATGCCTGAAGCAGGCCGAGCGCGACAACGGCGTGCGTTGCCTGCTGATCACCGGCGCCGGCCGCGGCTTTTGCGCCGGCCAGGATTTGAACGACCGCAACGTCGACCCCAGTGGCCCGCCGCCGGATCTCGGCCTGTCGGTGGAACGCTTTTACAACCCGTTAGTGCGTCGTCTGGCGGCGCTGCCGAAACCGGTGATTTGCGCGGTCAACGGCGTAGCCGCTGGCGCAGGGGCCACCCTGGCGCTGGGCTGCGATATCGTGCTGGCCGCGCGTTCGGCCAAGTTTGTGATGGCCTTCAGCAAGCTCGGGCTGGTGCCGGACTGCGGCGGCAGCTGGTTCCTGCCGCGGGTGGCCGGCCGCGCGCGCGCCATGGGGCTGGCGCTGCTGGGCGATAGCCTCAGCGCGGAACAGGCCGCGCAGTGGGGGATGATCTGGCAGCTGGTGGATGATGCCGAACTGGCGGACACCAGTCTGCAGCTGGCGCGCCATCTGGCGGCTCAGCCGACGTTGGGTCTTGGGCTGATTAAAAAGGCGCTGCTGGCGGCGGAAACCAACGGTCTCGACGCGCAGCTGGACCTGGAGCGCGATTATCAGCGCCTCGCCGGGCGCAGCGATGATTACCGCGAAGGGGTCAGCGCGTTTCTGGCCAAACGGCCACCACAGTTCAGCGGGAAATAGATGATGACGACATCCATAGCCAACGTGGCGGTGATCGGCAGCGGCACCATGGGGGCCGGCATCGCCGAAGTGGCGGCTGCCGCCGGGCATCCGGTGCTGATTTACGACATCGATCATCAGGCCATCGCCCGGGCGATCAAGGGTATTGCCAGGCGGCTCGCCTCACGGGTCGAGCGCGGCAAACTGGCGTCAGAGCAGGCCGACGCGCTGCTGGCACGCCTGCATCCGGCCCACGATTTAGCCGCGCTGGCCGACGCAGATTTAGTGATCGAAGCGGCCTCTGAACGCCTGGAGGTAAAAACGGCGATGTTCGCGCAGCTGGCGACGATCTGCGCGCCGTCAACGTTGCTGACCAGCAATACCTCGTCGATTTCGATTACCGCCATCGCCGCCGGGGTCAAGCATCCCGAACGCGTCGCCGGGCTGCACTTCTTTAATCCGGCGCCGGTCATGAAACTGGTGGAGGTCGTCAGCGGCCTGGCGACGTCTGCGGAAGTGGTGGAGCAGCTGTGCCAGTGCGTGAGCGGCTGGGGGAAACGGCCGGTGCGCTGCCGCTCGACGCCCGGCTTTATCGTTAACCGCGTGGCGCGTCCATTCTACGCCGAAGCCTGGCGGGCGCTGGAGGAGCAGGTGGCCGCCCCGGAGGTTATCGATGCCGCTTTGCGTGACGGCGGCGGTTTCCCGATGGGGCCCCTGGCGCTGACGGACCTGATTGGCCAGGACGTCAACTTCGCCGTGACCTGCTCGGTATTTAACGCTTTCTGGCAGGACCGCCGTTACCTGCCATCGCTCCTCCAGCAAGAGCTGGCGCTGGCCGGGCGGCTGGGCAAAAAGAGCGGCCATGGCGTCTATCGCTGGCCTGCGGAAGTCAGGACGGCGGCGGCGCTGCCGCCGGTTGCCCATGGCGCTCACTCCGTCATCACTATAAGTGACAGTGTCACCGAGCTGGACGAGCTGCTGTTGCTGGAGACCGAAGGCGAGACTGCCCTGGCGCTGAGCGTTAAGCATCGCCGTCCGGTGGTGGTGTATGACCTGTGCGCCAGCGATACGGTGGTGCTGGCCGCAGCGGCGACCAACGCGCCGGCGGCGACGGACAAAGCGGTGCACTACTTCCAGCAGCAGGGCAAGAACGTGCTGCGTATCGCCGATTATCCCGGCCTGCTGGTGTGGCGCACGGTGGCGATGCTGATTAACGAAGCGCTGGATGCACTACAGAAAGGGGTGGCCAGCGCACAGGATATCGATACCGCCATGCGTCTGGGCGTCAATTACCCGCAGGGCCCGCTGGCGTGGGGGGACAGCCTCGGCTGGCGCCGCGTGCTGCGCCTGCTGGAGAACCTGCACCACCATTATGGCGAGGAGCGCTATCGCCCCGGCTCCCTGTTGCGCCAGAAGGCGCTGATGGAGAAGCATCATGAGCAATGACGCCTGGCGCAACGCGCGCGCGATGTATGAAAAAGATACCTGCGCCAGAACGATGGGGATCGAACTCATCGAAATGGACGACGGTTTTGCGCAGATGACCATGACCGTCTCGCCGGACATGCTTAACGGCCATCAAACCTGCCACGGCGGTCAGCTATTTACCCTTGCCGATACCGCTTTCGCCTACGCCTGTAACAGCCAGGGGCTGGCGGCGGTGGCTTCGGCGGCCAGCATTGATTTTCTCCGCCCGGCGTTTGCCGGCGACCGGCTGGTCGCCACCGCCAGAGTCAAACAGCAGGGCAAGCTGACCGGGGTCTACGACATTGAAATTGTTAATCAACAGCAAAAAATTGTGGCCCTGTTTCGCGGCAAATCGCACCGCATCGGCGGCACAATCACAGGAGAAGTGTAATGCGCGAGGCCTTTATTTGTGACGGGATCCGCACGCCGATTGGCCGCTACGGCGGCGCGCTGGCCAGCGTGCGCGCCGACGACCTGGCGGCGATCCCGCTGCGTGCGCTGCTGAGCCGCAACCCCAGGCTTGACCCGACCGCGATCGATGATGTGATTTACGGCTGCGCGAATCAGGCGGGCGAAGATAACCGCAATGTGGCGCATATGGCGACGCTGCTGGCCGGCTACCCGCACACCGTGCCGGGTACCACCCTCAACCGCCTGTGCGGCTCCGGGCTGGACGCCGTCGGTTTTGCCGCCCGGGCGATCAAAGCCGGCGATGCCGATCTGCTGATCGCCGGCGGCGTGGAGTCGATGTCGCGCGCGCCGTTTGTGATGGGGAAGGCCAGCGCGCCGTATCAGCGTCAGGCGGAGCTGTTCGACACCACCATTGGCTGGCGTTTTGTGAACCCGCTCATGGCGCAACACTTCGGAACTGACAGCATGCCGGAAACCGCCGAGAATGTAGCCGAATTGTTAAATATCAGCCGCGCCGATCAGGATGCTTTCGCCTGGCGCAGCCAGCAGCGCACGGCGCAGGCCCAGCGCGACGGCATTCTGGCGCAGGAGATCGTGCCGGTGCAGGTTGTCGGCCGGAAAGGGGCGCTTAGCGACGTGCGCGAGGACGAGCATCCGCGACCGGAAACCACGCTTGAGCAGCTGGCGCAACTGAAAGCGCCGTTCCGTCAAGGCGGCGTCATTACCGCGGGCAATGCTTCCGGCGTCAACGACGGCGCCGCGGCGCTGATCATCGCCAGCGAACAGCAGGCCGCTAGCCAGGGGCTCACGCCGCGGGCGCGGATCGTGGCGATGGCGACGGCGGGCGTCGAGCCGCGCCTGATGGGGCTGGGGCCGGTACCGGCGGTGCGTAAAGTGCTGGAGCGGGCGGGGCTCAATATTAACGATATGGATCTGATTGAGCTGAATGAGGCCTTCGCCGCCCAGGCGCTGGGGGTGCTCAGACAGCTCGGCGTGCCGGACGATGCGGCGCATGTGAATCCCAACGGCGGCGCCATCGCTTTAGGCCATCCGCTGGGCATGAGCGGCGCGCGTCTGGCGCTGAGCGCCAGCCTTGAGCTGCAGCGCCGCGGCGGGCGCTATGCGTTGTGTACGATGTGTATTGGCGTGGGTCAGGGCATCGCCATGATCCTCGAGCGAGTGTGAGCTAATTTACCTGCGAGTACCCTACAATGATAACTACTACAAAATTAGATCCGATTGAAACCGCCTCGCGTGATGAGCTGCAGGCCCTGCAAACCCAGCGTCTGAAGTGGACGCTGAATCATGCGTATAACAATGTGCCAATGTATCGTCGTAAATTCGACGCCGCAGGCGTGCACCCTGACGACTTCCGCGAACTGAGCGACCTGACCAAATTCCCGTGCACCACCAAACAGGATCTGCGCGACAACTATCCCTTCGATACCTTCGCGGTGCCGATGGAGCAGGTGGTGCGCATTCATGCCTCATCCGGCACCACCGGCAAACCGACGGTGGTGGGTTATACGCAAAACGATATTGATAACTGGGCCAATATCGTCGCCCGTTCGCTGCGCGCCGCCGGCGGCACGGCGAAAGATAAAATTCACGTCGCCTACGGCTACGGCCTGTTTACCGGCGGCCTTGGCGCGCACTACGGCGCGGAACGCTTAGGCGCGACGGTGATCCCGATGTCCGGCGGACAGACCGAAAAACAGGCGCAGCTGATCCGCGATTTCCAGCCGGATATGATCATGGTGACGCCCTCATACTGTCTGAATCTGATTGAAGAGCTGGAGCGCCAGATGGCCGGCGATGCCCGCGGCTGTTCATTACGCGTCGGCGTCTTTGGCGCCGAGCCGTGGACCCTGGCGATGCGCGCGGAGATCGAGCGCCGGCTGGGGATCACCGCCCTGGATATTTACGGTCTGTCAGAGGTGATGGGCCCGGGGGTGGCGATGGAGTGTCTGGAAACCGTTGACGGCCCGACCATCTGGGAAGACCACTTCTTCCCGGAAATCGTTAACCCGGACGACGGCACGCCGCTGGCCGATGGCGAACACGGCGAACTGCTGTTCACCACGCTGACTAAAGAGGCGCTGCCGGTGATCCGCTATCGTACCCGCGATCTGACGCGCCTGCTGCCGGGCACCGCGCGCACCATGCGCCGTATGGACCGCATCAGCGGACGCAGCGACGATATGCTGATCATCCGCGGGGTTAACGTCTTCCCGTCGCAGCTGGAAGAAGAGATCCTTAAGTTTGAACACCTGGCGCCGCACTACCAGCTGGAGGTGAATCGCCGCGGCCATCTCGATTCGCTGGCGGTGCGCGTGGAGCTGAAAGAGAGCGGGCTGGCCCTGAGTCACGAGCAGCGCTGCCAGATTTGTCACCAGCTGCGCCACCGCATTAAGTCGATGGTCGGGATCTCCACCGATATCACCATCGTCAACTGCGGCAGCATTCCGCGCTCTGAAGGCAAAGCCTGTCGCGTATTCGACCTGCGTAAAGCGGTGGTCAGCGGTTAATTCTCTCCCAGATAACCCGGCTGAGGCCTTTACGCCGTAGGCCGGGAATTTCCTGTGCTATGATTCATAAAGGAAAAATATAACAACAGAATGAATCAGATGAGTAAACTCGACGCCTTTATTCAACAAGCGGTGACGGCGACGCCGATCAGCGGCACGTCATTAATCGCCTCGCTGTATGGCGACGCCTTATTACAACGCGGTGGGGAAGTGTGGCTGGGCAGCGTCGCGGCGCTGCTGGAAGGATTAGGCTTCGGCGAGCGTTTCGTCCGCACCGCGCTGTTTCGCCTCAATAAAGAGGAGTGGCTCGATGTCGTCCGTATCGGCCGCCGCAGCTTCTATCGTCTGAGCGACAAAGGGCTGCGCCTGACCCGACGCGCGGAACATAAAATTTATCGCGCGAACGCTGCGGAATGGGACGGCACCTGGCTGCTGCTGCTTTCGGAAGGCCTGGAGAAAAACGTGCTGGCCGACGTCAAAAAGCAGCTGCTGTGGCAGGGGTTTGGCGCGCTGGCGCCGAGCCTGTTAGCCTCGCCGTCGCAAAAGCTGGCGGATGTCCAGTCGCTGCTCCATGAAGCGGGGGGCGCCGAAAACGTCATCTGTTTTGAAGCTCACTCGCCGCTGGCGCTCTCCCGGGCGGCGCTGCGCAGCCGGGTGGAGGAGTGCTGGCATCTCACCGAACAAAACGAGATGTATGAGGCTTTTATCTCGTTATTCCGGCCGTTACTGCCGCTGCTGCGCGACTGCGACCCCGCGGAGTTAACGCCGGAACGCAGCTTTCAGATCCAGCTCCTGCTGATTCATTTCTATCGCCGGGTGGTGCTCAAAGATCCGCTGCTGCCGGAAGAGCTGCTGCCGGCGCACTGGGCGGGGCAAACCGCCCGCCAGCTGTGTATCAATATTTACCAACGGGTGAGTCCCGGCGCGCTGGCGTTCGTCAGCGAGAAAGGTGAAAGCTCGGTCGGCGAGCTTCCCGCGCCGGGCCCGCTCTATTATCAGCGCTTTGGCGGTTTGCCGGGCGCATAAGGAGGTTGCATGCCGATTTATCAGATTGATGGACTGACCCCGGTGGTGCCGGAGGAGAGTTACGTCCACCCGACCGCGGTGTTGATTGGCGACGTGATCCTCGGCAAAGGGGTCTATGTTGGGCCCAACGCCAGCCTGCGCGGCGATTTTGGCCGCATCGTGGTCAAAGACGGGGCCAATATTCAGGACAACTGCGTGATGCACGGCTTCCCCGGCCAGGATACGGTGGTGGAAGAGGACGGACATATCGGCCACGGCGCTATTCTGCACGGCTGCGTGATTGGCCGCAACGCGCTGGTGGGGATGAGCGCGGTGATTATCGACGGGGCGACCATCGGCGAAAACAGCATTGTCGGCGCCTCGGCCTTTGTCAAAGCCAACGCTGAGATGCCCGCCAACCATCTGATCATCGGCAGCCCGGCAAAAGCGATTCGCGTCCTGAGCGAACAGGAGCTGGCGTGGAAAAAGCATGGCACCCGTGAATACCAGGTGCTGGTGGAACGCTGTAAGCAGACGCTGCATCAGGTTGAGCCATTACGGGAAGTGGAAGAGGGGCGTAAGCGGCTGGAGTTTGATGAAAACCTGCGGCCAAAATCCTCAACCTGAGGGGGAAATATATGGCAGAGAAATTATCCGCTCACTGTCACTGCGGTGCGGTGGCGTTTACCGTTGAACTCAGCGACGGCTTCAATACCGCTCGGCGCTGTAACTGCTCATATTGTCGAATGCGCGGGGCGGTCGCGGTCTCTTCGCCGCGTTCAGGCATAGAGGTGGTACGCGGAAGGGATAAGCTCACCGAGTATCGCTTTAATACAGGGGAAGCCGTGCACTTTTTCTGCTCGGTATGCGGGATCTACACCTTTCATCAACGGCGTTCAAACCCACAGGAGTATGGTGTGAATGTGGCCTGCATTGACGGCGTTTCGCCTTTCGATTTTTCCTGCGTGGAGGTCAACGACGGGGTGAATCATCCAAACGATGGCGGCGGAGGCGTGGTGGGGTATTTGCGCTACGAGAAAAAGTAAAACACTCCTCCCGCAGGAAGCGAGAGGAGTGAAATATTAGGCTGCAACCACGCTGTCGATGGCCGCTTTTGCGTCAGACTGCGCTTTGGCCGCGACTTCCGGGCCGTAAGCGATACCTTCGGCGAACACGAAGTTCACGTCGGTGATGCCGATAAAGCCGAGGAAGGTGGACAGGTACGGGGTGACCAGGTCGGTCGGGGTATCTTTATGGATACCGCCGCGGCTGGTCACGACGACCGCGCGTTTACCGGTCACCAGACCTTCCGGCCCTTTCTCGGTGTAGCGGAAGGTCACGCCGGCGCGAGCCACCAGGTCAAAATAGTTTTTCAACTGCGTCGGAATGTTGAAGTTGTACATCGGCGCAGCGATAACAATCACATCATTGCCTTTCAGTTCGGCGATCAGCTCGTCGGAAAGGGCCAGCGCTTCCTGCTGACGCGGCGTCAGCGGCGCGTCGCTCGGACGCAGGGCGCCAACCAGTTCACCATCCAGAACCGGGATCGGATTAGCGGCCAGGTCACGCACGGTGATCTCGTCGCCCGGGTGTTTTTCCTGCCATTGTTCAACAAAATAGTCGGAAAGCTGACCAGATTGTGAGTACCCTGCCAGAATACTGGATTTCAGAACTAATACTTTGCTCATGGGTGTTTCCTTTTTTAATGTGATTGACGGGTCAGTGCCCTGGTGCTTGATGACACTGTATTCACAATCGCGCCACAGAGATAGCGCAATATATCGAATCCTATGTTCAGATTTTTTGAACAAGGCACGGATGACACAGATGTGGTACTCTAAGGCAATACTTCAAAAGAGATTTTCCCGGCAGAGCTCTGCCCGATAACGCTATGACAGAACAACAAAAAATCACCTTCCCCCAGCTTTATCAACAGCTCGACGGCCTGATGCTGCGCGACAAAACGCGCTTTGCCCGCCGTCTGCACGGCGTGAAGAAGGTTAAAAATCCTGAATCGCAACAGGCCATCCTCCAGGAGATGGCGCAGGAGATAAGCCAGGCAGCCGGTAAAGTCCTGCTGCGCGAAGCGGCGCGACCGGCCATCACCTATCCGGAAAACCTGCCGGTTAGCCAGAAAAAACAAGAAATTCTCGAGGCGGTACGCGATCACCAGGTGGTGATTGTCGCCGGGGAGACCGGTTCGGGTAAAACCACCCAGCTGCCAAAAATCTGCATGGAGCTGGGCCGCGGGCTGAAAGGGCTGATCGGCCATACCCAGCCGCGTCGTCTGGCCGCGCGAACCGTCGCCAACCGTATCGCCGAGGAGCTGCAAACGGAGCCGGGCGGTTGTATCGGCTATAAGGTCCGCTTTAGCGATCACGTCAGCGACAACACCATGGTCAAGCTGATGACCGACGGTATTCTGCTGGCGGAGATCCAGCAGGATCGCCTGCTGATGCAGTATGACACCATCATTATCGATGAAGCGCACGAGCGCAGCCTGAACATCGACTTCCTGCTCGGCTACCTGAAAGAGCTGCTGCCGCGCCGTCCTGACCTGAAAATCATCATCACCTCGGCGACCATCGACCCGGAACGTTTCTCAAAGCATTTCAATAATGCGCCGATTATCGAAGTCTCCGGGCGGACTTACCCGGTGGAAGTGCGCTACCGGCCGATAGTGGAAGAGGCGGACGATACCGAGCGCGATCAGCTGCAGGCGATCTTTGATGCCGTCGACGAGCTGGGGCGCGAAGGGCCAGGGGATATTCTGATCTTTATGAGCGGCGAGCGGGAGATTCGCGATACCGCCGATGCGCTGAATAAGCTGGATCTGCGCCATACCGAGGTGCTGCCGCTGTACGCTCGCTTGTCCAACAGCGAGCAGAACCGCGTCTTCCAGCCGCACAGCGGACGGCGCATCGTGCTGGCGACCAACGTGGCGGAAACCTCGCTGACCGTGCCGGGCATCAAGTACGTTATCGATCCCGGTACCGCGCGTATCAGCCGCTACAGCTACCGCACCAAGGTGCAGCGCCTGCCGATCGAGCCGGTTTCCCAGGCCTCCGCCAACCAGCGTAAAGGCCGCTGCGGCCGCGTCTCGGAAGGGATCTGTATTCGTCTTTATTCAGAAGACGATTTCCTGTCGCGCCCGGAATTTACCGACCCGGAAATTCTGCGCACCAACCTGGCGTCGGTCATCCTGCAGATGACCGCCCTGGGCTTAGGCGATATCGCCGCCTTCCCGTTCGTTGAAGCGCCGGATAAGCGCAACATTCAGGACGGCGTGCGCCTGCTGGAAGAGCTGGGCGCGATCACCACCGATGAGCAGGCCACCGCCTATAAGCTAACGCCGATGGGCCGCCAGCTCAGCCAGCTGCCGGTGGACCCGCGCCTGGCGCGGATGGTGCTGGAGGCCCAGAAGCACGGCTGCGTGCGGGAAGCGATGATCATCACCTCCGCGCTGTCGATTCAGGATCCGCGCGAGCGGCCGATGGATAAGCAGCAGGCCTCCGACGAGAAGCACCGCCGCTTTCACGATAAAGAGTCTGATTTCCTCGCCTTCGTCAATCTGTGGAACTACCTCGGCGAGCAGCAGAAGGCGCTGTCGTCGAATCAGTTCCGCCGCCAGTGCCGGGTCGATTTTCTGAACTATCTGCGCGTGCGCGAGTGGCAGGATATCTACACCCAGCTGCGTCAGGTGGTGAAAGAGCTTGGCCTGCCGATCAACAGCGAACCGGCGGAATACCGCGAGATCCATACTGCGCTGCTGACCGGTCTGCTGTCGCACATCGGCATGAAGGATGCCGATAAACAGGAGTTTACCGGCGCGCGTAACGCCCGCTTCTCCATCTTCCCGGGGTCCGGTCTGTTTAAAAAGCCGCCGAAGTGGACGATGGTGGCGGAACTGGTGGAAACCAGCCGGCTGTGGGGCCGCATTGCCGCTCGCATTGAGCCGGAGTGGGTGGAGCCGGTCGCGCAGCACCTGATCAAACGCTCATACAGTGAGCCGCACTGGGAGCGGGCGCAGGGCGCGGTGATGGCGACGGAAAAGGTCACCGTCTATGGCCTGCCGATCGTTGGCGCACGTAAGGTCAACTACAGCCAGATCGATCCGGCGCTGTGCCGCGAGCTGTTTATCCGCCACGCGCTGGTGGAGGGCGACTGGCAAACGCGCCACGCCTTCTTCCGGGAGAACCTGAAGCTGCGGGCGGAAATCGAAGAGCTGGAGCATAAGTCGCGCCGCCGCGACATTCTGGTGGATGACGAGACCCTGTTCGAATTCTACGACCAGCGCATCAGCCACGACGTCATCTCCGCCCGGCATTTTGACGCCTGGTGGAAGCAGGCCAGCCGCGACACCCCGGATCTGCTCAACTTTGAGAAGAGCATGCTGATTAAGGAAGGGGCGGAGCAGGTCAGCAAACTGGACTATCCGAACTTCTGGCACCAGGGCAATCTGAAGCTGCGTCTGACCTATCAGTTCGAGCCGGGCGCCGACGCCGACGGCGTGACGGTGCATATTCCGCTGCCGCTGCTTAATCAGGTGGAGGAGGCCGGGTTTGAATGGCAGATCCCGGGTCTGCGCCGGGAGCTGATTATCGCCCTGATAAAATCGCTGCCGAAGCCGGTGCGGCGCAATTTCGTCCCGGCGCCCAACTATGCGGAAGCGTTTCTTGGCCGGGCGACGCCGCTGGAGCTGCCGCTGCTCGACTCCCTCGAGCGCGAACTGCGGCGGATGACCGGCGTGACCATCGACCGCGAAGCCTGGCAGTGGGATCAGGTGCCCGATCACCTGAAAATCACTTTCCGGGTGGTGGATGATAAAAACAAGAAGCTGCAGGAAGGGCGCTCGCTGCAGGCGCTGAAAGAGGCGCTGAAGGGCAAAGTTCAGGAGACGCTGTCGGCGGTCGCTGATGACGGCATCGAGCAGAGCGGGCTGCATATCTGGAGCTTTGGCACCCTGGCGGAGAGTTACGAACAGAAGCGCGGCAACTATAAGGTAAAAGCCTGGCCGGCGCTGGTGGACGAGCGCGACAGCGTGGCCATCAAGCTGTTTGATAATCCACAGGAACAGCAGCAGGCCATGTGGCGCGGTCTGCGTCGCCTGCTGCTGCTTAACATTCCGTCGCCGATTAAGTATCTGCACGAGAAGCTGCCGAACAAAGCCAAGCTCGGGCTCTATTTTAACCCGTACGGCAAAGTGCTGGATCTGATTGACGACTGCATCTCCTGCGGCGTTGATAAGCTTATCGACGAGGCGGGCGGGCCGGTGTGGACGGAAGAGGGCTTTAGCCAGCTGCATGATAAAGTTCGCGCCGAGCTCAACGAGACGGTCGTGGAGATCGCCAAACAGGTCGAGCAGATCCTCACCGCGGTGTTCAATATCAACAAACGGCTGAAAGGCCGGGTGGATATGACCATGGCGCTGGGGCTGTCGGACATCAAAGCGCAGATGGCGGGGCTGGTTTACCGCGGCTTTGTCACCGGCAATGGCTTCCGTCGTCTTGGCGATACGCTGCGCTATCTGCAGGCGATTGAAAAGCGTCTGGAGAAGATGGCTATCGATCCGCACCGCGACCGCGCGCAGATGCTGAAAATCGAGAGCGTGCAGCAGGCGTGGCAGCAGTGGCTGAATAAGCTGCCGCCGAACCGCCGTGAGGACGACGATGTCCGGGAGATCCGCTGGATGATCGAGGAACTGCGGGTGAGCTTCTTCGCCCAGCAGCTGGGGACCCCGTACCCCATCTCGGACAAACGCGTGCTGCAGGCGATGGAGCAGATTACGCCGTAACCTGGCCGGTTGTCCCCGGTGGCGCTGCGCTTACCGGGGCGACGGGCCAGGCGTCCACGCTTAAGCGTTGACCCACGCCAGGGTAAAGCCGTCCCAGCCTTTCGTGCCCACGGTTTGCAGCGCCGTTGCCGTCAACCGTGGCTCGGCGCCCATCATCTCAATGAACTGACGCACGCCCTGAACGCGCTCGTCGGCGCTCTGTGGGTTGACCACTTCGCCGTCGCGTACCACGTTATCGCCAATAATTAAGGTTCCCGGGCGGGAATAACGCAGCGCCCAGCGCAGATAATGGGGATTATTCGGCTTATCGGCATCGATGAAGATCAGGTCGAAAGCGGGACATTCGCCAAGCGCCTCCAGGGACCGTAGCGCAGGCCCCTCCCGCAGCGTGACCCGCTGGTCAACCCCCGCCAGCTGCAGATTCTCCCGCGCCACCCGGGCATGATGCGCGTCGGCCTCCAGGGTGAGGAGTTGGCCGTCGGCAGGAAGCTCGCGCGCCATCCAGATGGTGCTATAGCCGCCGAGGGTGCCGATCTCCAGGATCCGCTTAGCCTGGGTAAGCCGTACCAGCAGGGCGAGAAACTGACCCTGATTGGCGGCGACATCGTGTGCCGGGAGCCCGGCACGATGGTTGTTTTCCAGTACCCGATCGAGCACAGGATCGCTGGGAATTAAGGCCTCAATCAAATAATTGTCTACTGCAGACCACTGTTGTTGCATATGACGCTTCCCCCTTTAGCTCCCTGATGAGTCAGACCAGCCGCCTCCCAGCGCCCGGTATAGATCGATCTGCGCCAGCAGCAGGTTATTCTTCACCTGTACCACGCTAAGCTGGGTGGAGAACAGCGTTCGCTGGGCATCAAGCACATCCAGATACGAAGAGTAGCCGTTACGGTAGCGGTTCTGCGCAATGCGCAATGTTTCTTCCGCCACCGCCTCCTGCCCCTGCAGTTCGGTCAGCTGTTCGCCGTAGCGGCTAATGGCGTCCAGGCTGTCATTGACCTCTTTGAACGCGCCGCGCACCGTGTTCTCATAGCTGTACAGCGCCTGGTTGCGCTGGGCCATCGAGACATCCACCTGGGCATTTAACGCCTGGCGGTTAAGCAGCGGCGCCAGGATGCTACCGCCAATGCTCCAGAGTCGCAGCGGGTTGTCCAGCAGATCCGGCAGCGTCCGGTCCTGCAGGCTGCCGGTGGCGGTCAGGTTGATAGACGGCAGCAGCTGCGCCTGGGACGAGGCCAGGGTGGCATCGGCGGCGACCAGCTGACGCTGGGCCTGTACGATATCCGGGCGGCGGTTGAGCAAGGTGGACGGCAGCTGCGAGGGCAGACGCAGCGGGGTGAGCCCGGCGAATTCGCCGCGTTTTATCGCGCCGGGGTTATCCCCCAGCAGCACGCTGAGGGCGTTTTCCTGCTGCGCAATCTGGTGCTGCAGCGGCGGGATCTGCGCCCGCGTGGAGCGCAGCTCCGAATCCGCCTGCATCAGCTCAAGGCGCGAGGTATACCCGGTTTCATACTGACGTTTGGCCAGGCGCCAGGCGTCTTCCCGCGCCTGGAGCGTCTGCTGCGTGACCCGCAGTTGCTCATCCAGCGACAGCAGCGTCACGTAGCCCACGGCCACCGAGGCGGCGACGCTCAAATTGGCCGCGTCGGCAGCGGCTTTCTGCGCCTCGAGGCTGGCCCCGGCGGCGCTGGCCGCGCTGCGGTTCGCGCCCCAGATATCGACATCATAGCTGGCGGTCAGGCCGCCTTTATACACCGTACTGTGGATCGGCAGGCCGGTGGCGGCGGACTGCGCGCGGGCGCGGGTGCCGGTCAGGCTGGCATCCAGCGAGGGGAAAAGAGTGCTGTCGGCGGCATACGCCCGCGCCTGATACTCATTCACCCGCTCGCGGGCGATCAGCACATCGCTGTTATAGCGCAGCGCCCGGTCGACATACTGATTCAGCGCGCTGTCATGAAAATTGCGCCACCATACGCCTTCCACCGGGCTGGCAGGGCCAACGTCGGCCCGCCAGGCGGCAGGGATGGCGAGCGTCGGCTGGGCGCGCTGCACATCGGCGGACTGACAGCCGACCAGCGCCAGGACGATGGCAAGGGTGACCGGGCGGATCATGGCTGCTTCTCCGCGCGGGTATCAATGGTCACCTGCACCGACATGCCGGGGCGCAGGCGCTCGCTGTTGCGTTGCCCCTCGTTAACCGTGATGCGCACCGGGATGCGCTGGGCGATCTTGACGAAGTTGCCGGTGGCGTTGTCCGGCGAAATGGCGCTGAACTCCACCCCGGTCGCCGGGGAGATACTCTGCACCTTGCCGTGGAAGGTCTCGCCGTTGAGCGCGTCAACGGTGAAGGTAACCGGCTGGCCGATACGCACATCGGCCAGCTGGGTCTCTTTCAGGTTGGCGATCACCCAGTGCTGCGGCGGCACCAGCGAGGTCAGATGGGTTCCGGCGCTGACGTAAGCGCCAAGACGCACCGAAATCTGCCCCAGCTGGCCGCCGGTGGGGGCGATGATCTGCGTATTCTGCAGGTCGATCTGCGCCAGCTCGAGGGCGGCTTTGGCGCTGGCCACGTCGGCCTCCAGTGAATCGCGATTGACGATGGTCGATTCGCGGTCCTGGCGCGACATCTCCAGCGCCGCTTTCGCCTGTTCAATATCCGCTGCCCCCTGGGCGGCGCTGGCGCGGGCGGAATCACGCTCGCGGATCGACAGCGAGCCATCGGCGGTCAGTTCCTGCACCCGTTTTAAATCAGCCTGGATTTTCAGATTCTGCGCGCGGGCGTTTTGCAGCGCGGCTTCATTTTTGGCGATCGTCGCCTCGGCGCTTTTGCGCTGCTGCAGGTTGTTGCGCAGCGCTGCCTCCTTCATCGCCAGGGTGGCCTGGGCCTGGTGTACCCGCTGCTTATAGATGCGATCGTCTATCTGGAACAGCACCTCACCCGGCTGAACGATGGCGAAATCCTTGACGTTGACGGCAGTGATGTAGCCGTTGACCTGCGGACTGATAAAGGTGGTCTGCCCGCGCACGTAGGCGTTGTCGGTAAACTGGCTATGGCGGGTGAACGGCGGCAGTTGCCAGGCATAGAGGATCACCAGTACGCCGACGAGGCCTATCGCCGCGGCGGTAAAAATGGAAACCACGCGAATGTTGTTCCGGGTGTTGGCCTGTTGTTTGGCCGCATCCTGCTGACTCATAACGACTCCAGAGATGAAATGATGATAATTATTTGTTGCCGGTGGCGCGTTTTAAGGCGATACGGGCGGTCAATCGTAAGCGAATTAAGCGCCAGAAAACCCACACTAACGTCCCGGCGGAGATCGCCGCCGTCAGCAGATAGGTGTCATTCCAGGCGAGAATATTGGCCTGCAGCGTCGCGGCGTTTTGCAGCAGGGTGGTGGCCTGGACGCTGAGCAGCGTGCTGTCGCCGATCTGGCTCTGGTACATCTGGCTGTACTGCTGCAGCCGCTCGACGATCAGCGGGTTGAGCGTGGTGATCTGGTCCGCCAGCTGGCTGGAGTGAAATTTCTCCCGCCAGGTCTGGAAGGTGCCGAGTATCGCCGACCCCAGCAGACCGCCTATGTTCTGGCTCATGCCGAACAGCACCGAGAAGCTGACCAGGTTGCGCGGATCGGCGAACACCCCGCCAATGCCGGCGAGCATCGCCGGCGCCAGAAAGAAGGCGCTGCCGAAGCCAAGCAAAAACTGGCTGAACATCAGCTGTTCCGGACGGGTGAGGGCGTTGGACTGGCTGTCGAGCAGCGAGGCCACCATGATCAGCGCCAGGGCGGTGGCGGTCGGCCAGTAGAGCTTCTGCGGGTTAAGCGTCAGGCAGCTGGCGATGATCCCGCACAGAATGCCGGCGAAAATTGACCATGCAAGGTTGGTCATCTGTTCGTTTTGCAGGCCAACGTACTGCAGCCAGCCGATCACCCCGGTATTCTGCTCCGCCAGCACGATGCGGATCAGCAGCATAATCAGACCCAGGCGCAGGATACTGCCGCTGGAGAGCCATTTGGTATTGAGCAGAGGATTGCTGCGGTTATGCTCAAAGGCGATGGCGGCGACGATCAGCACCACCGCCGCGGCCAGCGACCAGCCGATCCACGGCGCTTCGAACCACCACTCGAGCCGCCCCAGCGAGAGCACCGCGCAGACCAGCGCCATGCCGGGGGCCAGCAGGAAGAAGGTAATAAAATCCTTCTTCTCGAACACCTTTTTACGATCGCTCGGCGGCAGCTTCAGGGCGATGACGCAGGCCAGCGACACCAGCGCCAGCCCCAGCTCAAAGAAGTAGAGCCCGCGCCATTCATCGATCTGCAGCAGCTCGGTGGAAAAGAGGCGCGCCAGCGGAATGGCCAGCGACGAGCCGGTGATACCGATAGTCAGTCCTTTGAGGCGGTGGCGTGCGGGCCAGGCCTGCACCTGATAGTAGATCCCCAGCGAGCTGAGCGCCGCGGCCACCATGCCGTGGGCGGCGCGGACCATCAGCGCCGAGCTGAGATCGTTGACGAACAGATGAAAGAAGGTGACCAGCACATAGAGCACCAGAAAGCCTTCGGTAAAGGCGCGCAGCCCGAACTGCTGACGAAATTTCACCAGCAGCAGGTTAATGGAGACGTTGGTCATGACATACACCGCCGGCAGCCAGGCGATCTCCGTCGACCAGGCGGCGAAGGTGCCCTGCAGCAGCTGCAGATTGGCGGTGACCACCGCGTTGCCCAGCGCGCCGGTTAGGCACACCAGCAGCCCGACCACCCCGTAGGCCAGGCGCTTCGCCGGACTGTGCAGCGGCGTCGATGGCGAGCCGAGCAGGGCCGGTTTTTCATGCGGCGCCCAGTCATGAGGGACGTAGGGGTTACTCTGGCGACGGGGCATTATTTCTTCTCCACTTCGCGCAACAGCTTTTCCAGCACCCGCTGAGTTTGTTCCCGCTCCTGCGGCGTGATCGCCGTCAGGATCTCTTCACGCAGATCGTCCGCCACCGTTTTGACCTGCTCGAAGAGGGCCTGCCCCTGGTCGGTGACCACCAGCAGCCGCTTGCGTTTATCGCGGTCGGTGGTGACGCGCTCCACCAGACCGAGGGCCACCAGGCGGTTGATCAGCGGCACAATGGTTGGGCTCTCCACTCCCAGCTCCTGCGCCAGTTCGCTTTGCGACAGCGGCTGGTGGTGGCGGGCGATGGCGGCGACCGCCACCCAGCTGGCCTGGCTGAGGCCGAGGTTTTTCAGCCGACGATTAACCGCCAGCCGCCAGTGATGGGCGGTCAGATATAAAAGATGGGAGAAGCTAAGCTGTCGATGGTCCATAGGTCGTCTGCCAAAATCGTTAGAGCTCTAACGATTTTATGTCTGATAACCGGCGGAATTCAAGGGAAAGGATAAAAAATGGTTAACGGTGTGTGCGTTTATTGTGGCGACAGGAGGATACCGCCTCAGGCCATTTACTCATGGAGGATGCTCTTATTCTGCGCCATCACCCAAGTGATAAAAGCGCGCAGGGGCGCGGGAATATGTTTGCGACTCGGATAGTAGACGCAGAAATGATCCGCCGGGTAGCGGTAGCTGGGTAATAAGCGAACCAGGCTGCCGGCGTTCAGTTGCGCGGACACCAGCGACTGATAGACAAAGGCGATCCCCAGTCCGCTCTCCGCCGCCTGGATCATCGCCGTATCGGAATCGACGACCAGATCGCCCTTGACGGCGACTTCGCCTGGCTCGCCGTCGGGGCTGATAAATTCCCACCGGTACTTTTCGCCGCTGGGGAAACAGCGGTTAATGCAGCGGAAATTGACCAGCGACTGCGGGGTGTCGGGCGCACCGGCCTCGTGGAGATAGTTCGGGCTGGCCACCGGGATCAGCGACAGCTTCTCGCCAAAGGGGATGGCAATCATATCTTTGGGCACGTCCCGGGAATAGCGAATGCCAGCGTCAAAACCGGACTCGATAATATTCACTTTCCGATCGGTGGTAAACAGCTCCAGCGTCACGTCAGGATAGGCGGTTTTAAAAGCAATAAAATAGCGCTGAAAGAAAAGGTCGAGAACAATGCGCGGTAAATTGACTTTCACCACCCCTTCCGGGGTCAGACGGTGATAATTCAGACTGTCGACCACCCGGCGATAATCATTCACCACCGGCGTCATATTATTAAGAAATTCCTCACCCACTGCGGTTAAAGACAAACTGCGCGTCGAGCGATTGAGCAGGCGCACGCCTAATTTTTCTTCCAGATGATTAATAGCGCTGGTGAGGGCCGGCGGTGAAAGATTTAATGCTCTGGCAGCTTGCCGAAAACTGCCATGTTTCACTATGAGTATTAATATTTCAATTTGTTGCAAATCAGGCAACGTTTTCATTGTTAATTTCCAGCTAACACCGCGTTCGGAATAGATTAATTGTTATCAATGTAAAAGGGAAGTATATATTTAATAACATTCAGCACGTAAGGAAAATAAGGTGAAAACACGTTATCTCGGAAAAGAGAAGTTCCAGGTTTCCGCATTGGGTCTCGGGTGTATGGGAATGAGTTTCGCCTATGGCGGCGCTGAGGAGTCGCAGGCGATAAATACCATCCATGCCGCAGTGGACATGGGGGTGACCTTCCTGGATTCCGCCGAAGTGTATGGGCCTTTTGACAATGAAGTCCTTGTTGGGAAAGCGATTAAAGGCATCCGCGATAAGGTGCAGATTGCCACCAAATTTGGCTTTCGTATTCTGCCGACCGGCCAGGGGCTGGAGCGGATGGCCGGCGTCGACAGCCGTCCGGAACATATTCGCGAGGCGGTGGAAGGGTCGCTGAAGCGGCTGAATATCGAGACCATCGATCTGCTCTATCAGCACCGCGTCGATCCCGCGGTGCCGGTGGAAGAGGTGGTGGGCACCATGGCCGACCTGGTCAAAGAGGGTAAAATTCGCCATATCGGGCTGTCGGAAGTGTCAGCCCAGACGCTGCGCCGGGCCTGCAAGGTGCATCCGATCGCCGCGGTGCAGACGGAATACTCGCTATGGACCCGTGAGCCGGAGGGCGGCATCCTCAAGGCCTGCCGCGAGCTGGGCGTGGGCTTTGTCCCTTACAGTCCGCTGGGCCGCGGCTTCCTGACGGGCCAGATCACCGATCCCGGCGTCTTCGCAGCCGATGATTTTCGTCGCAATCTGCCGCGCTTCCAGGCCGAAACCATGCGCAAAAACCAGCAACTGCTCGACCGTCTGCAGCAGGTCGCCAGCCGCTACGAGGCCACCCTGGCGCAGATGGCCCTCGCCTGGGTGATGAGCAAAGGGGAAGATATCGTGCCGATCCCCGGGGCGCGAAAAATGAACCATCTGCGCGATAATGCCGCTGCGGCCGATATTATGCTCTCCCCTGAGGATATTCTCGCCATCGATCATATTTTCGCTCCCGAAAACGTCGCCGGATTACGCTATAACCAGGGCGACTTTAATTTAATCGATAAATAATCTTCTGAATACGCTCCTCCCGCCGGTCTGGCGGGAGATAAGGTAACTTATGACTATTGCTGTTTCCCGTCCGGCGGGATTGCCTGCGGCGGTGTATGCGCTTTCCGTGGGTTCATTTGGTATCGGCACCACCGAATTTGTTATTATGGGTTTATTACTCGATGTGGCCCATGACTTTCATATATCCATTACGCTCGCCGCCTGGTCTATTACCGCTTATGCCTGTGGGGTGGTGATTGGCGCGCCGCTGCTGACGCCGCTATTAAGCCGTTATCGCAAAAAACCGGCGCTGTTATTTTTAATGATCTTATTTTCCATTGGAAATTTAGGCTGCGCGATCGCCGGTAATATGACCATGCTAATTATTGCCCGGGTAATAACTGCGTTCGCTCACGCCTCGTTCTTCGGAATAAGCTCGGTCTATGCCGCGGAGCTGGCGCCAGTGGATAAACGGGCTTCGGCGGTTTCCGCTGTGTTTCTCGGCGCCACCCTGGCCAATATTCTGGGCGTGCCGCTCGGCGCCTGGGTGGGGCAGTACCTTGGCTGGCGCTATACCTTCTATATGGTTACGCTGATCGGCATTCTCTCCGCCCTGGCGGTGATCGCCCTGGTGCCTGGCCGTCAGGCGCAGCCGTCGGCCCAGAGCCGGATCCGCGATGAGCTGAAGGTGCTCCGCCATCCCGCGGTGCTGCGCAGCCTGCTGATCACCGCCCTCGGGTTCTCCGGCGTCTTCGCCGCCTTCACCTACATCGCGCCGATGCTGAAAACCGTCACCGGGATGAGCGACCACCTTATTCCGCCGGTGCTGATGCTGTTCGGCGTCGGGATGGTCGCCGGGAATCATCTTGGCGGCCGACTGACCGACGGCGGCGTCCGCCGGGCGCTGCTGCTAACTCTCGCCTTGCTGAGCGTCGTCCTGTGTCTTTTTCCGTGGGCGATTCAGACGCTGCCCGGCGCCTGCGCGGCGGTGTTTCTGCTGGGGGCGGCGATGTTCTCCACCATTCCGCCGCTGCAGATGCAGGCCCTGGACAGCAGTGAGAGCGGCAAAAGCATGGTCTCTTCGTGCAATATCGCCGCCTTTAACCTCGGCAATGCCGGCGGCGCCTGGTTTGGTGGGCTGCTGCTCGCCTCCGGCGTTTCTCTCTCGCACATTCCCCTGGCCGGTGCTTGCCTGACCGCCAGCGGATGGGTTATCGCTAGTGTGACGTTGTCACCTTTAAAAGGAAGTCAAGCATGAAGTATCGATATTTAGGTTCCACCGGGCTGTCGGTTTCGGAGCTCTGTTTTGGCGCCATGACGTTTGGCGAGAAAGGGGCCTTTCTCGGCGCGCCGGGGCGCAACTGGTCGGAATTCGGCGTGGTGCCTGAGCAGACGGCCTACGATCTGGTGTACAAAGCGCTGGACGCCGGGATTAACTTTTTTGATACCGCGGACTGTTATAAGAACGGCCAGGGCGAAGAGCTGCTCGGCAACGCGCTGAAGGGAAGACGCCAGCAGGTGATTATTGGCACCAAAGGACGCTGGCAAACCGACCCCAACCCGAACGCGCTGGGAGCGTCGCGCTACCATATCATCAATGCCGTTGAGGCCAGCCTGCAGCGGCTGAAGACCGATTATATCGATATCTATCACCTTCACGGGTTCGATCCGCGCACCGCGCTGGAGGATACCCTGCGCACGCTGGATACGCTGATCCGCGCCGGGAAAATTCGCTATATCGGGGTCTCCAACTACGCGGCCTGGCAGCTGGCGAAGGCGCTGGGGATCTCGGAGCGCCTTGGGCTGGAGAAATTCTGCGTCTATCAGGGCTATTACAATATCGCCGCGCGTGAACTGGAGCATGAGATTATCCCGCTCAGCGTCGATCAGAACGTCGGCATCACCGTCTGGAGCCCGCTGGCCGGGGGCTTTCTCACCGGCAAATACCCACGCAATCAGGCGTTTCCCGAGGGCAGTCGCCTGGCGAACGCCACGCCGTTCGAATCCGCGCCGATCGCCAACCGCGAGCAGGCCTGGCAGACCCTGGAGGTGATGCAGGAGATTGCCCGCCAGCGCAACGCCAGCGTCGCGCAGGTGGCGCTCAACTGGCTGCGTACCCGTCCGGGGATCGCTTCGCTGGTGATCGGCGCGACCAAACTGGCCCAGCTGGAGGATAACCTGGCGGCGCTGAACTGGACGTTGAGCGACGAGGAGACGGCGATCCTCAACAGCGTGAGCGAGAAAGAGAAACCATACCCCTACTGGCATATCTGCAATGTCGCCGGCGATCGTCGTCTGGCCGATGATATCTATCCCTAATCACCCTACACCCAGGCAACACGCGTATGCCCCGCACGGGGCATACAGAGAGGCTCGATCGTGAAAAAAGTACTCATTGTTGGCGCCGGCCCGGTAGGGTTAATCATTGGCTGCTATCTGAATAAGTATGGAATTGATTTTGATATCATTGATAAAAATACCCACAGTACCACCTGGTCCAAAGCGCTGAGCGTCAGTCCGGCGACCATTAAAGCCTTCCACGGCTTAGGCCTTGCCGGGGAACTGATCGCCCAGGGAAAGCAGGTTCAGTCAGTCTACGCTTACTATAAAAACCGCAAATTTCTGCATATCGATAACCGCCGACTCGCCACCTGCTACCCCTTCCATGTCAGTATCCCGCAGCCGCGGACGGAGAAGATCCTCGAAACGGCGTTGGCCGACGCCGGGCGGGAGGTCAAACGTGGGCACCAGCTGGTCTCCTGGCGCCGGGAGGGGGAACGCTATCACGTCTCCCTGCTCGACGATGCCCGCCGGGCCTGTTCCGCCGCTTATGACTATATTATCGGCGCCGACGGCGCGGCCAGCACCGTCCGCGAGCTGGCCGGGATCGGCTTTAGCGGTCATGACTATCCGCTGCATTTTGTGATGGCGGACGTGCAATTCGACCGCGCGGCGGCGCTCCCGGGAACCTCCTACCATATTGATGAGCAGGGCTTTTTGATTTTCCTGCCCATGCCAGACAATCAGGTCAGGATCGTGATTAAAAAAGCCGGGCGCCTGCCGACGCCGCGTCCGGTGCCGGACCTGCAGGAGATCAACGTCGCGCTGGCGCGCTACTGCCCTCAGGTGCCGCCGGCGCAGACGCTCACCTGGTCTTCCAGCGCCAATTTCTATAACCGCATCGCCGATGACAATCTGCAGCATCATATTATGCTGGCGGGAGATGCCTTCCACCTGTTCAGTCCCATTGGCGGGCAGGGGATGAACACCGGCGTCCAGGATGCGGTGAACCTCGCCTGGAAGCTGGCTTTCTATCTGCACGGCGTGGCCACTGACCGACTGCCGGCGTCCTATCGCGCCCAGCGCTTCGCGGCGGTGAGCGGCGTGCTTCGCTCCACCGATCGCGATACCGGCCTGATTGCCGGTCTGGTGCCGAGAAATCATATCGACGGGGTCTACTTTCCGGAGTTCTGCAACCGTCACTACTATCGTCACCAGCTGCCGCTGCAGTACGCCGGTTTCACCGCAACGCAGGCGCAGCACCCGGACGGCCTGGCAGGGCACCATGTTCCCTGGTACGTTTTTGCCTCGCCGCAGGCGATGTTTCGCAACAGCTATGACGTCTTCGCCAGCGGTAAGGTGGTGATCTTTTCCGCCCGCGCCGCTTGTCCTCCTATGTCCCGCCTGAAGCAGGCCGGCTGGTTTATATTCTGCCCCCTCGAACCGGCGGACGAGGCGTTTCTCGAAGCGCTACAGATCGGCCCAGATGACTATGCGGTGGTCAATCCCGATGGCTATGTGGGCTTTACCGGCAGCGAAGCCGGGACACGGCAGTATCTTTCCTCGCTCTACGTAATGGAATAATCATGAACAAAGTCTATATCGTCGCGGCCTGCCGTACGCCGGTGGGGCGCTTTCTTGGCGCCCTGAAAACGGTCTCCGCGGTGGAGCTGGCCGCGCTCACCGTCAGGCACAACCTGCAGCAGGCTGGCATTGACCCGGCGTGGATCGATGAGGTGATCTGCGGCTGCGTCCTTGCCGCCGGGCAGGGGATGGGACCGGCGCGTCAGGTTGCGCTGCGGGCGGGGATCCCGGTGCAAAAGCCGGCTTACACCCTGAATATGATCTGCGGTAGCGGCATGAAAAGCCTGACCGAAGGGGCGATCCATATCCAGAGCGGTTATGCCGACCTGGTGGTCGCCGGCGGAATGGAAAATATGAGTCAGGCGCCGTTTTTGCTGCGGGGAGAGATAAGGGGCGGGATGAAATTCGGCGCGTTCAGCAGTGAGGATGTGATCCAGCGCGACGGATTAACCGATCCGCTGCTGCAGATCCCGATGGGGGAAACGGCGGAGGCCATCGCCGCGCAGGAGCAGATCTCGCGCGCGGCGCAGGACCAATATGCCCTGGAGAGCCATCACAAAGCCTCCGCCGCCAGCCGCGCCGGCTATTTTGCCGATGAGATGGTGCCGGTGACGGTCAGCGCGAAGTGGGGCGTCAGCACGGTCCGCGAGGATGAGCCGATCCGCCATGATCTTAGCGCCGAGCAGCTGGCGGCGTTGAAACCGGCCTTTCGCGCTGACGGCAGCGTCACGGCGGGCAATGCCTCCGGGCTGAACGATGGCGCCGCGTCGGTGATCCTCGCGTCGGCGCGTGCCGTTGCCCGCTATGGCCTGCAGCCGCTGGCGGAGATTGTCTCCTTTGGCGAGGGCGGCGTCGACCCGTCCATGATGGGGCTTGGCCCGCTGCCGGCAATAGCGTGCGCCCTGCGCCGCGGGCGTTTTCAGCTCAGCGATATGGCCCGGCTGGAGATCAACGAAGCCTTTGCCGCGCAGGTGCTGGGGGTGGTCAAGGGACTGGCCAGAGCGCATCAGATGACGGAGGAGGAGATTGCTTCCCGGCTGAACGTCCACGGCGGCGCGATCGCTCTCGGCCACCCGCTGGGCAGTTCCGGGACGCGGATTGTGGTCAGCCTGGTGCACGCGCTGCGCCGGGAGAATCAACCGACCGGCCTGGCGTCGCTGTGCATCGGCGGCGGGATGGGGATTGCGTTACTGGTGAAAACGATCTGAGGAGACAAGCGCCATGGAAAAATTAATTGTGGTGGGTGAGAAATTTACCGATTTTGCCCGGCGGCATGAGAATGTGCTGACGGTGAATGAGTTTGAGCGGTTTGTCTGGAGCGGCGAGCTGGCTGGCGTCGATAAAATCGTTATCGGTCAGGGGGTACAGCTCGACGACATCTCCCGCACCATCTGCATTATTCGTCAGCACTACCCGGACACAATGCGCCAGATCGTCAATCTGCAGGATCTCTATTATCAAAACAATCGCGATCATCAGCGGCTGGTACATAAACGTAAAAAAGCGAATATCCTCATCACCTCGCCGGAAAAACGCGATGAGGATAGCTATTGCGCGCGCCTGATCCTGCAGGATGCCTCGGAGCTGCTCTGCGACCACCAGACCGGGCAACATATTCAGGGGATGGTGCTGATCGAGGCGGCGCGGCAGACCATCATCGCCACCACGGAAAAATTCCTGCTGGCGGAGGCCGGCGTGGCGATGGCGGAGAAGTACTTTACCCTGAGCTCGCTGCAGGTGGCCTTTTCCTGCTTTGTTTTTCCGCTGCCGGTGACCATTGTCCTCAACGTGGTGTCGCGCAAAAGTTCAGCCCATGGCCGCTTTACCTGTGAATGCTCGGTGGGGTTTGACCAGACCGGCACCCGCAAAGCGGAAGTTGGCTTTAGCTTCAGCGTCTATGACCTTAACTACATCACTCGCAAAGAGTGCGAGCAGGCGGCGCAGTGCCATCAACATTATCTGGTCAGTATTGAGCAGGGGGACGGGGATGAGCATCGCCTTTTTTGATGTGGATGAAACGCTGATTACCGGCAAAAGTATGTTCCTGTTTCTGCACCGCTATGCCGCGGAATATCCGCTGCAGTGCGGTTTGACGGCCGCGGCGATTGTCCGGCAGCTGCAGGCGCTCAGCGAAGCGGGTCAGCCGCGGGAGGCGATAAACCGCTACTATTACTCGCTGTTTCGCCACGAGTCGCGCCCCCGGGTGCGGGCGGTCGCCGAGAGCCTGTATCGCGAAGGCGGATATGGTTTTCACCGCGAGGTGGTGGCGCGCCTCAGGCAGCACCAGGCGCGGGGGGATGACGTGGTGTTTGTCTCCGGGTCGATGACCGACATTCTCTGGCCGGCGATGGCGGCGCTGGGGGTGGAGCATGCCCTGTGCTCAGAGCCGGTCGTGGTGGATGACCGCTATACCGGCGAGCTCTGGCGGACCGCCATCGGCGAACACAAGGCGGCGCATGCCCAATGCTATGCGCAGGAACAGGGCCAGCCGCTGGCGGCATGCTACGCCTTCGGCGATCATATCTCGGATCTGCCGCTGCTCGCCGCGGTCGGCCACCCCTGCGCGGTGAATCCCTCTCCGGGGCTGCTGGCGGAGGCGCAGCGTCGGGGATGGCCAGTGCTGTGGTCCACCGGCGGCTGACGGCGCGACGGCAAAAAAAAGGGGCGGCGCAATGCCACCCCTGATTCGCTCCCTGACGGGGATCAGCCCGGGTAGATGCCGCGGTCTTTACGCGCCATCAGGATGCGCTCGCAGGCCACGATATAGGCGGCGGTACGCAGGGTACATTCTTTCTCGGCCGCTTTATCGCAGACGTGAATAATGGCGTCGGTCATGATGCGGTCCATCTTGGCGTTGATCTCCTCTTCGCTCCAGAAGAAGCTGGCCATGTCCTGCACCCACTCAAAGTAGCTGACGGTCACCCCGCCGGCGTTGCAGATAACGTCCGGCACCACGATCACCCCGCGCTCGGCCAGCACATCGTCCGCTTCCGGATAGGTTGGGCCGTTAGCCCCTTCCAGCACCAGTTTGCAGCTCAGCTTCTCAGCGCGCTCGCGGGTGATTTGCCCTTCCAGCGCCGCCGGGATCAGGATGTCCATCGGGGTGGTCCAGAACGCCTCTTTATCGATCTCCTGGGCGCCCGGGAAACCGGCGATCTGCTTTTTCTCCGCCTGCCAGGCGGTGAGGGCGGCCATATCAATCCCGCCTTCGTTGTACAGGGTGGCGGTGTGATCCTGAATGACCACTACGCGGGCGCCGACGCCGGCGAACAGGCGCGCCGCTTCGCTACCGACGTTACCAAAGCCCTGCAGCGCCACTTTAGCGCCTTCAATTTCGATGCCGGCGCGACGGGCCACTTCCCGGCCGGTGACGAACACGCCGCGTCCGGTGGCTTTTTCACGACCGAGGGAGCCGCCGAGGTGGATCGGCTTGCCGGTGACCACGCCGGTGATGGTGGTGCCATGGTTCATGGAGTAGGTGTCCATCATCCACGCCATCACTTTGCCGTTGGTGCCAACGTCCGGCGCCGGAATATCTTTCTGCGGCCCGATGATAATGCCGATTTCGCTGGTATAGCGGCGAGTCAGGCGTTCCAGTTCACCTTCCGACAGCGAGAAGGGGTCGACGCGGATGCCGCCTTTGGCCCCGCCGTAAGGAATATTGACCGCGGCGCACTTAATGGTCATCCAGGCAGAAAGTGCCATGACTTCGTTAAGATCAACATCAGGATGGTAGCGAACACCACCTTTACCCGGCCCACGCGAAAGATTGTGCTGAACGCGATAGCCCTCGAAGTGGCGAATGGTGCCGTCGTCCATCTGCACAGGGATGTCGACGATCAGCGCACGCTTCGGATGGCGCAGGGTTTCCACCCAGTAGGCAAGATCGCCGAGATAAGGCGCGACACGGTCGATCTGGCGCAGGTAGGTGGTCCATGGAGATGTACTACTTTCAGATGCGTAAGATAACTTTTCCATAAGAGTCCTGTTTCTCAGTGTTATTTATGTCGTGTAAAACCGTGGAATAGCTACAGCAGTAAACTCTGTGCAATGAATGGTATCACCAATTTTATAAAGCGGTATTTGACGGCAATTCCGATTTTTAAATTTTTGTTAGAAATTTTATTTTTTAAGTGAATAACTACGCACGAGAACCACCCGCAAGCTGTGCATTTTAATTCACTTTTTATTCACTTAAGTGCATAAGAAAATATTTTTTCTATGTTTTTCATTATCTTGATGATCTTCAAAAAGTGAATAAATTGCGTTTCCCCATATTGACAATCTTATTGTTCACAGGCCAGCATTAGCCCACACAACAACATGGCGTTAACCATGAATTAACAAATACCCGTAAAAATAATAGGGCTTAACTTTTCTGTGGTGAATATTTTTACCATCGCAGCGGGCGCGCTCGTGCCCAAAATAAGCCGAGGGTCAGGGTTAATGTCGATTGTCCAACGCGGCGGGAGCGTTTTCCGTCGTCTTACGTTCCGGAGATGAATGATGTCAGGCAGTATGACTCGCGAAGATTTTGACGCTTACCTGGTTCCCTGTTTTGCCCCCGCGCCGTTTATTCCGGTGAGGGCGGCGGGCTCCCGCGTCTGGGACCAGCAGGGGAAAGAGTATATCGATATGGCCGGCGGCATCGCAGTGAACGCCCTCGGCCATGCCCACCCGGCGCTGGCTGAGGCCCTGCAGGGTCAGCTGGCGAAACTGTGGCATATCGGCAATGGCTATACCAACGAACCGGTGCTGCAGCTGGCGAAAACCCTGGTGCAGTCCACCTTTGCCGACAAGGTGTTCTTCTGCAACTCCGGCGCTGAAGCGAATGAGGCGGCCCTTAAGCTGGCGCGGAAATATGCCCACGATAAGTTCGGCGGTGAAAAAAGCGAAATCATCGCCTTCAACCACGCCTTCCATGGCCGCACGCTGTTCACCGTCTCCGTCGGCGGCCAGCCGAAATATTCCAGCGATTATGCGCCGCTGCCGCAGGGCATTACCCATCTGCCCTATAACGATATCGAGGCGGTCACCGCGGCGATCTCCTCACGTACCTGCGCGGTGATCGTCGAGCCGATTATCGGCGAAGGCGGGGTGATCCCGGCGGACCCGGCGTTCCTCCAGGCGCTGCGCGCCCTCTGCGATCGCCATCACGCCACCCTGATATTCGATGAGGTGCAGACCGGCGCCGGGCGTACCGGCCATCTCTACGCCTACCAGCATTACAACGTCGTCCCGGACATCCTCACCAGCGCCAAAGGGCTGGGGGGCGGCTTCCCGATCGGCGCGATGCTGGCGAAAGAGGCCTGGGCGCAGGTCTTCCAGCCAGGCACCCATGGCACCACCTTCGGCGGTAACCCGCTGGCGGCGACCGTCGCCAACGCCGTGCTGGCCCATCTGGATGCGCCGCTGCTGGCGGGGGTCGGCGAGCGCCATGCGCTGATCGTCGACCAGCTGAATGCCCTCTCTGCCCGCTACGATGCGTTCAGCGCCGTGCGCGGCGCCGGTCTGCTGATCGGCGCCGAGCTGGCCGGACCGCTGCGCGGGAAGGCCAAAACCCTGACCAACCTGGCGGCGGAAGAGGGGGTGATCGCCCTGATTGCCGGTCCGGACGTGCTGCGCTTCGCGCCGGCGCTCAATATCCCGCTGGCGGATATTGCGCAAGCCTTCGTGCGCCTTGATCGCGCCGTTGCCCGCTTAACCCGCTAACCGGGAGGACGGCCTGTGATGCTATTTCGTCCCGTAAGGGAAAACGATCTTGACGACATCGTCCGCCTTGCCGCGCGGGCGGGGGTCGGCATGACCTCTTTACCCCATGATGCCGGGCGCCTGGCCGCCCGGATACGCCGCAGCATTGACACCTTCGCCGGCGCGCTGCCGCGCGGCCAGCAAGGCTTTCTGTTTGTGCTGGAAGACACCGCGCTGGAGCGGGTGGTGGGGGTCAGCGCCATTGAGGTGGCGGTGGGCCTGGACGAGCCGTTTTACAATTTTCGCATTCAGAAAACGGTTCGCGCCTCGAAAGCGCTGGGAGTCTATAAGCCTCAGGAGCTGCTCAATCTGAGCTATGACCACACCGGTCACAGCGAGCTGTGTACGCTGTTTCTCGACCCCGGGTATCAGCGCAACCGCAACGGTCTGCTGCTCTCCAAGGCGCGGTTTTTGTTTATCGCCGCCTTCCGCGAGTGGTTTTCGCCGCACCTGTTTGCCGAACTGCGCGGCTGCAGCGATGAGCAAGGGCAGTCGCCGTTCTGGGATGCGCTGGGCCATCACTTCTTCGAGATCCCGTTCGCCGATGCCGACCGGCTGACCGGCACCGGCATGAAAACCTTTATTGCCGAGCTGATGCCGGCGTACCCGATCTATATCTCGCTGCTGCCGGAGAATGCCCGTCGGGTCATCGGTCAGGTGCATCCCAACACCGCCCCGGCGCGGGCGATCCTCGAGAAAGAGGGGTTCAGCTGGCGCGGCTCGGTGGATATTTTCGATGCCGGTCCGGTGCTGGAGGCGGAGACCGATCAGATCCGCGCCGTGCGCGACTGCCAGTGCCTGCCGGCTCAGCAGCTGACGGGCACGCTGTCGGCGCCGACCCTGGTCGCCAACGGTCAGTTCGACAATTTTCGGGCGCTGCTGGTGGCCCACGAAGAGCAGGTCTCACTGGACGCCGCCGCGCTGGATGCGCTGCAGGTCACTGAAACCGACCGCGTTTACACGGTAACCCTGAACCCAGAGGAAAACAGATCATGGCGGTAAAAGCACAGTTCATAGCCGGGCAGTGGCAGCCGGGCAGCGGCGCTACGATGAGTAAACTGGCCCCGGAGGATCAATCTCTGCTGTGGCAGGCGGCCAGCGCGGGGGCCGACGACGTCCAGGCGGCCTGTGCCGCGGCGCGGGCGGCGTTTTATCCCTGGTCGCACCGCCCGCTGGCCGAGCGTATTGACGTCGTCCAGCGTTTCGCCGCGCTGCTGGAGACGCACAAAGAGGCGCTGGCGACCCTGATTTCCCGGGAGACCAGCAAGCCGCTGTGGGAGACCCGCACCGAAGTGCAGGCGATGATCGGCAAAGCCGCCATCTCCGTCGAGGCCTATCACCAGCGGACAGGCTTTCACGAGTCGACCCTGCCGGACGGTAAAGCGCAGCTGCGCCATAAGCCGCACGGCGTGATGGCGGTCTTCGGTCCCTACAACTTCCCGGGCCATCTGCCCAACGGGCATATCATTCCGGCGCTGATCGCCGGTAACACCGTGGTATTTAAACCCAGCGAGCTGACGCCGGCCACTGCGGAACTGACGGTCCAGCTGTGGCAGCAGGCGGGCGTCCCCGACGGGGTGATTAACCTGCTGCAGGGCGGGAAAGCCACCGGCCAGGCGCTGCTGGAAAACCGCGATATCGACGGCGTACTGTTCACCGGCAGCGCGGCGGCGGGTTTCCACTTCCATCGCTACTTCGGCGGTCAGCCGGAGAAGATGCTGGCCCTCGAGATGGGCGGCAACAACGCGCTGATTGTGGCCGACGTGGCCGATGTCGATGCGGCGCTGCATGTGATTATCCAGTCGGCGTTTATCTCCGCCGGACAGCGCTGCACCTGCGCGCGCCGGCTGATCGTTCAGCGCGGCGAGCAGGGGGATGCGCTGCTGCGGCGACTGGTGGAGGCCAGCGCGCAGATCCGCGCCGGGAAATGGGATGACCAGCCGGCGCCGTTTATGGGCGGGGTGATTTCCCTTGAGGCGGCGCAGAACATGCTGGCGGCGCAGCAGAAACTGGAGGCGCTCGGCGGCAAGGTGCTGCTGCGCATGCGCCAGCCCGACCCGCACTCCACGGTGCTGACCCCGGGGATCATCGACGTCACCGGTATCGACGTGCCGGATGAAGAGTACTTTGGTCCGCTGCTGACGGTTATCCGTTACGACGACTTCCCGGAGGCGATTCGCCTCGCCAACCAGACCCGCTATGGCCTGGCCGTGGGGCTGATCTCCAGCGATGCGGCGCAGTTTGACCAGCTGGCGGACGAGGCGCGAGCCGGGATCGTCAACTGGAACAAGCCGCTGACCGGCGCTTCCAGTAAAGCGCCGTTTGGCGGGGTGGGCGCCTCCGGCAACCACCGGGCGGCAGCGTGGTACGCCGCCGATTACTGTGCCTGGCCGATGGCCTCTCTGGTCAGCGACACGCTGACGCTTCCGGCGAACGTATCGCCGGGCCTGCCATTCTGATAACGGATCCTGTGAGGACATATGTCTGGTTTTGAAGCTAACTTTGATGGCCTGGTCGGCCCGACGCACCACTACGCCGGACTCTCCGTCGGCAATGAAGCCTCGCAAAATAACCGCGATGGTCTCTCTAACCCTAAAAAGGCGGCGCTGCAGGGGCTGTATAAAATGAAAGCCCTGGCCGACCGCGGATTCGTGCAGGGGATCCTGCCGCCGCAGCCGCGGCCGAACCTGCGCCTGCTGCGCGACCTGGGATTCGAGGGTAGCGATGAGCAGGTCATCCGCCAGGCGGCCCAGGCGGCGCCGCAGCTGCTTTCCGCCTTCAGCTCCGCCTCGTCGATGTGGACCGCCAACGCGGCGACCGTTTCGCCGTCGGCGGACAGCGCCGATGGCAAAGTCCATTTCACTGTCGCCAACCTGAACAATAAGCTGCACCGCATGCAGGAGGCGCCCACCACCTCGGCGATCCTGCGCGCCACCTTCGCCGATCCGCGCTACTTCGCCCATCACGCGGCGCTGCCGCAGCATGGCGACCTCGGCGACGAAGGGGCGGCCAACCATAACCGCTTCTGCCGGGAGTACGATCGTCAGGGCGTGCAGCTGTTTGTCTACGGTCGACGCGCCAGCGGCGGCATCGCCCCGGTGAAGTATCCGGCGCGGCAGACCCTGGAGGCCAGCGAAGCGGTGGCCCGTCTGCACCAGCTGGATCCGCGCTATACGGTGTTTGCCCAGCAGGCGCCGCAGGCTATCGATCGCGGCGTGTTTCATAACGACGTTATCGCGGTCAGCAATCGCCATGTGCTGTTCCACCATCAGCAGGCGTTTGTCGATCAGTCGACAGTATTGGCGACGCTGCGGGCAAAAAGCGACCGTCTCGATATCCCGTTTGCCAGCGTGGAAGTGCCGGACGAGCGGGTGTCGCTCGATGACGCCGTGGCCTCCTATCTGTTCAACAGCCAACTGCTGAGCAAACCCGACGGCAAGATGCTGATCGTGGTGCCAGAGGAGTGCCGGCAGCGGGAAAACGTCTGGCGCTACCTGGGCGACCTGGCGGCCGAGAGTGCCTCGCCGATCGATGAAGTGGCGGTTTTTGACCTGCGGGAAAGCATGCGCAACGGCGGCGGCCCGGCCTGCCTGCGGCTGCGGGTGGTGCTCAACGAGGCGGAGCGCGACGCGGTCAACGCCCACAGCCTGATGAACGACGAGCGTTACCAGCAGCTGACGGCGTGGGTGGAAAAACACTACCGTGACCGGCTGCACGCCCGCGATCTGGCGGACCCGCAGCTGCTGCGCGAGGTTTATCAGGCGCTGGATGAGCTGACGCAGATCCTGCGTCTGGGCCCTGTCTATGATTTTCAGCGTTAAGGAGCGGCAGATGGAGCGTCTGGTTAACGATTTACTGCACTGCCGCCTGCAGGAGTGGACCTTTCCGGCGGACATCGAGGCCCGCTGGCTGGGCGAGGGCATCCTGCAGCTGCTGCCGTCCACGCCGTGGCGTCTGGCGACGATCCTCTCCGCTGGCGTCCATGGCAATGAGACCGCGCCGACCGAGCTGCTGCTGCAGCTGACCCACGATCTGAGCCAGGGGCGGCAGCCGCTCACCCAGGCGCTGCTGATCGTCTTTGGTAACCTGCCGGCGATCCGCGCCGCGCGTCGCTATCTGCACAACGACCTCAATCGCCTGTTCGGCGGCCGCCATCTGGCGGTCTCCCCGGGCAATGAGTCGCGGCGGGCTTTTGCCCTCGAGCAGGCGGTGCAAGCCTTCTATCGCGCCGCCGACGCGGCGGGGCCGGTCAGCCGCAGCCATCTCGATATGCATACCGCCATTCGCGGGTCGCTGTATCGCCAGTTTGCGTTGCTCCCGGCCCACGCGGAGGATTTTTCGCCCGGCTTCTACCAGCTGCTGCAGGCCAGCGGGATGGACGCCATCGTGCGCCATACCGAAGCGGGCGGCACCTTCACTCATTTCACCTGCGAAAAGTTCGCCGCGCAAAGCGCCACCCTTGAGCTGGGAAAAGTGATGCCGTTCGGCGCCAACGATCTCAGCCTGTTCGCCGCCGCCGACGCGGCGATCCGGGCCTGGATTTCTGACGCGCCGCTGCCCACGCGCGACAAAGCGCCGGTGGATTACTTCCTGGTCGAGGAGAGCATCATCAAGCGCGAAGGGGAATTTACGCTCAATCTGGCGGCCAACGTCGAGAACTTCACCGCGCTCCCGGCAGGGTATGAGATCGCCCGCCAGGCAGAGAAACGGTGGGTGGTGCAGGCCCGGGCCCCCTATATCCTCTTTCCCAATGCCGGGGTCGCCACCGGCCAGCGCGCCGGGCTGCTGCTCCGCGCCGCGGCGCTTCGCCTCCCGCAACCAGCCTGAGGAAACACCATGACTGAACATCAACATCAGGCGCCATCTGCCGCCGGAGGTGAAGGCGCGTCACAGCTTAAGCGCGGGCTTGGCGCCCGCCATATCCAGATGATCGCCCTCGGCGGCGCCATCGGCACCGGGCTGTTTATGGGGGCGGGGCGCAACATCGCCGTCGCCGGCACCTCGATTCTGGTTATCTATGTGCTGGTCGGGTTCTTTACCTATATGGTGATGCGGGCGATGGGGGAGCTGCTGCTCACCCGCCATGACTACCGCTCGTTTGCCGACTTTGTCGGCGAGTATCTCGGACCGCAGGCCAGCTTTTATCTCGGCTGGACCTACTGGCTGAGCTGGGTGGTGACCTGTATCGCCGACGTGGTGGTGTGCGGGAGCTATATGCAGTACTGGTTCCCCGAGCTGTCGGCGTGGATGCCGGCCCTCAGCATGCTGGCTATCCTGTTCCTGCTCAACCTGCTGTCGGTGAAAATGTTTGGCGAGGCGGAGTTCTGGTTCGCCCTGATCAAGGTGATCACCATTATCGCCCTGATCGCCACCGGCGGCTGGATGATTGCCACCGGCTGGACCTCTCCGGACGGCGTGACGGCTTCTCTGAGCCATCTCACCGACCCGACGGCCTTTATGCCTCACGGTATCACCGGCTTTTTCGCCGGCTTCCAGATAGCGATCTTCTCCTTTACCGGCATTGAACTGCTGGGGACGATGACGGCGGAGACCCGTGATCCACAGCGCATTTTGCCCAAGGCGATCAATGCCCTGCCGCTGCGGATTATCATCTTCTATCTGCTGTCGATGGTGGTGATCATCGCTGTCGCCTCCTGGCCGGGAGTGTCGGCGGAGACCAGCCCCTTCGTGACGCTGTTTGCCAAAGCCGGGCTGCCCGCGGCGGCGGCGGTGATTAACTTCGTGGCGCTGACCTCGGCGATGTCCTCGGCCAACAGCGGGGTCTTCTCCAGCACCCGCATGCTGTACGGCCTGTCGGTGGAGAAGCATGCGCACTGGCAGTTCCGCATTCTGTCGCGCAGCACCCGCATCCCGGTGCGCAGCCTGCTGTTTTCCTGCTTCTGTATGCTGATCGGTACGCTGCTGCTGTTCCTGGTGCCGAATGTGATGACCCTGTTTACCATCGTCTCGACCCTGGCGGCGATTATGGTGGTGTTCAGCTGGGGGATGATCCTCGTGGCGTATCTGGTTTATCGCCGTCAGCGTCCGGACCTGCACGCCGGTTCGATCTTTAAGATGCCCTTTGGCGTGGCGATGAGCTGGGTGAGCCTGCTGTTCTTCGCGTTCGCCATCTTCATCATGATCTTTGACCCGGACACGCTGCTGGCGCTGCTGGCTTCTCCGCTGTGGTTTATCGCGCTGTGGGCCTTCTGGAAGCTGAAGCAGCGGCGCGAGGGGCAGCTTCAGCTGGACAATCAGAGCGCCTGACACCCGCCGGCCCTGGCGGCCGGCTACAACTCGTCTTAGCCGTTGTTCTCGTTTGTCTGGCCGGTGGCGGCTGGCGCCTTACCGGGCCTGGATGCTTACCGGGCCCGGAAGGGTGCAGTTTCACCCGCGGTATGATCCCCCCTGTAGGCCCGCGCAAGCGCAGCGCCGCCGGGCGGGATAGTCGGCTTCGCAGCAGCTTTACTGCCCGGTGGCGGCTGGCGCCTTACCGGGCCTACTGTCTTACTGAGCCTGGGATGAGCGGTTTCCCACGTGGCGCGATCTCCCTGTAGGCCCGCGCAAGCGCAGCGCCGCCGGGCGGGATACTCGGCTCCGCAGCGGCTTTACTGCCCGGTGGCGGTTGGCGCCTTACCGGGCCTGGATGCTTACCGGACCCGGAAGGGTGTAGTTTCACCCGCGGTATGATCCCCCGTAGGCCCGCGCAAGCGCAGCGCCGCCGGGCGGGATAGTCGGCTTCGCAGCAGCTTTACTGCCCGGTGGCGGCTGGCGCCTTACCGGGCCTACTGTCTTACTGAGCCTGGGATGAGCGGTTTCCCGCGTGGCGCGATCTCCCTGTAGGCCCGCGCAAGCGCAGCGCCGCCGGGCAGGATGGTCGACCCGGACCGGCTGCGGTTAGGTGCTTTCCGCCCGGGGGCGCGCCGCGCCAGGGACGGATTTCATCCGGCTGGCGCAGAATATCGCCAGCAGCGAAATCGCCACCGTAACGCCCAGGTAGATGGCCACCGGTCGCCAGTCACCATCGTATTTCGCCAGCAGACCGGTGGCGATAAGCGGCGCGGTGCCCCCGGCCAGCGCGGCGCCCAGCTGGTAACCCAGGGTGATCCCGGTGTAGCGCACATTGGCGCTGAAAATCTCTGAGCACAGGGTACCCAGCACCGCGGTCACCGGCGCCCACAGGATGCCGAAGGCAACGATCGTCGCCAGCATAATGCCCCAGCTGGTGCCGGTGTCGAGCAGCAGGAACCACGGAACGATAAACAGCCCCAGCAGCACCACGCTCAGGGTGTACATCTTTTGCCGGCCCACCTTGTCGGACAACAGCCCCATCAGCGGGATCATCACGGTGGCCACCAGCGCGCCCAGGGTGACGGATTCCAGCGCCTGCGACTTCTGATAGCTCAGGGTGGTAGTGGCGTAGCTGACCACAAAGGTAGAGAAGATATAGAAGGGGGCGGTCTCCACCACTTTCAGACCCGCGGCGATCAGCACCTCCCGCCAGTGGTGTTTGAGCGTCACGCGCAGCGGAGCCTTCGCCACCTGGCCAGACTGTTTCACCTGCTTAAAGGCGGGCGTTTCGTCGATATCTTTGCGGATCCACAGGCCGAGGAAAACGAGGACGGAGCTGAGCAGAAACGGAATGCGCCAGCCCCAGGCAAGAAACTGCGCCTCATCGAACAGGGTCATCAGCGAGACGATAAAGGTCGCCATCAGCATGCCGATGGTCACGCCGGCCTGAGGAATACTGCCGAAAAAGCCTTTCCGCTTTTCCGGGGCGTATTCGTAGGCCAGCAGCAGCGCGCCGCCCCATTCGCCGCCGATACCCATGCCCTGAATAATGCGCAGGGTAATCAGCAGGGCGGGCGCCCACAGGCCCACCATCTCGTAGGTGGGCAGCAGGCCAATGGCCACCGTGGCGCTGCCCATCAGCGACAGGGTAAGCACCAGCGTCTTCTTGCGACCGATGCGATCGCCGATGTGGGCGAAAATGACCCCGCCGATGGGGCGGATAAAAAAGGTGAGCGAAAAGGAGAGCCAGGAGAGGATCAGGCCGATGACCGGGTCGACCATCGGAAAGAAGATTTTGTTAAACACCAGCGCGGCGGCGGTGCCATAGAGAAAATAATCGAACCATTCGATGGCGCTGCCGGTCAGGCTCGCGATCAGGACCTTCTTGTTTTTCTGCAGAATGGATGCAGTGTTGCTTTCTGGATTGCTCATTACGAAACGTTCTCCCGCCACGGTAAAAGGTCAGGTGTCACTCTGTGCGTGCAGGGTGCAACCTGATGTGAAAAAGGTTGTGTAATTGTTAAGCAACTTAGAGTTGATGGTTACAATTGGCAAGTTATCACTCGGCAACGCGGGCGAGAAAACGCGCTTTTGTCTGGTGTAACCGCGAGGTAAATTTTTATTTTCCACCTGTTTTTGCTGTTTTTTGTTATTTTCATGGTCAGTTATTCAGGTGCAACCTGCGTGTTTTTAGATGTTTCTTGTTATTTCAAAATGGTTACAAATCGACGTCGCTTTGCGCCCCGGCAGGCGGCGTTTATGATGGCCGGACTATCCTCTCTGCGCGGCTGAGAGGTGATTAAGGAGATCAGAATGGCAGAACAATTTCCCCCGCTGTCGGCGACGACGCTGGCGGCGGCTAACCTGACTGGCGGCTGGCTGGCGCAGAACGATCTGGCGACGCTGACCGCGCCGCCGGCAGTGGATGTGGTGGTGCTGGCTGGCAATGCCGTGATCCCCACCATCGACGCCGCCTGCCGGCTGGCGGCGGAGCAGGAGGTTCCGCTGCTGATCAGCGGCGGCGTAGGACACTCCACCGGTTTTCTGTATGAGGCGGTGCGCGAGGATCCCCGCTACCGTTCGCTCGCGGTGGAGGGCCGCCCGGAAGCGCATATTCTGGCGGATATTGCGCATGATTTCTGGCACATTCCTCGCCCGCGGCTGGTGGTGGAGGATCGGTCGACCAACTGCGGGGAAAACGCGCGCTTTACCCGCACAATGCTGGAGAGCCGGGGGATCCCCCATCGTCGCGGGATCGTCATTCAGGACCCCACCATGCAGCGGCGGACGATGGCCACCTTCGCCCGCGTCTGGCAGGGGGAGACGACGCCGCCGCAGTGGCTGAGCTTTCCCGGCTGCTCGCCGGTGCTGGAGCAGACCGACGGCCAGCTGGGGTTTGCGGGCGGCGGGGCGGGGCTGTGGCCGGTGACCCGCTACCTCGCGCTGCTGCTGGGCGAGCTGCCGCGCCTGCAGGATTCCCCTGAAGGGTACGGTCCGCGGGGGAAAGACTTTATCAGCCACGTGACCTTCCCGCCGGCGATCCTCGACGCCTGGCGACAGCTGCGGGAGGATGACCGGCTTGCCGGGGCGCTGCAGGCCCGCATCCTCGGCTGAAAAATGCCCGTTTGCGGCAGATTTATCGCAAACGGGCAATTTGTGTTATTGAAATGTAACCTCAACCGGCCATTTTTGGCCCGGTTTTATGAATCAGCTCACAGAAATGCGCCAACGTGCTGCGAAGCCACGGCTTATCCGCCCGATATTTAACAAAAAAATCACTTGTTAAATACAAATGCACCACAGGAGCAGCCATGACAGCACCCGTTCAACACCCAATGTATATTGATGGCCAGTTCGTTACCGGTCGCGGCGACGGCTGGATCGACGTGCTTAACCCGGCGACTGAAGCGCTGCTGTCGCGGATCCCGGACGGGACCGCGGAAGAGGCGCGGCTGGCGATTGACGCCGCAGAGCGCGCCCAGCCGGACTGGGAGGCGCTGCCGGCCATTGAGCGCGCGGGCTGGCTGCGCAAAATTGCCGCTGGCATTCGTCAGCGTGCCGACGACATCGCCGGGCTGATCGTCGCTGAAGGGGGCAAGATCCAACAGCTGGCGGCGGTGGAGGTTGCGTTTACCGCCGACTATCTCGACTACATGGCCGAATGGGCGCGGCGTTATGAAGGGGAGATCGTGCAGAGCGACCGTCCCGGGGAGAATATCCTCGTCTTCAAACGCGCGCTGGGGGTGACCACCGGGATCCTGCCGTGGAACTTCCCGTTCTTTCTTATCGCCCGCAAGCTGGCGCCGGCGCTGATCACCGGCAACACTATCGTCATTAAGCCCAGCGAATTCACGCCCAATAACGCCATCGCTTTCGCCGAGATCGTCCACCAGGTTGGGCTGCCGAAAGGGGTCTTTAACCTGGTGCTCGGCCGTGGGGAAACCGTCGGCCAGGAGCTGGCCGGCAATCCGAAGGTAGCGATGGTCAGCATGACCGGCAGCGTAGCGGCGGGGGAGAAAATCATGGCCGCCGCGGCGAAAAATATCACCAAAGTGTGCCTCGAGCTCGGCGGTAAAGCGCCGGCCATCGTCATGGACGATGCGGATCTGGAGCTGGCGGTGAAGGCGGTGGTGGACTCGCGGGTGATCAACACCGGGCAGGTGTGCAACTGCGTCGAGCGGGTCTATGTTCAGCAGGGGATTTACGACCGCTTCGTCAACCGCCTCGGCGAGGCGATGAAGGCCGTGCAGTTTGGCGACCCGGCGGCGCGGGATGACATCGCCATGGGGCCGCTGATTAACGCCGCCGCGCGGGATCAAGTGGCGCGCAAAGTGGCAAAGGCGGTGGCGCAGGGGGCGCGGGTCGCGCTGGGCGGTCAGCCGCAGCAGGGGAAAGGCTATTTTTATCCGCCGACCCTGCTGCTGGATGTGCGTCAGGAGATGGATATTATCCATGAGGAAACCTTCGGGCCGGTGCTGCCGGTGGTGGCGTTTTCGACGCTCGATGAAGCGCTGGCGATGGCCAATGACAGCGATTATGGCCTGACCTCCTCGATCTATACCCGCGATCTTAATGTGGCGATGAAGGCGATTAAGGGGCTGAAATTCGGCGAAACCTATATCAACCGCGAGAACTTTGAGGCGATGCAGGGATTCCACGCCGGCTGGCGTAAATCGGGGATCGGCGGCGCAGATGGCCGCCATGGCCTGAATGAGTACCTGCAGACTCAGGTGGTCTATCTGCAGGCCTGAGGCGCTCAATGCAGAATCGGCGGGCAGCGCAGGCTGTCCGCCGTTCACTTAGCGGGCAAATTTCTCCAGCACGCGGATCAGCTGGGTGACAAAGCCATATTCGTTATCGTACCAGGCGACGGTTTTCACCAGCTGTACGCCGCCGGCCTCCACAATCTCCAGCTGGGTGGCATCGTAGATTGAACCGAAATGGCTGCCGATGATATCGGAAGAGACAATCTCTTCTTCGGTGTAGCCAAAGGATTCATTGCCCTCTGCCGCCTGCTTCATCGCCTGATTGACCTCATCCGCAGTCACTTTTTTCTCCAGCACCGACACCAGCTCCGTCACTGAGCCGGTTTTGGTCGGTACGCGCTGGGCATGGCCTTTCAGCTTCCCGCTCAGGGCGGGGATCACCAGGCCGATAGCCTTGGCCGCGCCGGTAGTGTGCGGGATGACGTTTTCCGCCGCCGCCCTGGAGGCGCGCAGATCTTTACCGCGCGGCCCGTCCACCAGCGACTGGGTGCCGGTATAGGCGTGGATAGTGGTCATGGTGCCTACGGTGATGCCGAAGGCATCCTGCAGGACTTTGGCCATCGGCGCCAGGCAGTTGGTGGTGCAGGAGGCGACGGAGATGATGGTGTCATCCGGCGTCAGGGTGTCATCGTTGACGTTATAGACGATGGTTTTCATCTCGCCGGCGGGGGCGGAAATCAGCACCTTGCGCGCGCCGGCCTGGAGATGGGCCTGCGATTTCTCTGCCGAGGTGTAGAACCCGGTACACTCCACAATCACTTCCGCGCCCGCCGCCTGCCACGGGATATGCTGCGCCTCTTTTTCGGCATACACGGTGATGGTCTTACCGTTGACGATCAGCGCATCTTCTGTGAAGTCGACGCTCCACGGGAAGGGGCCGTAGTTTGAATCATGCTTTAGCAGGTAGGCCAGTACTTTTGGCGAGGTGAGGTCGTTGATAGCCACCACCTCGAGGCTGCTGTCGACTTCTAATAAACGGCGTAACACCAGACGTCCGATACGACCAAAACCATTAATCCCAAGTTTACTCATGGATATTCTCCGGTTGGTAAAACGACTCGATGTGATAAAACTCCTCCAGGCTTAGTCCTGACTCGCAGCCAGGTCAACTGACAATCTGTGCGGTTCGCTGCCGGGCCCGCAGCATGAGCCAGAAAAGTGGATGTTTTGGCGGGCTTTTTTATCCGTGACGGCAGGGAATAATTTTTGTTACCGGAGATGAGGGGGCCGCCTGCTGGCGAAGCGGTGAAAAGCGTCTATGCTTAACTATTGAATAACTTAGTAAAATATTGCCGTTAGATAAAGGGAGAGCTTATGGGATTCTGGAGAATCGTTTTTACTATCATTCTGCCGCCGCTGGGAGTACTGCTGGGGAAAGGTTTCGGCTGGGCGTTTATTCTCAACATTATTCTGACCCTGCTGGGCTATATTCCAGGCCTGATCCACGCCTTCTGGGTGCAGACCCGCGATTAAGGGCTGGCCCCTCAGGCCAGGCTTCCCCCTGGGACCCGCTCAGGGGGGAATCAGGCTCTCTTTGTACAGCAGCCTGTTTTCCTTCGACCAGTAGTGGCGAGTCTCCTCGTCCAGGTCTACGCTCCACTTAAACACCCCGGCGCTGGCGAGATCCCTGCAGTACTGTTCAAAGTTGATGGCGCCGGCAAAATGGCGGATGACCGCGGCCGAGGTCAGCCGATGGCTGGGGGCGCTGCGCACGCGCAGCAGGCCGCGGGCGCTTTTTATCGTGATCACCTCGTCGTTGGCCATCACAAAATTCATATTGCCGGTAGAGACAAAGTAGATATAACACGAGACCTGATGCCGACGCAGTTCACTGGCGAAGGTGGCAAAATCGGCATCTGAACGCACTTGCTCAAAAAAATGACCCAGCCTGGCCAGCAGTTCCATTTCTATCCTTATTGTGTTGCGGTGTGCGGCTTTGGCCGGTAGCGGCAGAAACCATTCACGAAGTCACTTATTCGTATTTTAATAATATAGGCGCGTTATATTAAGGGTTATTGGATAACTGGAACATCGTTTCAAGTGTTACAATGTATTGCAATCGTTTGCCTGCACGGCCCCTCTGGTGGTGAGGAAATGGCGTGACGGGAGACGGGGAAACCCGTGCCGGCGATGAAGGTCGCCGGCGGGGAAACGGGGTTACTTCTGGATCAGATAGCGAATGGTCGGGCCATCCTGCTGAATATCCAGCACCGTATAGCCATGGTTCCTGGCATCAAGCGGAATGTTATTGATCGACTGCGGACAGTCGCTAATCACTTCGAGGATCTCCCCTTTTTGCAGGGAGGGCATCGCCTCCAGGGTGGCGACCGCCGGATAGGGGCAGGGCTCGCCGACCATGTCCAGGCGATAATCAGGGATGATGTTCTTCATGCGCTCTCCTTCACGGTCCGGACCGCTGCCGACTGGCGGCGGAAAAAATGTCTCTCCCAGGCGATCACCAGCAGCAGGGCGATCAGCAGCAGCAGATAGGTCGCCAGCAGTCCGCCGAAGGGACCAAAAGCGTTCAGCAGGTTGACCTTTTGCCAGTGGGTGGCGAGCGGGGCGGCGATATCGTCCCAGCACCAGGCGAGCAGCGTGGAGCCGATAACGTTGCCCAGCCCCACCCACCAGTAGTGAACCTGGCCTTCCACCGCCCGGTACATCCAGCCGGTTTCACAGCCGCCGGCCAGCACGATGCCAAAGCCAAACAGCAGCCCGCCAATCGCCGCGTTAGGACCGGCCCACATGATTTTCGGCGCCATCCCCAGTTGCACATAGCTGAAGATGCCGATGGCGCTCGCCGCCATGCCGAAGATTATCGCCTTCGCCATCACCGTCCGGCCGGTGATCCACATATCGCGAAAAGCGGAGGTGAAGCAGATCTGCGCGCGCTCGATAAGCAGACCGAAGCCGATGCCGAACAGCATCGCCAGGCCGAGCGCAGGGTGGTCTGCGGCGGTGAGCAGGCCCCAGCCGATCATGGCGAAAAAGATCACCATGCCCAGGCGGAAACGGCGGCGCGCCTGCTGCGGTTTTTGGGTTAACGGCGAAGCAGCGGATACCTTTTGCATTTTTACCGGTATGCGAAAAAGAGGCAGCAGGGTGAAGCGAGCGCCAAACCAGGAGCCGATGGCGGTGGCGATGGCAAACAGCCAGGCGTGCAGGGAGAACTGCGGAATGCCGGTGAAAAAGGCCGCCAGGTTGCAGCCCATCGCCAGCCGCGCGCCGAACCCGGCGATGATACCCCCGGCTACGGCCTGCACAATGCGGATCCGGCTGCGTGGCAAGCGCAATTTGACGTTATTGGCCCACAGCGCCGCCGCCAGGCAGCCGCCGAACATGCCGATGATCATCCTGCCGTCGATGCGGGTCAGCGGCGTCCCGTCGAGATGGATCAGCTGATAATAGCCCCACTGTTCGCTGTGGACCCCCAGCAGCTGCAGCAGCTGGCCACCCCAGCGGGTAAATTCGCCGGTCACCGCCCAGAAGGTGCCGGTGATGCCAAAATAGTAGGTTGAGAGAATGCCCGCGGCGATGACCGCCGGGACGGGGGACCAGAACCGGATAAGCCAGGCCTGTTTGAAGGATTGCCATGTCATAAAAATGCCTCTGAACTCAGAAGGTATTAAAGGTCGATGACCGACCGAAGGGGGCACATAGTATCCGCCTTACCGCCAGCTTTCTCTGTTTTAGATCAAGGCCCTACCCCTGCGTCAGCACCGCCAGCAGCGCCAGCAGCGCGGGCAGCGCCTGAATATAGAGAATTTTGCGGCTGGCGGTCAGCGCGCCGAATATCCCGGCGGCCAGCACGCAGGCGAGGAAAAAGATCACCACCGGCTCGCCGGACTCCCCCAGCCACAGCCCCCACGCCAGGCCGGCGGCCAGGAAACCGTTATACAACCCCTGGTTGGCCGCCAGCACCCGGGTTTCCCGGGCGAAATCGGCGCTGAGGTTAAAGGCCCGGCGCCCGGCGGGCGCTTCCCAGAAAAACATCTCCAGCACCAGGATGGCGAGATGAATAATAGCGACCAGCGCAACGAGGAGAGTGGCTAACACAGCAGTCCTTAATCGATGAGATGAATGTGTCTGCAGTATAGCCGCTGGCGCTCACCAGGCGAGAGGGCGACTGCTATAGTGCATATAGCGTCATGTTTGCCTGCCGCGACGAGCGCCGGTTTATCTGATTGCCCTTTGGTTTAGCTTAGCGGTGATAGTATGCCGGGTTCTTTTTTTACGGGTGTGGCGTAGGTTACTGAATGTTGAATAAATTATGGCTTGTGTTATCCGGGCTGCTGTTGGTTGCCATGCCGTCGGCGCAGGCCGGGGAATTAAATCTCTATTCGATGAATACCGGTTCCTATGTTTATCACATGACCGGCAACCACGGACAATATAACGAGCATTTCAACAACAACTTTTTCTCGGTGGAGCGCAAGTTTTCAGCGGTTTCAAAATACAGCGCGCTGGTCGGCACCATGAAAAACAGCTTCGACGATCGCTGTCTGACCCTCGGCGTGCGCCGCGACTGGCTGAAAAACGACACCGGCTGGCTGCTGAAAGGGGTGTATGCCTATACCGGAGAATTTTTCTTTGACGCTTTCAGCCACTGCGGCGACTCAGGTACCTACCGCACCGCCAAAAAAATCACCGGCGTCGGTTTTTCGCCCTATATCTATCATGGTCTGCAGTATAACTTTACCGATTATTTCGGCGTCGAGGGCGGGATTATTCTCCCGGCGATCTTTGTGATGAGTATTCAGTGGAGCTTTCGCTAAGCGCCTGTATCAGGCCGGTAAAGAGAGGCCACCCTGGGTGGCCTGCTCATGTTGCCCTGGCGGCAGGGATTAATGGAAACCGAGACGGATCAGATCTAACGGACAGAAGCGGCCCTCGCAGCCGTCGATTTCCACGCAGTCCGCCCGACGCAGCTGCTCGGCGGTTTTCCCCTCGCCATGGATCGCTTTAATCACGCCCGTCGTACCGTTACCGGCGATCATGACCATGCTGCCGGTGGCAATAGCGTTACGATTACGGTCATAGGTTTTCATGCTCTCCTCCTCAATAAACCAGTGTAAGCAATGATTAAGCGGCCAAATTAATACCGCTTCCTGCCTAAAAAAGTTTTGAGGAATATCAAAATTATTTTAATAATGCCGACATCAGCCGGGCGCGAGAGTCATTCATGGCCGCTACAGGGTTTGCCTGCGCCGAGGGAAAAGCCTCGATCATCCTGCCAGCCATCTGGCAGGCAGGATAGGGTTTGACGACCAGATAATTCACTTTGCCGGCGCATCAGATAAGGCTGCGCAGGGCGGCTATCAGCCCAGCGACACCGCGCTCCAGCTAGCCGACATTGAGGCGCAGAAAGCCATTGCCTTCGGGACCATAGGTATACCCCGGCATAATCGCCACCTTCTGCCCGGCGACCGGCGCGTGGTTCGGTCTGCTGCGCGCCGGAAGGCAGAGTGGGGAAGATGGCGTCGACAGCTACTTCGAGCAGCGGGTGGCGCTGGCGGCGTTCGCCGATGTGCCTGAGGCCGCGCTTGACGACCTGCCGCTCACCTGGGTCACCACCCCGGCGCGCGAGATGGGAAAAGCGCTGGCGGAGTCGATGCTGCGGCGGCTGGAGGAGGGTGCGGGCGAGACGCGAAATCAGATCATGCCCCCGCGGCTGGTGACGAGAAAATGACGGAGACGGCGCGCGGTGGCCGTCTCCTGAGCCGATAAGTTACGGCTGCGGGGCGGCGTCGTCCTGCTGAGGCGCGGCGTCATCCTGCTGCGGCTGGCCCTCCTGCGGCGCGCTGTCCGGTAACGAAGGCGCTTCGAGACCAAACATCGCGGCAAAATCCTCCAGCGGCATTTTCTGGCCGTTCAGCGTCACCTGGCCGTTCGCGTACTGCAGGCTGCTGCTGATGGCGTTATCTTCCATGGTGGTGATGCGGAACATCTGGCCCATCGCCGCCAGGCCTTTGACCTGCTGATCGGCGAGTTTGGCGGCGTCGGCTGGCTGGTAGCCTTCCAGGCCGGCGATCTTAGTCATAAACTCCGTCGCCATATCCACCGGGATCACCACTTTGCCGTCAAGGGACTGCACCACGCGATCCAGGCTGTCCGCCAGGGTCTGCGGCGGGGCGGTCACCTGGGCCGGATCTTTCAGCAGCACCGAGAGGTTGAGGCTGCTTTCGCCTTTGGCATTGCGCCAGCTCAGCGGTGAGATAGTCACCGACGGATTGCCCTTAAGCAGGATCGGCAGCGCATTGAACAGGGTTTCGGTAAGCGCCTGCTGATACAGCTCCGGGTTCTGCGCCAGCTCTGGTTTCGCCAGCAGCGCCTGAGACTGCGCGCTGTACTGCTGGCTGAACTGGTGCCACGCCTGACCGTCGACGTTATCCACTTTCAGCGTCAGTTTGCCGCTACCCATATCCTGACCCTGCAGCTTCAGGCTGTTGACGGTGTAGTTCGCCTGGCTGTTCACGCCTTTGCCGTCCTTGGTCAGCGTGGAGCCGCCGTCCAGCGCCATGCCTTCAACCAGCGCAAGCTCTTTGCCTTCGACGCTGATGGCCAGTTTATCGAGGGTCATTTTTTGCTGGCCGATACGCTCGTTGAAGCTGGCCAGCTCGGTGGCGCCGTCGGTGGTCAGGTTGACGAAGCGCAGCTGCACCTTCTGGTTATATTCGTTGAGAGCATCGATCTGGCCGCTGCCGGCCTGGCCCTTCAGGCTGATGTTTTTGCCGTCGCGGTCGGCGTCGAGCTGGAACTCGCCGCCGCTGAAGGTGACTTTCTCATCCCCTTTGGCGTAGTCGAGGGCATTGAGGACGATCGCCGACTGGCTGTCGCCGCTGTAGGCGATGCGCGTATCGACGGTAAAGGGGGTATTGCCTTTGGCTATTTCGAACAGCGCCTGGCTGGCGTCGTTTTTCACCAGCGTGGTGTGGACCGAGGCCATCGCCGGGGCCAGATTAAAGGTTTTTAACGAGGCCAGCGGGAAGGGGCCGTGATCGACCACCTCGTCAAGCACCACGCTCTGCCCGGCGGCCAGCCAGCCGTTAGCCTGACCGGCGATCGGCTTCACCACCAGCTGCAGATGGCTGCTGAACAGCCCGCGCTGGTAGTCCTGATAGCTCAGCTCCAGACCTGACTCAGGCGCGCTGCTGCGTAACTGCGCGTTAGCCTGCTGCACCATATCGGCAATCCGGCCTTCCAGCTGTTTGCCGGTGTACCAGGCGCCGCCTGTCCATACCACGCCCAGCGCCACGATGATTCCTGCTGCGACCAGCGATTTTTTCATAGCATTTGTCCATAAATGAAGCCAGGCGGAGAGACCGCCTGGCTGAGTTGTCATAATCAGTAAGCGCGACCTGAAAGGTCTGTCGTTTACTGGAGCTTATTGAACACGCGCGCCACGCGGCCATGGCCGCTGACCTGCACCGGCGACTCATTGGCGGCCACAAAGGCCGATTCGCCCGGTTTGAGGGTCAGGCTCTGGTCGCCTTTGCGCAGCAGGGCTTCGCCGTCGACGCAGAAAACGATCGCCGCGCTCGCCTGGGCCAGATCGCTGGCTTCGGCGGAGAGATCGTGCAGCGAGAAGGCAAAATCTTCCACCGGGATCGGGAAGTCCAGCTCCGCGCCGTGCCGCTGCGGCTGGGTCAGCAGCTCACCCGCCGGTTTGGCCTCGAACTTGACGTTGGCCACCAGCTCAGGGATATCAATGTACTTCGGCGTCAGGCCGGCGCGCAGCACGTTATCCGAGTTGGCCATCACCTCCAGCGCCACCCCCTGCAGATACGCGTGCGGCGTTTCGGCAAACAGGAACATCGCTTCGCCCGGATTCAGCTTCACCACGTTCAGCAGCAGCGGGGAGAAAAGTCCGCTGTCGTCGGGATAAAATTCGGCGATCAGGCGGATGGTCTGCCACGGTTCGCCCTGTTCGCGGTCCAGCACCTCGCGGAGCGCCTGCAGCGCCTGCGCTTTTTCCTCGCCCTGCATATTCAGCAGACTGGCAAACAGCTGGCTCAGGCGAGCCGCGTCCGGCTGCTGCAGGAAGGCGCCGATCGCCGGGTGCGCGTTAGCCACCGGCTGCAGCAGGCTGACAATCTCGCTGAACTCGCGAAACGCGTTCATCGCCAGGAACGGGGTCAGGGCGAAGACCAGCTCCGGCTTGTGGTTCGGATCTTTGTAGTTACGTTCGGCGGCGGAGAGGGGGATGCCGGCGGCGTTCTCGCGGGCGAAACCCTCTTCGGAGGCCTGCTTGTTAGGATGGACCTGAATGGAGAGGGGCTGCGCGGCGCACAGCACTTTAAACAGGAACGGCAGTTCACCGAAGCGCTGCGCCACTTTGTCGCCGAGCAGGGCGGCTTTGTCCGCATCAATCACTTCGCGAAGCGAACGCGGCTGGCCGTCTGCCGCCAGGATCTGCGAGCTGCTCTTCGGATGCGCCCCCATCCACAGCTCTGCCATCGGCAGGTTGTCCGGGTTGGCGATGCCATACAGTTCAGTTAAGGCGGTGTGGCTTCCCCATGCATAGTTCTGCACGGCGTTAATCAGCTTTTGCATTCTCAATCCCTGTTTCAATCAAAGTAAAATTTATCGCCCTATTAAACCAGCAAACGCTGGAGAAGCAACTGCTGAAAGAAAAAGTCGTCCCTGTCTCAGTTTTTGTTAAAAATTTGTGTAAAATTGATCGACTCGCTTTTCTACAGGCACATGGAGTCCCTGCCTGAAACATAATCAGCCAAAGCAGTAAGTGAGAGTACAATGTCGAATAAACCGTTTGTTTACCAGGATCCTTTTCCCCTCAAAAAGGATGACACCGAGTATTATCTCCTCAGCAGTGATTACGTCTCCGTCGCCGAATTTGCCGGCCAGGAAGTGCTAAAAGTTGACCCTCAGGCGCTGACCCTTCTGGCGCAACATGCCTTCCACGACGCCTCTTTTATGCTTCGCCCGGCCCATCAGCAGCAGGTAGCGGATATCCTTAACGACCCGGAAGCCAGCGAAAACGACAAATACGTCGCCCTGCAGTTCCTGCGCAACTCCGATATCGCCGCCAAAGGCATTCTGCCCACCTGCCAGGATACTGGCACCGCCATCATCATGGGTAAAAAAGGCCAGCGCGTCTGGACCGGCGGCGGCGACGAAGCCGCGCTGGCGCAGGGGGTATACAACACCTACATCCAGGACAACCTGCGTTATTCGCAGAACGCCCCGCTGGATATGTATAAAGAGGTCAACACCGGCACCAACCTGCCGGCGCAGATCGACCTCTATGCTACCGATGGCGATGAGTACAAATTCCTCTGTATCGCCAAAGGCGGCGGCTCGGCGAACAAAACCTATCTCTACCAGGAAACCAAAGCGCTGATCACCCCGGCGAAGCTGAAAAACTATCTGGTGGAGAAGATGCGTACCCTTGGTACCGCTGCCTGCCCGCCGTACCACATCGCCTTTGTCATCGGCGGTACCTCGGCGGAAGCGACGCTGAAGACCGTCAAGCTGGCGTCCACCAAATACTACGACGGTCTGCCGACCGAAGGTAATGAGCATGGCCAGGCGTTCCGCGACATTCAGCTGGAGCAGGAGCTGCTGGTGGAGGCGCAAAATCTCGGCCTCGGCGCGCAGTTCGGCGGCAAATACTTCGCCCACGATATCCGGGTGATCCGCCTGCCGCGCCACGGCGCCTCCTGTCCGGTAGGGATGGGGGTTTCCTGTTCCGCCGACCGCAACATCAAAGCCAAAATCAACCGCGACGGCATCTGGATCGAGAAGCTGGAGAGCAATCCGGGGAAATATATCCCTGAGCATCTGCGCCAGGCCGGCGAAGGCGAAGCGGTGAAGGTGAACCTTAACCAGCCGATGAGCGAGATCCTGGCGCTGCTGTCGCAGTACCCGGTCTCCACCCGTCTGTCGCTGAGCGGCACCATTATCGTCGCCCGCGACATCGCCCACGCCAAGCTGAAAGAGCTTATCGATAACGGCGAGGAACTGCCGCAGTACGTGAAAGATCACCCGATCTACTACGCCGGCCCGGCCAAGACGCCGGACGGTTACGCCTCCGGCTCCCTCGGCCCGACCACCGCAGGCCGCATGGACTCTTACGTCGATCTGCTGCAGTCTCACGGCGCGAGTAAGATCATGCTGGCGAAAGGCAACCGCAGCCAGCAGGTCACCGACGCCTGCCACAAGCACGGCGGTTTCTACCTCGGCAGCATCGGCGGCCCGGCGGCGGTACTGGCTCAGCAGAGCATCCGCAGCCTGGAGTGCGTGGCGTATCCGGAACTGGGGATGGAGGCGATCTGGAAAATCGAAGTGGAAGACTTCCCGGCGTTTATCCTCGTCGATGATAAAGGCAACGACTTCTTCCAGCAGATCCAGACGTCGCAGTGCGCCCGCTGCGTGAAATAAACCTGGCCGCCCTTCGGGGCGGCTCTGGCCGATGACAAACCTGTTTTCGTTATCGTGCGCGCCTTCTGCCGGGTGGCGGCTTTCGCCTTGCCCGGCCTACGAAAACAGCACTATCAACCGGGTATGCCATTCCCTGTCGGCCCGCGCCAGCGCAGCGCCGCCGGGCAATCGCTGAAGATGGCACGTTGTCAGCCGTCCGGGCCGCCCTTCGGGGCGGCTTTTTTATGCCGCTTTGCGGCACGAACCACCAAAACAACTTATCAATCTGGCCAATACTTACTCTTTTAAGCAGGTGAGCTTTGTCGCTATGACGCACTTTTCATCCAAGGAGAAAGTAATGACAACGCATCGCAGTGAAAAAGACTCGATGGGCGCCATCGACGTCCCGGCCGATAAACTCTGGGGCGCCCAGACCCAGCGTTCGCTGGAGCATTTCCGCATCTCGACCGAAAAAATGCCCGGGGAACTGATATATGCCCTCGCGCTGACCAAGCGGGCGGCGGCGAAGGTCAATCAGGATCTTGGCCTGCTGACGGCGGAGAAAGCCGGGGCGATCGTCGCCGCCGCTGACGAAGTGCTGGCCGGAAAACATCCCCAGGAGTTCCCGCTGGCTATCTGGCAGACCGGTTCCGGCACCCAGAGCAATATGAATATGAACGAGGTGCTGGCTAACCGCGCCAGTGAACTGCTCGGCGGGGAGCGGGGGATGGCGCGAAAAATCCACCCCAATGACGATGTCAATAAAAGCCAGAGCTCGAACGATGTGTTCCCCACCGCCATGCACGTCGCGGCGCTGGTCGCCCTGCGGGAAAAGTTGCTCCCGTCGCTGCAGGCGCTGCGGGCCACGCTCAACGAAAAAGCGGTGGCCTTCAGGGATATCGTGAAGATCGGTCGCACCCATCTGCAGGACGCCACGCCGCTCACCTTAGGCCAGGAAATCTCCGGCTGGGTGGCGATGCTGGACCATAGCCTGAAGCATCTTGAAGCCAGCCAGCCGCACCTTGCCGAGCTGGCGCTGGGCGGGACGGCGGTGGGGACCGGGCTGAATACGCATCCGGAATATGCCGTGCGGGTGGCGGCCGAGCTGGCCTCGCTCAGCGGACAGTCGTTTGTCACCGCGCCGAATAAATTCGAAGCGCTGGCCACTGTCGATGCCCTGGTCCATGCCCACGGCGCGCTGAAAGGTCTGGCGGCCTCGCTGATGAAAATCGCTAACGATGTCCGCTGGCTGGCCTCCGGGCCGCGCTGCGGGATTGGCGAAATCGCCATCCCGGAAAACGAGCCTGGGTCATCGATTATGCCCGGTAAGGTCAACCCGACGCAGTGCGAGGCCCTGACCATGGTCTGCTGCCAGGTGATGGGTAACGACGTGGCGGTGAATATCGGCGGCGCCTCGGGTAACTTTGAGCTCAACGTCTATCGGCCGATGGTCATTCACAACTTCCTGCAGTCGGTGCGTCTGCTGGCGGACGGCATGACGAGCTTTAACGAGCACTGTGCGGTGGGGATTGAGCCGAATCGTGAGCGGATCACCCAGCTGCTCAACGAGTCGCTGATGCTGGTGACCGCGCTGAATACCCATATCGGCTATGATAAAGCGGCGGAGATCGCCAAAAAAGCGCACCATGAGGGGCTGACCCTGAAGGCTTCGGCGCTGGCGCTGGGCTACCTGACGGAAGCCGAATTCGATAGCTGGGTGCGCCCGGAGCAGATGGTCGGCAGCCTGGCTACTCGCTAGCCAGCCAGAGGTGCAGACGAGGGATCAGTAATCTCAGCGCCTGCGCCTCCGGTTTGTAGCGGTATTGCACATTGTCGGCGTCGTAGTTGAGCAATTCCCCAATATCCGGCACGCTGACCCCCTGGCTACCGGACATCAGGGCGATCAGCGGGCTGGGGCAGGCGTACTGCACCTGCTTCTGCTCGCTGGTATACCAGACGCGGGCAATCGGCTGCACTTTCACCGGCCGTTTGATTTTCAGCCGCGCCCGCTGCGGCAGGGCGGCGATATCCTGATACTCCCTTTCCAGTTTGCTCTGCCACTGCTCGCGGGTCCAGGGCGGCACCGCCCGCGGCGATTGCAGGCTTTTTTCCAGCATCATCAACACCTGGTCGCGGGTCAGATTTTTGATTACGTGCTTATTGGCCCAGCCGAAGCGGATAGTGCTCGGGTCGAGGAGGGGCGTTAGCGTGCGATAGGCGCTGAGGGTAATTAATCCAGGCAGATGGCGATGCACCCACTCAAAGCGGGCGGTGGGGGGCAGGCCAGCGTCGACAGTGACGATTTTCTCGAAGGTGGCCTTCAGGGCGTTAATCTGCTGAATGCGCGCCAGCAGCGCCTGCTGTTCCGCGGCGGAGACCTGTAGACAGATAGCGCCCGGCAGGCGGACGGCGGCTTTGCTGCTGCGGGTTTCCGACTGCTGCTGGATAAACAGATGGCCGTAGTGGCGCAGGGCGAGATCCAGCGCCGCCTCGCCGGTGTGCTGGACGACCGTAATGTTCGCCAGCGGGTCGTGCTCGGCATCCTTACTGATCGCCGGCAGCTCAAACACCCGGCCCGCCAGCAGCCGGCAGGCCGCTAACGCCTGGCGCAGCGCCTGCAGCTCCAGTTCGATCTGGCGAAAGGTATCATTCAGACGTTCAACGAGGTCGTAGCTGGCCATCGCCTTCACCTTAGTTACAACATACTATTCGATTTTTGCAGCATACCCAGCTCGCGGCTTCTGCGCAAGTTTTATTCAGGCAGAGGTAAAATCGGGCAACTGATGATAGACCGGCCAGCTAAAGCAGAAGCGGGCGCCGCCGAGTGGACTGGCCTCGCAGCGAACGTCGCCCCCCATCGCCTGGGCGATACTGTGGACAATGGCCAGGCCGAGGCCGCAGCCTCCGGTCGCCCGATCGCGGCTGGGGTCAAGACGAACAAAAGGTTCGAACACCCGCTCGCGCTCCTCGGGGGCAATGCCCGGGCCGTCATCGTCGACCTGCAACGACGCGCGGGAACCCTGCAGGGTCAGGCTGACCGCTACCCGCTGACCGCTGTAGCGCAGGGCGTTGTTCACCAGATTATCCAGCACCCGCTCCATCAACCGCATATCCAGCGCGCCATAGTTGCCGCGGGTCAGCGTCGCGAGGCCGACTTCGCGCTGCGGGTTGACCATCTGGATATCCTCGACGTGGTCGCGGATCCAGGCGGGGAAATCGGGGGTGGTCAGGCTGAGCTCCGTCTGCGGGCGGTCGAGACGGGCGTAGGTCAGGAGCTCTTCTATGAGCGCCTCCAGCTGGCCGATATCGCGGTTCAGCGCCTGCGATTCCGCTTCTGTGAGGTTTTCGCTCATCTCCAGACGGTAGCGCAGGCGCACCAGCGGCGTCCTGAGCTCATGGGCGATGCCGTCAATCAGCTGCTTTTTACTGGCAATGAGGGCGTTAATGTTGTCGGCCATCTGGTTGAAGGCCACCCCGAGCCGCTCAAAGCTGGACATGCTGTCAAAATGAATACGCTCGCTGAGGTGGCCTTCGCCAAAGCGCTGGGCGGCGGTCTCAATGCGCAGCATGTCCTGCCAGTGCGGACGCATCCAGATAAACACCGGGAAGGCCAGCGAGATAGCGATAAACGCCATCAGCGCTACGTCCAGGAGACGCATTTCATGCAGAAAATAGAGATAGGGCACCGGGCCCACGGATAACACATAGTGGCTGCGGGGGATGCGCTGGATAAAGGTGTACTGGTCGTCGAGCGCGACGATATCCCCGGCGCGCAGGTGCTGCATCGAGCTTTCCGACAATTTGAATTTGCTCATCGGTTCGATGTGCAGGTCGAACGACAGATTAAGATCCAGTTCTTTCAGCGTCTTGCTCCAGTCGCGAGGCGGAATTTCCCGCAGCTCGCTGCGCATCAGATACAGTGAGCTTTTCATCAGATCGTCAAGCGACTGCCGGCCGGCGCGTTCAGCGGTAAATTTATAGACCAGGCCCACCAGCATGGTCATCACCAGAAAGCAGACGAAGAGCAGAAGATAGAACTGCACGAACAGCTTTTTCATTACATTACCGCATAGTCAAAAAGAGAAACCTGCCGGCGCCTCGGGACCATCTGCCCGGCGAGGCGGAAACGTCTCGGGTTTACCGGGGCGAGCCGAGGCCCGCGCGGGAGTAACCGATACGCTATCAAAGCAGGGTTTATGCCCCCTGACAATAGCCAGCCGGGGGAGCGACGTCGTTAAAAATGTGACAGTGTCACTTATTGCGAGCTTACCTCTGCATTAGGCAAGGATTGTGTCCAGTGTCATCTGCGCGCCGCTGGGCGCTACTCGCGATAGTAGGGGATATCCACCGGATAGAGGGTGGCCAGGCTCAGCAGTCGACAGCGCACCAGCTGTTTTGCTTCGGCATACCAGTAAGCAAATTCGCCGGTGGTCTGGTGGTAAATCATCTGATCAAGGTTAGCAAACGGGATCACCAGCAGCGGCCCCTGGCGCACGTATCCGCCGCCGGTTTCGAAATGGTGCTTTCCCCAGGATTGCTGGGTATGTTGATAGCGGTGGAGGAGCACCTTAATTTGCCCGCGCTGTGGACAGAGGAGCCGGATATCGGCGTTGTCGAGGGAAAAAGCCCAGCCAGAGAGTGACGTGAAGAGGGTAAGTGCCAAAAGTACAACGTATTTCATCATGCAAAAGTCCTGTGTTTTCAGGCTTTATGCCACTCTGATAACGGTAAGTCCTTGAGCACAATCATATTGAGGGGTTATGTGATGGGCTTCTGTACGGCGAAACATATTGATTTACTCAATATGACAAACTGGCGGTGGCCAGCCAGCGCGAAGGCGGCGGAAAACGCGATGCGCATGCCGCCGGGGGGCAGGCGGTGAAACGGGCCCCTTTCAGGGCCGCAGAAGGACCGCTCAGTTGTCCCAGGCGTGGGGGGCGAAGAGGTAGCCTTTATTGCGTACCGTCTTAATCCGGTAGGGTTCTGTGGCGTTATCGAGCAGTTTTTTGCGCAGGCGCGAGATGGCGACGTCGACGCTGCGATCCATCCCGTCGTAGGTGACGCCGCGTAAATTTTTCAGCAGGGCGTCGCGGTCCATAATCTGCCCGGCGTGGGTAGCCAGCTCCCACAGCAGGTCGAAATCGGCGGTAGACAGGGCGACGCTTTCTCCGCCGAGCAGCACCTGGCGGTTGACCGGGTCAATGGTCAGTGAGCCAAAGGAGATGGTCTTGTGCGGGGTGAGCGTCGCAGGCGCGCCAGCTCCCGCCGGGGCGATATGCTGGCGCAAATGCAGACGCAGTCGCGCCAGCAGCACCGCCGGCGGGGTGGTTTTCAGGATATAATCGCTGGCGCCCATCTCCAGGGAGAGGATATGGTTCATATCGCTGTCGAGCGAGGTCAGCAGGACAATCGGCCCTTGCCATTGCCCACGCAGATCGCGACAGAGCGTCATTCCGTCCTTGCCGGGCAGCATAATGTCCAGGAGCACGAGGTCCGGTTTCTCCCGCGCGATCACTTCCTCTGCGCGGTCGCCGCGAGGCTCGACCACCACATCCATATCATGCTTGCCGAGATAGGCGGCGATCAGCGCCCCTACCTCAGGGTCATCCTCAACAAAAACGATTTTATTCATGTCTATTGCACATCAGTAAAAGAAGTAACATACACCGCACCTATTTTACCCGCCATTCCTCTTTTAAAAACAGCGCTAATTCCGCTATGCTGCGCTAACTTGTTGATTCATTGTTAAGGCATAAGGACATGGGGCTGTTAATCAAAGGGCTGCTGGGCGCGCTGGTGGTGGTGCTGATTGGCGTGCTGGCGAAAACCAAAAACTACGCCATCGCCGGACTTGTTCCGCTGTTTCCCACCTTTGCGCTCATCGCCCACTATATTGTCGCCAGCGAGCGCGGTATTGAAGCCCTGCGCACCACTATCGTGTTCGGTATGTGGTCGATCGTTCCCTATTTTATCTATCTGCTGTCGCTGTGGTACTTCACCGGGATCATGCGCCTGCCGTTGGCGCTGGCAGGCGCAGTGGGGTGCTGGGGGCTGTGCGCGTGGCTGTTGATTGTTGGCTGGAGCCGCTTCCACTAACGCAGAGGGCGACCGCCGTCGACGGCGAATGACCGGCCGGTCACGTAGCGGCTGGTAAACAGATAGTCGATAAGGTCGCTGATCTCTTTCTCGCCCGGGGCGATTTTCATCAGCGACTTATCCAGCGCCTGCTGACGATAAGCCTCGTCGTCACCTTCATTGAACATGATCAGCGACGGCGCAATGGCGTTGACTTTGATCTCCGGGGCCAGCTTGCGGGCAAAGGAGCGGGTCATGTTGTCCAGCGCGGCCTTGCTGGCGGCGTAGGCGATATGTTTATCGCTCCCGCGCTCCACCACGTAATCGGTGATATGGATAATGTCGCTGGCGGCGTGGCCGTGGCCGCGCAGGAGCTCCTCCAGCGCGTGGTTGAGCAGATAGGGGGCATGGACGTGGATCTGCATCATGCGGTTGATCACCGTGCTGAGCGGTACGCCCGGCTTCTCCGCCATCCAGTCGCTGGCGTTGTGGATGATGGCCCGCAGGCCGCTGGTATGCGATTTAACCGCTTCGGCAAAGGTCAGAATGCCGTCATCGCTGCTGAAGTCGGCCTGCAGACAGAGGGCGCCCGCTTCGCGCAGGTCTTCGATCGCCGGATAGGGCGTGCGATAGCTGACGATCACCGGCTGGTGTTGCTGCAGAAAATGGTGCGCCAGCGCGAGGCCGATGCGGCGGCCTCCTCCTGTGATCAGAACAGGGCGGGGCTGTTGTTCAGCCATGGGTATCTCCTTTGATTTCTGCGGCAGGGCGACCGCTTACCCCACCAGCATCCACGTTGCCGGCACAGCGGCAACCAGCAATAAACCAATTAGCGCCAATTCGCGGCGTTTGAGCGAACGATCGTGCTGGTGCGTACGTCGGGCGTACAAAAAGACCAGAAGACCCGGAGCGTAAAGTACCACCGACAACAGCAAATGCACAGGTCCCGACGCGTATAATAACCATAAGCCATAAATGCAGGCGCCGATACCCACCGCTTTATGCAGCGGACGGGTGGCGATTTTGAGCAAAAAGGCGCCGACCAGCAGATAGGGCACGAGGATCATCTCTGAGGCGATGGTCAGCAGGGTGCCGTAGTCCGAACCGGTCAGCCAGATGAGGACCAGCGACGCCTGAACGCTGATATTGGTCAGCCACAGCGAAGCGGAGGGGGCGTTGTTGCGGTTCTGGCGGGCGAACAGGCGCGGGAAGGCTTTGTGAGTGGCGGCGAGGTAAGGCACTTCGGCGGCCATGATCGTCCAGCTGAGATAGGCGCCACACACCGACACGATAAGCCCGGCGGCAATCACAATTTCACCCCACGAGCCCATCAGTCTGACCATCAGTCCCGCCATCGACGGGTTGCGCATTTCGGCCAGTTCGCTACGCGGCACCACGCCCAGCGACAGCAGGGTGACCAGCAGATATACCGCGAGGGCCGAAAGCACCGCCAGCAGCGTCGCGCGGCCAACGTCCCGCTTGTGTCGCGCGCGGGCGGAGACCACCACCGCGCCCTCGACGCCGATAAACACCCACAGAGTGATCAGCATCGTGTTTTTAACCTGCTCCCACACCGGTACGCCCAGCGCCAGGCCGCTGAAATCGAGGCGGAACGTATCCAGCTGAAAGGCCAGGGCGGCGAGGGCGACAAACGCCCCCAGCGGCAACAGCTTGGCGAGGGTGGCGACCAGGTTAATCCCCGCCGCCGTCTGCACGCCACGCAGGACCAGGAAGTGGACCACCCACAGCAGAACTGAAGCGCCAACGATAGACTGCCAGGTGTTGCCATCGCCAAACAGGCGCAGCTCAGGGGTATCGGTGAAGAAACTGAGCGCCGAAAAGACGATCACCAGATAGGAGACATTGGCGATCACCGCGCACAGCCAGTAGCCCCAGGCGGAACAGAAGCCGATCAGCTCGCCGAACCCTTCGCGGGCGTAAGTGAAGATCCCGCCGTCGAGGTCGGGACGAATACGGGTCAACAACAGCATCGCGAAGGCGAGGAACAGGATCCCGACGCCGGTAATCGCCCAGCCGATGAGCAGAGCGGAAGGGCTGGCCACGGCCGCCATATTTTGCGGCAAACTGAATACGCCAGCGCCGAGCATTGAGCTGAGGACCAGGGCGGTCAGGGCGCTCAGGCCCAGTTTCTTTTCCATTGCATTCCCGAGGTGAAAATGGCTGTTCCAGAATATTTATTTTGCGAAATCGCATAAAAATGGAGGATTGCGCTAAGGCGCGGGATTTTACGGAGTGTCCGGGGGCCATGCAATGGCGGGGGATGAAAAAAAATGAAAAGGCGGCAATGCGCCGCCTTTTTAGCCAGTCAGCAGCGATTATTTGTACAAATCGGCGCTGATGGTGATGTTGCCGCCGCGTTCCTGCCACTGGCGGGTAATGTGATAGTACTTCGCCCCTTTCTTCGCCGCGCGTTTTGCCGTCTGATAGGAGATCTCGGTCATGTTGCCGTAGTTGCCGGTGAACTTGATGTTATCGAACGGCACCATTTGCGCCGCAGTCACTTTGTTCACTTCTTCAACTTTGGTGCCATCCGGCAGCGTGACAGTGTAACGTCCGCCTTTTGACGACTGGGTCTCGAAGAAACGACCTACGCCGGTGCCGGAGCCAACCGCCGCGGTGGTGGCGACACCCGGGATTTCGACGTTTTTCGCCGCTTCGCCGCCTTTGGCCAGCGCCGCGCGGCCGGCTTCAGAATCAGCCGGGATAGCGTCCGGGCTCTGCAGAACGCGTTTTTCCGCATCTTTTTTGTAGATATAGGCGGTAATGCGCTGGTTGCCGCCCTGGTTGGCGTCCACCTGGCGGACGATGAAGAACGCATAGGCGCCTTTCGCTTTCGCCGCTTTGGTGATGGCGTCGTTCACTTCCGGCTGGCTGCGATAGAAGCCCTGGACGGTGACGGTGTCGTAAGGCATCAGCTCAACGGCCTGATCTTTTGGCAGCTCCATCACGCCATTGATGATGCGATTTTTCGGCGCATCCGCTTTCGGCGCGTCGTCTTTATAGAGGTCAGCCGTGACGCGCCAGTTGCCGCCATTGCCGTAATCCGACGTGTCGACAACATAGAATGAGGCCGCGCCGTCTTTGTCAGCTTTGCGCGATACCGCTTGCACCGCGTCGCCAATGGCATTAAAGCGGCCGGTGACGACAACGCGATCGTAGGGCTTCAGCGCAGCCGCCTGCTCCGGGGTCAACTCGGTCGCTGCGTGGGCAGACAACGTGGCGGTTGTCAGGAGAGCAGACGCCAGGAGGGTGTTTTTAAGCTTCATAAAAATAATCCTTTGCCTTGCGCAAACCATATACTGGTGTTGTTGTTGACTGAAAACGTTTGATTATTACATTTAATCGCCGTGACTGTCTGCGTCATTTTTTGCGTGCCGCCCGAATCGTATACTACGGAAAGATAACATTTTTCGATATGTTGAAAAAACAGCCGCTTGACCAGCAAAAACGATAATCGATACCACTTTTATTAGTTAATGTAATGTTAATACAATGATCTCAATGGCGATAAATGGCGTTTTATACCACTGGATAAGCGGATTATCAGGCCTGAGAGGCAAATTCAGGTAAATATTGCTGCCCGGAACCATCTGTGCTGACAATAAGCAATAAAATCAAAATTTCTGTTTTATCGCTGTAGATCACAATCGCTATTTTCAGTAGGTTATAAAAAGTTTGTTACTGTTTCATTTTGCAGACAGCGAAAGATGGCGAGGATGATTTTGCCGTCCTGTCGCTGTTGGTCAGAAAAGTAAACCATCATCAAAAACCGATGGAAGGGAAAACTATGCGTATTGGTGTACCACAAGAAAGGCTAGCCCAGGAGACCCGGGCCGCCGCCACGCCGAAGACCGTTGAGCAGTTGCTCAAACTCGGCTTTAGCGTCGCGGTAGAAAGCGGCGCCGGGAAGCTGGCCAGCTTTGACGATGAGGCCTTTGCCCAGGCAGGGGCTGAAATCGTGACCGGCGACGAGGTGTGGCAGTCTGATGTCATCCTCAAGGTCAATGCCCCGGATGACGATGAAATTGCCCTGTTAAACCCAGGAACCACGCTGATTAGCTTTATCTGGCCGGCGCAAAACCCGCAGCTGATGGAAAAACTGGCGGCCCGTAATATCAACGTGATGGCGATGGATTCGGTGCCGCGTATCTCACGCGCCCAGTCGCTGGATGCGCTCAGCTCAATGGCCAATATCGCCGGGTACCGCGCTATCGTTGAAGCGGCCCATGAATTCGGTCGTTTCTTTACCGGGCAGATCACGGCGGCAGGCAAAGTTCCGCCTGCCAAGGTGATGGTTATCGGCGCCGGGGTAGCTGGACTGGCGGCGATTGGCGCCGCCAACAGCCTGGGCGCGATTGTCCGCGCCTTCGATACCCGCCCGGAAGTGAAGGAGCAGGTGCAGAGTATGGGCGCCGAGTTCCTCGAGCTGGATTTTAAAGAGGAAGCGGGCAGCGGCGACGGCTATGCCAAGGTGATGTCCGAGGCCTTTATCAAAGCCGAAATGGCGCTGTTCGCCGCTCAGGCGAAAGAGGTCGATATTATCGTCACCACGGCGTTAATACCGGGCAAACCGGCGCCGAAGCTGATCACCCGGGAAATGGTTGACTCAATGAAGTCGGGCAGCGTGGTGGTCGATCTCGCCTCGCAAAACGGCGGCAACTGCGAGTACACCGTGCCGGGCGAAGTGGTGACCACCGCCAACGGCGTGAAAATTATCGGTTATACCGACCTCCCAGGCCGTCTGCCGACTCAGTCCTCCCAGCTCTACGGCACTAACCTGGTGAACCTGCTGAAGCTGCTGTGCAAAGAGAAAGACGGCAATATCGTTATCGATTTCGATGACGTGGTGGTGCGCGGCGTTACCGTGGTGCGCGAAGGCGAAATCACCTGGCCGGCGCCGCCGATTCAGGTCTCCGCTCAGCCGCAGGCCGCGGCGAAAAAAGTGGAAGCGCCGAAAGAAGAGGTCAAACCGGCGTCGCCGTGGCGCAAATATGCGCTGATTGCGCTGGCGATTATCCTCTTCGGCTGGCTGGCCAACGTGGCGCCAAAAGAGTTCCTCGGCCATTTCACCGTCTTCGCGCTGGCCTGCGTGGTGGGTTACTACGTGGTATGGAATGTCTCCCATGCCCTGCATACGCCGCTGATGTCGGTGACGAACGCCATTTCGGGCATTATCGTGGTTGGCGCATTGTTGCAGATAGGCCACGGCGGCTGGGTCAGCTTCCTGAGCTTTATCGCGGTACTGATCGCCAGCATTAATATTTTCGGTGGTTTTACCGTGACTCAGCGCATGCTGAAAATGTTTCGCAAAGGATAAGGGGTAGCACATGTCTGGTGGATTAGTTACAGCTGCATACATTGTTGCTGCAATCCTGTTTATTTTCAGCCTGGCGGGTCTGTCGAAACACGAAACCTCGCAGCAGGGCAACTATTTCGGCATCGCCGGGATGGCCATCGCTCTGATCGCCACCATTCTGGGGCCGGACGCCGGCAACGTCGGCTGGATTATCCTCGCGATGGTGATCGGCGGGGCAATCGGTATTCGTCTGGCGAAGAAGGTCGAAATGACCGAGATGCCGGAGCTGGTGGCCATCCTGCACAGCTTCGTGGGCCTGGCGGCGGTGCTGGTAGGGTTTAACAGCTACCTGCAGCATGAAACCGGTATGGAGCAGATTCTGGTCAATATCCATTTGACCGAAGTGTTCCTCGGCATCTTCATCGGCGCGGTGACCTTCACCGGTTCGGTGGTGGCGTTTGGTAAACTGCGCGGCAAGATCTCCTCCAAACCGCTGATGCTGCCTAATCGCCATAAGCTGAACCTGGCGGCGCTGGTGGTCTCCTTCATACTGATGGTGATTTTCGTGCGCTCCGACAGCACCGGCACCCAGGTCCTGTGCCTGCTGGTGATGACCGCGATCGCGCTGGCCTTCGGCTGGCACCTGGTGGCCTCTATCGGCGGCGCGGACATGCCGGTGGTGGTCTCTATGCTCAACTCCTACTCGGGCTGGGCGGCGGCGGCGGCGGGCTTTATGCTGAGCAATGACCTGCTGATCGTCACCGGCGCGCTGGTGGGCTCTTCCGGCGCCATCCTCTCTTACATTATGTGTAAGGCGATGAACCGCTCCTTTATCAGCGTGATCGCCGGCGGCTTCGGCACCGATGGTTCCTCCAGCGGCGGCGATGAAGAAGTGGGCGAGCACCGCGAAATTAGCGCCGAAGAGACGGCGGAGATGCTGAAAAATTCGCACTCGGTCATCATCACCCCGGGCTATGGTATGGCGGTGGCCCAGGCGCAGTATCCGGTGGCCGAGATCACCGAGAAGCTGCGGGCGCGCGGCATTAAGGTGCGCTTCGGCATTCACCCGGTCGCCGGCCGTCTGCCGGGGCATATGAACGTCCTGCTGGCGGAGGCCAAGGTGCCTTACGACATCGTGCTGGAGATGGATGAGATCAACGATGATTTCAGCGACACCGACACCGTGCTGGTCATTGGCGCTAACGATACCGTCAACCCGGCGGCGCAGGACGATCCGAAGAGCCCGATTGCTGGCATGCCGGTGCTTGAGGTGTGGAAAGCGCAGAACGTGGTGGTCTTTAAGCGTTCGATGAACACCGGTTACGCCGGCGTACAGAACCCGCTGTTCTTTAAAGAGAACACCCATATGCTGTTTGGTGATGCCAAAGCCAGCGTCGATGCGATCCTGAAAGCGCTGTAATGTAACATTATTGTTTTACAACGTTTGTTTATAAGCCGTCTCCTGTGAGACGGCTTTTTTATATGCAGAAGGATGCCAGGAATTGTTCATAAAATAAGCGGCGAGAGGTGATATAATGTTCCGGTTCTTACATCAGACAGAGGATATTATGGATACCGAGTTAACCCCAACGCAGATGGCCATCGAATTCTTACGCCGCGACACCACCGTCATGACCCCAGCGCAGTATCTGAAAAAACTTAAACTGCTGGAGCTGGAGTTTGCTGACCTGATGGCGCTCTCCTCGCTGGAGCTGAAAGAAGAGATCGATCTGGCCTGGCGTCTGGGTATCCACTGAGTCGTTCATGATCGCCATGCAATGACGGGGCCGCAAGCGGCCCTTTTTTGTGCCTGAGGGAACGCGGGCAAAAAAATCCCCCGCGAGGCGGGGGAAGGTGAACGTTCCGGGAGGGAAGGTTAATCGTCGTCGTCGTCGTCCAGTTCCACCGGCGTCTGATAGGCCTCTGGTTTAAGCACCAGCAGATCGCAGCGCAGGTGGTCGACGACCTGCTCCGCGGTATTGCCAAGGAACGCCGCGGAGAGGCCGGTGCGTCCGACCGTACCCAGCACCACGATCCCCGCCTGCAGATGCTCGGCGAGATCCGGGATCACCTCCTCAGGCAACCCTTTTTCCACATGGGTGAATTTCTCGTCAATGCCAAACTTCTGCCGCAGCGCTTTCATCGCCAGCAGATGCTGACCGCGAATGGCGTCGTTGTAGACGCTGGGATCGAAATCCGGCAGCTCAATCGCGATATTGATCGGGGTGACCGGATAGGCGCCGATAAGGTGCACTTCAGTGTGGTTGACTTCTTCCGCCAGCGAGAGCGTCTCGCGAACCAGCTTCTCGTTGAGGGTGTTGTGATAATTCTCTTCACTGGCCAGATTGACGGCGACCAGCGCTTTACCGCCTTCCGGCCACGGCTGATCTTTCACCATCCAGACCGGGCAGGGGCACTTACGCAGCAGATGCCAGTCGGTCGGGGTGAAGATCACCGCTTCCAGCTTGTCGTGCTGGTGGGCCATCTTCAGCAGCAGGTCGTGTTTCTCACTGATCACTTCCTGAATAATGGCTTCGAAGGGGCGGTTGTGCCACACCACTTTCACGTCAATCGGCACACCGGATTCAAGATAGAATTTCGCCTGCTCGCGGATCCAGGCCGTTCGTTGGGCAATGACGCCCTGACGCATCGCCGTCCGTTCGTCCGGCGACAGCAGGGTGGTCATTTCATAAGAAAAATCATAGATCGGCAAAAAGGCTTTGATGCGTCCACCAATCCGTTGGTGCAGGTACACCGCTCGCCTTAGCGCCGGCTGGTCGTCCTGGTTAGGATCGATTACTACCAGCATGCTCTGATACTTCGCCATACAGGGTCTCCTTACAACTGCAGCTACCGTCAGTTATTAAAAAGATAACCTATATGGATGAATTGAAACAGGGGAGGAGCCTGGTCAGATCAACAAATCTGAAAAAAATGCCGATCCTGACCAGGTGTTGCGCGGAGATTAAGCGACGTTGCGCGCCTGACCGGCCAGCTGGGCCAGCAGGTCGCCGTTTTCAATGGTGATGTATTTGCCTTTCACCGCCAGCATGCCGCTCTTCTGGAAACGCCCCAGCAGACGGCTGATGGTTTCGACGGTGAGGCCGAGATAGTTGCCAATGTCGCCGCGGGTCATGGTCAGTCGGAACTCGCGGGGAGAGAAACCGCGCTGCGCGAAACGGCGTGACAGGTTATAGATAAACGCGGCCAGGCGCTCTTCGGCGTTCTTTTTGGAAAGCAGCAGGATCATATCCTGGTCGCCTTTGATCTCACCGCTCATCAGGCGCATCATCTGCTGACGCAGATTCGGCATTTTTCCGGAAAGATCGTCGAGGGTTTCAAAGGGGATCTCGCACACCATCGAGGTTTCCAGCGCCTGGGCGAAGCTCGGGTGCAGGCCGGTGCCGATGGCGTCGAAGCCCACCAGATCGCCCGCCAGATGGAAGCCGGTAATCTGCTCATCGCCTTGCTCGGTGATGGTGTAGCTTTTGATGGTCCCGGAGCGAATGGCGTACAACGATTTCAGCTCATCGCCCGCTTTGAACAAGGTTTGACCTTTCTGGATGGGCTTTTTCCGCTCGATAATATTATCCAGCTGATCAAGCTCATGCTCGTTCAGAGTAAAGGGGATGCAGAGCTGGCTGATACTGCAATCCTGACAATGGATAGCACAACCGCCAGACTGAATGCGTCGAATAATTCGCTTCTCAGGGATCATATGTCTGCTCAGGCCTTAATTGATATTGGTCAATTTTAACATCTTTTTGATGAGCAGGTAAGTCTTCAGGCTCTGAAACACGTAATATCAGCAGGGTAAATCAACACAGGCTGATATCTGCTTGATTAAAAATAGATTATTCAGCCACATTGGATTGTAAAATTACCTGAAAATTCCGAAAACGCATTTTCAGTCAAAGCAACAGATAGCCCTCGTGGCGCAGAAGCCACTCTTTACGCTGCACGCCGCCGGCATAGCCGGTCATCGTGCCGTTACGCCCGATGACCCGATGGCAGGGCACCACAATACTCACCGGGTTGGCGCCATTGGCGGCCCCCACGGCGCGCGCCGCGCCGGGACGACCGAGCGCCTCGGCCAGCTGACCGTAGTGCATCACCTGGCCGCAGGGGATCTCGCGTAACGCCCGCCAGACCTGACGCTGGAAAGGGGTGCCGGCGGTGGCGGTAGGCAGGGTCTCGATAACGGCCAGATCGCCGGCAAAATAGTCGTTCAGCTTACTGCTGAGACCGCCTGGATTGCGGCAGTCGACGCGCTGATAGCCTTCCCGGCGATAGTGTACATCGAGCAGGGTTTCCATCCGATCGCGGTGCTCGTCCCACTCGACGGCGCGCAAATTAAACTGTTCGTCGCAGAGCACCCACAGCGCCCCCAGCGGGGTATCCATTTTATCCTGCAGCAAGGTCAACATCGTTTCGGTCATCCACCATCGTACACGAGGGCCACACGATACCACGCGCCGGCGGCGGCCAACTATACTCCCAAAAGATAAACCCGCATCATCGACCGGCAGCCAGCGGCCGTTACGTTGATTTATTTTTGGATCGATCCTGGCGGGTTATCGGGCATGGTTTTTGCTACTTTTAAGCTGACGACGCCGGTCCTCCGCGCAGCTTTGCGCGCCCGGGAAGGTGCCGTCGGCGCGGTGCGGTTAATAACTCAGAGGTGGGGCTATGCAATATATACTGACTGGCGTAATCGTATTGATCTTCAGCGGCCTGGTTATCCATGGCCTCACGCTGTTGCTCGAACGCGGGTATCGCGCGCTTTTCGGCATCTTCGCCGGAGCCGCGGATCTCCCCCGCAAGGTCAAAGTGAAGGTGCCGCGTTAAGCGTAAGCCGCCGTCCCTGGCGCTTCAACGGCTTAAGGAAGCCGCGGATAGATGCCAGGGCCGATGGGCAGTCCTGCCAGATACCAGCCCACCAGCAACAGCAGCCAGACGGCGAGAAAAATCAGCGGGTAAGGGAGCACCAGCGAATAGTATGTCCCGAGGCGGGCGTCCGGTCGGTAGCGCTGTAAAAAACCGAGAAATAGCGGCACAAACGGTGAAACCGGCGCCAGCGGCAGCACCGATGAATCGGCGATGCGAAACAGGATCTGCGCAAACGCCGGGTGGAAGCCCAGCAGCATAAACATCGGCACGAAGATCGGCGCCAGAATCGACCAGATGGCCGAGCCGCTGGCGATAAACATACACAGAAAAGCCGACAGCAGCGCCAGACCGACAAACGCCGGGACGCCGTTCATGCCGGCGCTCTCCAGCAGGTCCGTCAGGCCAACGGCCATAAACCTACCCATATTGCTCCAGTTGAACATCGCCACGAACTGCGCCAGCGGGAAGACCATCACGATAAATCCGGCCATCTCTTTCATCGGCTCAATCATCAGCTGCGGCAGATCGGCCTGGCGGCGAATTTTGCCGGTGGCGATGCCGTAAGCCAGCGACACGACAAAGAAGAAAAAGATGATCAGCGGCACGATGCCTTTGATAAACGGCGAGGGCATGACCGTGTGCTGAACCGGATCGCGAAGAATGCCGTTTTCGGGAACCACCATCAGGGCGATGACCGCCACGAACGCCAGCGTCGCCACGCCGGCGATGCGCAGGCCGAAACGCTCCTCGGCGGTCAGCGTCTGCAGCTTGTCATCACGACTGCCTTGCCATTGGCCCAGCCGCGGCTCCACCAGCTTGTCAGTGATCAAACCGCCGACGAGGGTCAGGAGGATCACCGAGGTCGCCATAAAGTACCAGTTGTCGATCACGCTGACGTGCAGAGAGGCATCGATGGATTTGGCCGCCTCGGTGCTGATCCCGGAGAGCAGCACGTCGGTGGTGACGATCAGTAAATTGGCGGTAAAGCCGCAGCCCACGCCGGCAATGGCCGCCAGCAGGCCGGCGACCGGATGCCGACCGACGGCGAGAAACATCAGCGCCCCCAGCGGCGGCATGATCACCAGCGCGGCGTCGGAAGAGATATGGCTGAAAAAGGCGATAAACAGCACCATATAGCTGGCATAACGGGCGCTAACGTGGGAGGCCATCTTCACCATCAGCGCGGGCAACAGGCCCACCCGCTCGGCAAAGCCGGCGCCCAGCACCAGGGCGAGGATCGCCCCCAGCGGCGCGAAACCGCTGAAGTTTTTAATCACGTTCGGTAGAAACCAGTGCAACCCTTCCACGCTGAGCAGGTTTTTGACCACCACCCGCGACCCGTCCGCAGGATTTTGGACCCCGACGTTGAAGGCGGAGAGTATCGCCGTGGCGGCGATCAGCGCCACGATAAGATAGATAAACAGCAAAAACGGGTGTGGGACCTTATTACCGATCTTCTCTACCCAGCCATAGCGCTTTCCGGCGGGGGAAGGCGACGGTATGGATGACATACTCATGGGCGTTCCTCTGTTGTCGTTGTTGTGTTAGGCAGGCCTGCTCCCGTACTGCCGGCGGTTATTATGGTCGGTGCGTGCCGCGATGCCGGTCAGCGTCTGTCAGGAGCGGTCTGGTCTGTATGGTTAGCGTAAAACCGACGGTCTCACCTCCGCCGGGATCGGGCAGCGGTAGGGATGTTCGGCCAGCGCTTGCCTGAGCTCTCGCTGGCTGGCCTCCAGCAGCGCGCGGTCGCTGAATAAGCGGATCGCCGTCGCCGCGAGGACTTTCCCCGCCAGCAGCATCCCTTTATGGGCGATGGCGGTGCGTCCCTGGCTCACCAGCTGCCAGCTGTGCAGCGGGGTACCCACCGCGAAGCAGGGGCTGAAGCACTGGGCCACCGGCGCTTTCCAGCTGACGTCGCCGACGTCGGTGGAGCCGGCGAGGAGCGTATCCGTAGCCGCCCACGGCGCCACCTCATCAATCAGCAGCGTGTCGCGGTGGCGACGAGCGAAGGTTTTCCCCGCCTCGCCGCCGGTGCCGGCGATATTGTTCAGGCTGTTGTTGATATCGTTGTCGCTGAGCGTGGCGCGGATCGCTGCGGCAAAGGCGCGCTCGTCGTCGCTCCATGCCGGCGTGCCGTAATGGCATACCGCCTGGTACATCGCCGCTTCGAGCGTGCGGTTGGGCAGATAGCCCGAGCAGGCTTTTTCAAAGCGGCAGCTGACGTGGGTCTCGGTCATCAGCGCGGCCCCCTGGGCAATCTTCTCAATGCGGGCGAAAATCTGTTCCACGTCGGCCATCTCCGGCGCGCGGATCAGATACAGCACTTCCGCCTGGGCCTGGACGACGTTGGGCGAGACGCCGCCGGTATCGGTAATGGCGTAATGAACCCGCGCCTTCTCGATAATATGTTCATTCAGGAAGTTGCTGCCGGTGGTCATCAGGGTGACCGCGTCCAGGGCGCTTCGCCCCAGGTGCGGCGAATTGGCGGCGTGGGCGGCGGTGCCGGTAAAGCGCCACGCCGCCTGAATGTTGGCGAGGGTGCGGGTGCTGAACATCCCGGCCCAGGCCTCTGGATGCCAGGTGAGGGCCGCATCGACGTCATCAAACAGCCCTTCGCGCACCATAAAGGTTTTGCCCGAGCCGCCTTCTTCCCCCGGGCAACCGTAGAAGCGCAGGGTGCCTGCGCCGCCGTGCTGCTGCAGCCATTTTTTAGCGGCGACCGCCGCGGCGAAAGCCGCCGTCCCGAGCAGATTGTGCCCGCAGCCGTGACCGTTGCCCCCCGGCGTCGACGATGTCGGCTCCGCGCAGTGGGCCTGCTGGCTAAGACCCGCCAGGGCGTCAAACTCGCCCAGCAGGGCAATAACCGGTTGGCCCTCGCCAACGCTGGCGATAAAAGCATTGGGGATCCCGCCGGCATCCCGGGTAAGCTGAAAACCTTCCGCTTCCAGGGCGTCCGCCAGCCGGCGGGCGGACCAGAACTCCTCAAAGCGCGTCTCCGGGTGATCCCAGATATCATCGGCGATAGCGCAATACCTCTCGCGGCTTGCCTCAATCACCTCGTCCACAAACTGAAAGATGGGTTCCATCACACCCCCCGCTGCCAGGGAAAGTTAAGCGCGACGCGCGCCAGGGTGTCGACCGCGACCGTCATTATGCTCTCGTCGAAGTCAAACTTCTCGTTGTGGTGACCGGCGCTCAGTTCGGTGCCGAATATCATGTACGAGGCGAGGCCGCCGCGCGCCTGGACCCGGGCCATCATCAGGGTGGCGTCTTCCGATCCCGCCGGGGCGGCGATGCGATCCACCGCCTGCTGCACGCCGGGCACAAGGGCGGCCTGTTCGCGCAGGTACGCCACCCACGCCGGCGACGGGGCGCTGGCGGTGGCCGCGCCCATCATGCGTAACTCGTACCCGGCTTGATGCATCGCCGCGGCCCCGGCGATGACGTGCTGCGCCCGGTCAAAAACATACTGATTGATGGCTTCGCTTTCGCCGCGGGTTTCCACTTTTAACAGGGCCGAAGAGGGCACCACGTTGCGTCCGGTGCCAGCCTGCATCACCCCAACGTTGACCCGCGACGCGCCGGCGCTGTGCGGTGGGATGGCGTGCAGAGCAAGGGCGGCCTGGGCGGCGGCGAGCAGCGCGTTGCGCCCATCTTCAGGCTTACCGCCGGCATGGGCGGCCACGCCGCTAAACTGCACATCGAATTTGGTGGTGGCCATAAAGTTGTCCCCCCCGCACACCACGGTGCCGACCGGAACGCCGGTGCCGATATGGATGGCGGTGAAATAGTCCACCTCGTCCACCACGCCGGCGGCCACCATCGCGCGGGCGCCGCGGGTACCCTCTTCAGCAGGCTGGAAAATCAGTTTAATGACCCCGTTGAGCTGGGCGGCATACTGCTTGAGCACATGCGCCAGACCCAGCCCGATGGCGGTATGTCCATCGTGGCCGCAGGCGTGCATCATGCCGGCGTTGCAGGAGGCGAAATGGTCGCGATGGGGGCGGTGGCTGTCATCGTGCTGCTCATTGAGGTCGAGGGCGTCCATGTCGACGCGAAAGGCCAGGGTTGGGCCGGGACGTCCGGTGTCGAGCGTCGCCACCACGCCGGCGAACCCGCCTTCAAACGCCGGCAACCAGCGTTCCGGCGCCCCTTGCTCGCGGGCGCGCTCGAAAGCCTGGGTCAGGGTCTCCTCATCCGGCAGCCCCATCCGGCTGTCGGCATCGATGACGTCACGCCCCAGCGCCAGCTGGTAGCCGAGCCCGTCGAGGATCTCCGCCACCTTGCTGGCGGTGCGAAACTCCAGCCAGCCGGATTCAGCGTGCAGGTGAAAATCGCGGCGCCATTGGGTCATGGCTGGCGCCAGCTGGCGCAGGTATTCATCAAGTTGCGGCATAGCTTATCCTGTCATAAGTAAAAAATGTGACGGCGTTCACGGTGTGATAGCTTTTGTTTATCACTGACGCGCTACAGGCCTTAACGCTCTTAACCTGCCACAGCCTGATGGATTACAGTAGATGTCATTTTCTTCCGTCTGATAAACAACGGTTATCACCAAAAGCATGGCATTTCAGATTAAATTTCATCAAATTCGCGCCTTCGTCGAGGTGGCCCGGGAAGGGAGTATTCGCGGCGCCAGCCGCTCGCTGGCGGTCTCGCAGCCGGCCCTGACCAAAGCGATTAAAGAGCTGGAGGAGGGGCTTTCCGCTCAGCTGTTCGTCCGCCGCCGCCAGGGGGTGGCGCTGACTGACGATGGCGAAAGTTTTTATCAACATGCGAGCCTGATCCTCGAGGAGCTGCGGGCGGCGCAGGATGAACTGCTGCAGCGCCAGGGAGAGCAGGCCGGGCAGATCAATATTGGCCTTGGCGCCAGCGTCGCCCGGTCGCTGATGCCGTCGGTGATCTGCCGCTTTCATCAGCAGCATCCGCAGGTGAAGGTGCGGATCATGGAGGGCCAGCTGCTGGCGATGATCAATGAGCTGCGCCAGGGGGAGCTGGATTTCACCATCAACACCTACTATCCCGGGCCGTACGACCATGAGTTCAGCTTTGAAAAACTGTTTGAGAAACCGTTCGCGGTCTTCGCCCGCGCGGGGCATCCGGCGGCGCAGGCCACCTCGCTGGTGGAGCTGATGGATCACCACTGGACCATGCCGACGCCGCGCGGCAGCTACTTTAAACAGCTGCAGGACCGGTTTAATCAGGCCGGACTGGCGCCAAAGGTGGATATTGTGTGCGAGACCTTCTCGTCGTGCATCAGCCTGGTGGTGAAAAGCGATTTTCTCAGTATCCTGCCGGTGGAGCTCGGCAACGATCCGATGATGGCGGACAAGCTGATGATGATCCCCGTCCGCGAAGCGTTGCCGACGGCGGCCTATTTTCTGATCCAGCGGCGCGACACCCGGCAGACGCCGCTAACGGCGTCATTAATCACCCTGTTTCGCCGCCAGAGTCGACAATTGTTTCCTTAACCGCCCGTCGCGCTCACTTTGCCAGCAGACGGGGCTAAACGCGTTGAGGGGGGAGCGCGAGGCGGCTATAGTAGCTGGCGACAGCCGCTGGAGGAGAGCCCATGAACCTTGATGACAAATCCCTGTTTCTTGACGCCATGGAAGATGTCCAGCCCCTGAAACGTAACAATGACGTGCACTGGCATCCCGGGCGCAACAGTCGCGCCCCGCAGCGCGTCGACACCCTGCAACTGGATAATTTTCTCACTACCGGCTATCTCGATATCGTACCGCTCGCCACGCCGCTGGAGTTTAAGCGCGAAGGGCTGCAGAGCGGTGTGCTGGATAAGCTACGGCGGGGGAAATACAGCCAGCAGGCGAGCCTCTCCCTGCTGCGCCAGCCGGTGGAACAGTGCCGGCAGATGCTCTTCGCCTTTATGGTGCAGGCGCAGAAAGAGGGGTTACGCAATGTGCTGATCGTTCACGGCAAAGGCCGCGACGACCAGTCCCATGCCAATATCATCCGCAGCTATCTGGCGCGCTGGCTGGAAGAGCTGCCGGAGGTGCAGGCCTTCTGCGCCGCGCTACCACATCATGGCGGTAGCGGCGCCTGCTATGTCGCGCTGCGTAAATCGGCCGAAGCGAAGCAGGAGACCTGGGAGCGGCACGCCAAGCGCAGCCGCTAGCGCAGCAGCAGCGTCAGCTCGCGAGCGGCTTTTTGCAGCTCCGGCAGCACGCGGTCGATCATCTCGCGGGCCGACATCTGGCCCGCATGCACCCCGACGTTCAGCGCCGCCTGCGCCTGCCCCTGGGCGTTAAACAGCGGTACCGCGAGGGAGCGCAGGCCCATCTCCAGCTCCTGATCGTTGAGGGCATACCCCTGCTGATGCACCCGTTTCAGCTCGGCGCGCAGCTTCGCCACCGAATCCACCGTCTGCGGGGTATAGCGGATCATGGTTACCCGGGCCAGCATGTCGTTGAGCTTCTCCTCCGGCTGATGGCTGAGCAGCACCCGACCCATCGAGGTCGCCCACGCCGGAAGGCGGCTGCCGATATCGAGGTCGATGGTCATGATCCGCGAGCTGGAAGCGCGGGCGATATACAGGATATCGTCCCCGTCAAGGGTGGCGATGGAGCAGGACTCATTGAGCATTTCGCTCAGATGCCGCAGCACCGGCTGCGCCGAACGCGCCAGCGGCGTCGAGGCCAGCCAGGCGTGCCCCAGGGCCAGGATCCGCGGCCGCAGCTGAAAATGCTTACCGTCTTCGGCATAAACGAACCCCAGCTTGCTCAGGGTATACAGGCAGCGGCGCACCGCTGCGCGCGGAATGCCGGTCTTCTGACTGATCTGTGAGATAGACAGCAGGGGCCGCTGCGGCGTGAATGCCTGAATCACCTCCAGGCCGCGCGCCAGCGAGGCCATGAAGTTAGGATCGCCCTTGAACGGATCGCCGTCGCCGGTCAGTAAATCGTCTGGATGCTTGTCCATTTCTGTTCCCCATATTTGCCATCGATCACATTCTTTCGCTAAAGATAACCGATGTTCGATTATCGCACCATATTTCTATTATCGCCCTTGACCGACATCGTTAAGCGGGTCACATTTTGTGCGAACAACGAATAAAAGTGCGATTACCGCACATCACTGGAGCGACCTGATGATTGATAAAAGCGTATCGACGCTGAGCGAGGCCATCGCCGGGATCCACGACGGGGCGACTATTATGATCGGCGGCTTTGGTCCCGCCGGCCAGCCGACCTTTCTGATTGACGCCCTGATTGACCAGGGCGCCCGCGACCTGACCATCATTAACAACAACGCTGGCAACGGCGAAGTGGGGCTCGCGGCGCTGCTTAAGGCTGGCCGGGTGCGCAAAATGATCTGCTCCTTCCCGCGCCAGGTCGATTCCCAGATTTTCGATGACCTCTATCGCCGCGGCAAAGTGGAGCTGGAGCTGGTGCCGCAGGGCAACCTCGCGGCGCGGATCCAGGCCGCCGGCGCCGGGCTGGGCGCGGTGTTTACCCCCACCGGCTACGGCACGCCGCTGGCGGAAGGCAAGGAGACACGGGAAATCGACGGCCGCCACTATGTACTGGAGTATCCGATCAAAGCCGATTTCGCGCTGATTAAAGCCCACCAGGGCGACCGCTGGGGCAACCTGGTGTATCGCAAAGCAGCGCGCAACTTTGGCCCGATTATGGCGACGGCGGCGAAAACCACCATCGTTGAAGTCTCGCAGCTGGTGTCGCTGGGCGACCTCGACCCGGAACACATCATCACCCCCGGCATTTTCGTCCAGCGCGTGTTCTCGCTGGAAAACCTGACTGCCGCACAACGCGCCTGAGGAACCCGAGATGCAAAAACTGACCCGTGACGAAATGGCCCAGCGCGTGGCCCGCGATATCCCCGAAGGCGCTTACGTTAACCTCGGCATTGGCCTGCCGACCCGGATTGCCAACTACCTGCCTGCCGACAAAGAGGTGTTCCTGCACAGCGAGAACGGCCTGCTGGGCATGGGGCCGAAGCCGCAGCCCGGAGAAGAAGATCCCGAGCTGATCAATGCCGGTAAAGAGTACGTTACCCTCCTGCAGGGCGGCTGCTATTTCCACCATGGCGACTCCTTCGCCATGATGCGCGGCGGCCATCTCGATATCTGCGTGCTGGGGGCCTATCAGGTCTCCGCCAGCGGCGATCTCGCCAACTGGAGCACCGGCGCGCCGGACGCCATCCCGGCGGTCGGCGGGGCGATGGATCTGGCCATCGGCGCTCGCCAGGTGTTTGTGATGATGGACCATCTAACCCGCGACGGCGAGTGCAAGCTGGTGGAACAGTGCAGCTACCCGCTGACCGGCGTCGGCTGCGTGAGCCGGATCTATACCGACCTGGCGGTGATCGACATTACCGACCGCGGCCCGGTGGTGCGGGAAATCTTTAACGGTCTCTCTTTTGAAGAGCTGCAGCGCATCACTCCGGTGACGCTGACCTTTGAACAACTGGCGGAAAGCGCGTAAGGAACCTATGATGAATCAGGCATTTATCTGTGATGCGGTGCGTACACCCTTTGGCCGTTTTGGTGGTACCCTGGCGACGATGCGCGCTGACGACCTGGCGGCGCTGCCCCTGAAAGCGCTGCTGGAGCGTAACCCGGGACTGGATCCTTCGCGCATTGACGATGTGATCTTTGGCTGCGCCAACCAGGCCGGGGAAGACAACCGCAACGTGGCGCGGATGGCGCTGCTGCTGGCCGGGCTGCCGGAGAGCGTGCCCGGCAGCACCATCAACCGCCTGTGCGGCTCCAGCCTCGATGCGATCGGCGTCGCGGCGCGGGCGATTAAAAGCGGGGAGACGCAGCTGATGATCGCCGGCGGCGTGGAGAGTATGTCCCGGGCGCCGTTTGTGATGGGTAAAGCGGAGAGCGCCTTTAGCCGCAGCATGCAGATGGAGGATACCACCATCGGCTGGCGCTTTATTAACCCGCAGATGAAAGCCCTGTACGGCGTGCATTCCATGCCGGAGACGGCGGAAAATGTCGCCGATGAGTTTGCCATTTCCCGCGCCGATCAGGATGCGTTCGCCTTACGCAGTCAACTGCGCACCGCCGCGGCCCAGGAGGCTGGGCGTTTTGCCGATGAGCTGATCGCCGTCCAGGTGCCGCAGCGTAAAGGCGAACCGCTGCGGTTTAGCCGCGATGAACACCCGCGCAGCACCTCGCTGGAGGCGCTGGCGAAACTGCGCGGCGTGGTGCGCGCCGACGGCAGCGTCACCGCCGGCAACGCCTCAGGCGTTAACGATGGCGCCTGCGCGCTGCTGCTGGCCAGCGAAACTGCGCTGGCGGCCAACGATCTTCAGCCGCTGGCCCGGGTGGTCGGCGTGGCGACGGCGGGGGTGGCGCCGCGCATTATGGGCTTTGGCCCGGCGCCGGCGGTGCGGAAGGTGCTGGCGCAGACCGGTCTGACGTTAGCCCAGATGGATGTGATCGAGCTGAATGAAGCCTTCGCCGCCCAGGCGCTGGCGGTGACCCGCGATTTGGGCTTACCGGACGATGCCGCCCATGTGAACCCCAACGGCGGGGCGATCGCCCTGGGGCATCCGCTCGGCGCCTCCGGCGGCCGCCTGGCGATGACCGCAGCTTACCAGCTGAAACGGACCGGCGGCCGCTACGCGCTGTGCACCATGTGCATCGGCGTCGGGCAGGGGATCGCCCTGATTATTGAACGTGTTTAAGGAGCCAGAATGAGTTTGTTGACCCCGATGCTGCGCAGCAGTCCGCTCACCGACTGGTTCAGCGACGCGCAGCGGGTGCAGGGCATGCTGGATTTTGAAGCGGCGCTGGCCCAGGCGCAGGCCGCCTGCGGGATGGTGCCGGCGGCGGCGGTCGGGCCGATTGTCGCGGCCTGCCGCCACGAGGCGATCGATTTTACCGCCCTGGGCGAGGCGGCTGTGGGGGCGGGTAATCTGGCGATCCCGCTGGTGAAACAGCTGACGGCCCAGGTAAAAGCACGGGATCCAAACGCCGCGCGCTACGTTCACTGGGGCGCCACCAGTCAGGATGCTATCGACACCGGGCTGGTGCTCCAGCTGCGCGGGGCGCTGGATGCCGCCGAGCAACTGCTTGAGCGACTGTTGGCGGCCCTCGCCGGGCAGGCCGACCGTCATTGCCACAGCGTGATGCCGGGCCGGACCTGGATGCAGCATGCGCTGCCGGTGACCTTTGGTCTGAAGCTGGCGGGCACTCTCGACGCGCTGCTGCGCTGGCAGCAGCGGCTGCGGGAGATGCGTCCGCGTCTGCTGGTGCTGCAGTTCGGCGGCGCCGCGGGGACCCTGGACGCGCTGAAAGCGCAAGGACCGGCGGTTGGCCAGGCGCTGGCGCAGAACCTCGGTCTGTCGCTGCCGGATACCCCGTGGCACAGCCAGCGCGATCGGCTGCTGGAGGCAGGCGCCTGGTTCGCTGGCGTCTGCGGCACCCTGGGGAAATTCGCTAACGACTTCTCCCTGCTGATGCAGACCGAAGTGGCTGAGGTGGGCGAGCCGGTAGCGGAAGGGCGCGGCGGCTCGTCGACGATGCCGCATAAGCGCAATCCGGTGGCCTGCGCGGCGATCCTGACCGCCGCCCAGCGCACCCCGGGTCTGATGGCCACCCTCTACGCCTGCCAGATTCAGCAGCACGAGCGGGCGCTGGGCGGCTGGCAGGCGGAGTGGGAGACCCTGCCAGAGCTGATTACCCTGGTGGGCGGGGCGCTGGCGCAAAGCGAGGCGCTGGTGCGCGACATGCAGGTCTTCCCGCAAAAGATGCGCGCCGACCTCGATATCACCCACGGGCTGATCATGGCTGAGGCGGTGACCCTGGCGCTGGCGGAATGCATCGGCAAAGCTGAGGCGCACCATCATATTGAGGTGCTGTGCCGTCAGGCGCTGGACCGCCACCGCCCGCTGGTCGATCTGCTCGCGGCAGACCCGCAGGTTAGTCAGTATCTCTCCCGCGAACGCTTAACCACGCTGCTGGACCCGGCAACGGCGACCGGCAGCGCCGAACGCTTTGTGCGCCAGGTGCTGGCGCGTTATCAGGAGCAACATGATGAATCTTGATTATCAACTCGACGGACCGGAAGGTGCGCCGGTTATCGTTCTCTCCAACTCGCTGGGTACCACCCGGGCGATGTGGCAGCCGCAGATAGAGGCGTTAACCGCCCATTTCCGGGTGCTGCGCTACGACACCCACGGCCACGGTAAAACGACGAAAAATGGCAAAGTGACCCTCGCCCAGCTGGGGGAAGATGTGATTGCGCTGCTCGATCATCTGAATATCGACCGCGCCTGGTTCTGCGGGATCTCGATGGGCGGTCTGACCGGTCTGTGGCTGGGCCGCTTTGCGCCAGAGCGTTTTTATGGTCTTGCCGTCGCGAACACCGCGGCGCGCATCGGCGATCAGGCCAGCTGGCTGTCGCGGGCGCGGGCGGTACGCCAGGAGGGAATGGCGGTGGTGGCCGCCGGGGCGGCAGATCGCTGGTTCACCCACGCGTTTCGCCAGAAGGCGCCGGAGGTGGTGGAAGCCCTGTGTCACCAGCTGACCCATACCGACGCCGAAGGCTATGCCGCCTGCTGTGAGGCGCTGGCCGCCGCCGACCTGCGGGGCGAAGTAGGGCAGATCCCGCTGCCGACGTTAATCATTGCCGGGGAAAGTGACCCTGTCACCACGGTCGGTGACGCTAATTTCCTGCAGCAGCAGATCCCCGCCTCCCAGGTGGTAGTTCTGCCGGCATCGCATCTGTCAAACATTGAGGCGGCGAAAAGCTTTACTTCAGCGCTGCTGAGCTTTTTCCAGGGAGAACGCCATGGAGGATAAACAGCGCTATCAGGACGGGTTGGCGGTGCGGCGCAAAGTACTGGGCGACGCCCACGTCGACCGTACGCTGCAGCATCTGACGCCGTTGAACGAAGAGTTTCAGGACTTTATCACCCGCTACGCCTGGGGTGAGACCTGGACCCGTCCGGGGCTCGACCACCACACCCGCAGTATGATCACCATTGCCATGCTGATTGCTCTCAATCGCGAGGCGGAGCTGAAGATGCATCTGCGCGCGTCGTTTAACAACGGGGTGACCCGCGATGAGCTGAAAGAGTTGATCATGCACTCTGCGCTGTACTGCGGACTGCCGGCGGCCAATGCCACGATGCATCTGGCGCAGCAGGTGTTTGACGACATTGACGCCGCGCAGGGTTGAGTCGTCGTCCAGGTCGAATTGCCCGGCAGTCGTTGTCGGCCGGGTAAGGCGTACGCCGCCACCCGGCGGAAATGCCGCTACGTTATCCTTATTTCTCACCCTCCTGCGGCGCGACGGCTGGGGCATCGTCCCGGTCGACCTGAGGGTCAGCATCAACCCGGGAAAGGGAATTATTGTTATTTTTCAGCATCCAAGGGACGACTTGTCGTTGAGCATAGCCGGGCAGGAAGTGAATTCAAGCTGGCGCGGCGCGGGCATAAAAAAAGCCGTCACCTGAACGGCGACGGCCTGCTGTTAGCGCCAGAGGGGGGCGTTAGCCGTGCTGTTTACAGCCGGCGCACTGCTTGTTCGGGATCTGCTGGAAGAAATCGTTGCCTTTATCATCGACGAGAATAAACGCCGGGAAATCTTCCACTTCGATTTTCCAGATCGCCTCCATCCCCAGTTCCGGATACGCCACGCACTCAAGGCTCTTGATGCTCTGTTGCGCCAGCACCGCCGCCGGGCCGCCGATGCTGCCGAGGTAGAAGCCGCCGTGTTTGTGGCAGGCGTCGGTGACCTGCTGGCTGCGGTTGCCTTTCGCCAGCATCACCATGCTCGCGCCATGGGACTGCAGCAGATCGACGTAAGAGTCCATGCGGCCTGCGGTGGTCGGGCCGAGGGAGCCGGAGGCGTAACCGGCAGGCGTTTTGGCCGGGCCGGCGTAGTAGATCGGATGATCTTTCACGTACTGCGGCAGTTCCTCGCCATTATCGATAAGCTCTTTCAGCTTGGCGTGGGCGATATCGCGGGCGACGATAATAGTGCCGTTGAGACTCAGGCGGGTGGAAACCGGATGGGCGGACAGTTGCGCCAGGATCTCGCTCATCGGCTGATTAAGGTTGATGCTGACCACCTTGCCTTCGCCCTGCTGACGCAGATGTTCAGGGATATATTTTCCTGGATTGCTCTCCAGTTTCTCAATCCAGATACCGTCGCGGTTGATTTTGGCTTTGATGTTGCGGTCGGCGGAGCAGGAGACGCCCATGCCGATCGGACAGGAGGCGCCGTGGCGCGGCAGGCGGATCACCCGGATATCGTGGGCGAAGTATTTGCCGCCGAACTGCGCGCCGAGGCCGAGGTTTTGCGCTTCCTGCAGCAGTTCCTGCTCAAGCTGCACATCGCGGAACGCCTGACCGTGCTCGTTGCCTTCAGTCGGCAGGCCGTCGTAGTAGCGGGTGGAGGCCAGCTTGACGGTTTTCAGCGTCGCTTCCGCCGAGGTGCCGCCGATGACAAAGGCGATATGGTACGGCGGGCAGGCCGCCGTGCCGAGGGTACGCATCTTCTCCACCAGATAGTTTTTCAGCTTCGCCGGGGTGATCAGCGCTTTGGTTTCCTGATAGAGATAGGTTTTATTGGCGGAACCGCCGCCTTTCGCCATGCACAGGAATTTATATTCGTCGCCGTCGACGCTGTAGAGATCGATCTGCGCCGGCAGGTTGGTGCCGGTGTTGACCTCTTTATACATATCCAGCGGGGCGTTCTGCGAGTATCGCAGGTTATCTTCGGTATAGGTGTTGTACACGCCCTGCGCCAGGGCGGCTTCGTCGCCGCCGCCGGTCCAGACGCGCTGGCCTTTTTTACCCATGATGATGGCGGTGCCGGTGTCCTGGCAGGTGGGCAGAATGCCTTTGGCGGCGATTTCCGAGTTGCGCAGGAACTGCAGGGCGACATATTTATCGTTATCGCTGGCCTCCGGGTCGAGCAGAATCGACGCGACCTGCTGCTGATGGGAGACGCGCAGCATAAAGGCGGCGTCGTGGAAGGCCTGCTGCGCCAGCAGGGTCAGCGCCTGCGGTTCCACTTTCAGCACTTCCTGGCCGTCAAATTCGGCGACGGAGACGTGCGCTTTGCTGAGCAGATAGTATTCGGTATCGTCGTGCGCCAGCGGGAACGGATCCTGATAAACAAACGGTTTAGTCGACATAATCACTTACTCCATAAAGATAAAACCGCCGGGGTGGTCCCGGCGGTTATGAATCAAAACATCATGGACATCCACGGATAGCCAATCAGCAGCAGGGCGGCCAGGAAGATGGCGCCAAAGATGGTGCCGAGGCGCCAGTAATCTTTAGTCGGCAGATAGCCGCTGCCGTAGTAGATCGGGCTTGGGCCGGTACCGTACGGGGTGATGATCCCCATCACGCCCAGCGAGGTGACCATCAGCAGAACGAACACTTCCATATTCATCCCCGGAATGGTGGCTGCGATGGTCAGCATGGCCGGCAGCAGCGCGGTAGTGTGCGCGGTGGTGCTGGCAAACAGATAGTGCAGCAGGTAGAACGCCAGCAGCAGGACGATGGTCGCCATCCCCGGAGAGATACCGCTCATCAGCGCGCCGCCCTCTTTACCCAGCCAGGCGATAAAGCCGGTAGAGGAGAGGCCGTCGGCCAGCGCCACCAGGGTGGCGAACCAGACAAAGGTGTTCCACGCCGCTTTGTTGTTGGTGATATCGCTCCAGGAGAGCACGCCGGTCCACAGCATCAGCACGATAACCAGCAGGGCGGCCAGAGCCGGTTCAATCCAGTCGGCGGCGAAGATCCACATCATCAGCGCGAAGCAGACGAACACCAGCAGCAGGATCTCATTGCGCGACAGTTTGCCCAGTTTTTCCAGTTCACGAGCGGCCCACAGCGGCACTTCGTTGTTGACTTTCACTTCCGGCGGGTAGAACCAGTAGGCCAGCAGCGGCATGGTCAGGATCAGCAGTACGCCAAGCGGCAGGAAGGCGATGAACCAGGTGCCCCAGGAGATGTTGATACCGACGATGCTTTTTACCAGCGCCAGCGCCAGCAGGTTCGGCGCCAGTGCCGACAGGAACATCGAGCTGGTGATACAGGCGGCGGTGATCGCTACCCACATCAGATAGGAACCGATTTTACGCGCGCTCGGATCGTTCGGTTTTGAACCGTACAGCGGCGGCAGGTTGGCGATAATCGGGTAGATGGTGCCCCCGCTGCGCGCGGTATTCGACGGCGTAAACGGCGCCAGCAGCAGATCCGCGAAGGTGATGGCGTAGCCCAGCGTCAGGCTGCGACGGCCGAGATATTTCACCAGAATCAGCGCCAGGCGGCGGCCAAACTGGGTTTTATCGTAGCCGGCGGCGAACATAAAGGCGCCGAAGATAAGCCACACGGTGGAGTTGCCGAAGCCGCTCACCGCCCACTTAAAGGAGGCGCCGGCCATTTTGAAGCCGGGTGCGGCCATCTGTTCCGGGCTGAACAGCAGCCACTGACTGCACAGGGCGATGACCACCACGCCGGTGATGCCGATAACGGCGCCAGGCAGTGGTTCAAAAATCAACCCGACGATCACCCCGACGAAGATAGCGAAGTAGTGCCAGGCGTACGGCGGCAGGCCGTCCGGGACCGGGACGAAGAGTAACAGCACGGCAACGATAATTGGCAGCGCCATCATCAGGAGACGTTTTTTATTCGCAGTCGTTGGATTGACTGCACCGGCAGGCGGTATGGTTGTCTTTTTCTCTTTCATAATGAGTATCTGCAAGTTGTTGAAAATAACGTTTACGCCAGCGATGCGCTCAGTGGTTTCTTTAATTACAAAAGTTTCTTTAGTTTTTATTTTGCGTTTCTGAGTATCGTTGGGGCGATTATTTAACGCGATTTGATGGGCGTTAAATTAAATTTATTGGTTATTTATATATTGCGCTTTCAATGGCCGTTGCAATTGATCAAGATCAAGAAAAGCAGGTGATTTCACTATTTTTTTTATTATCAGTATAACCCTATGTGATGAGGTGTTATTTTGGCGAAAATATCGGTAAATGTTAAAATAAAAATAAGCAATTAATGCTAATTTTTTTCATTTGTTTCGTAAGTTGCTGAATAATAACTGTAATGTGCGCGAGTTTGGTCGTTGTGAATGTTAACGTAAGTATCTGAAATGTTATCGTTTATTTGTATTATGTAAATGCTATTTATTATTTTAATAATACAATAGAGGTAGCGATGTTATTGCTGGGGTTAAATAGTTTTATAACTAACGTAATTGATTTAGTAACTAAAAAACCCGTTATATTATTGGCATGACAACAGGAATTAAAAAACCACAACCATTAATGATTCCGTCACCCCATTCTGAATTTTTAATATTTTAAAATCTGGAGCGTAACTTATGACCAGTAACGAACGAATTCTGCAGCCATTTACTTTACCAAATGGTACGGAGCTGAAAAACCGTTTGCTCATGGCGCCGATGACCACCTGCACCGGTTATTACGATGGGACTGTCACCAGCGAGCTGGTGGAATACTATCGCGCTCGCGCCGGCAGCATCGGCACCATTATTGTCGAGTGCTGCTTTATTGATGACTACGGCCTGGCCTTCCCGGGTGCTATCGGTATCGATAACGATGAAAAAATCGCCGGCCTGGCGAAAATCGCCGAAGCGATTAAAGCGGAAGGTTCGAAAGCGATTCTGCAGATCTATCACGGCGGCCGCATGGTCGACCCGCAGCTGATCGGCGGTCGCCAGCCGGTGGCGCCGAGCGCTATCGCCGCCCCGCGTGAGGGCGCCGCGATGCCGCGGGCGCTGAGCGGAGACGAAGTGGAAGGCATGATCGCCAAGTTTGGCGATGGGGTCCGTCGCGCTATCCTCGCCGGTTTCGACGGAGTCGAAATTCACGGGGCTAACACCTATCTCATTCAGCAGTTCTATTCGCCGAACTCCAACCAGCGCGACGATGAGTGGGGCGGTAGCCGCGACAATCGCGCTCGTTTCCCGCTGGCGGTGCTCGACATCACCCATAAAATGGCCCGCCAGTACGCTGACGATGCCTTTATCATCGGTTACCGCTTCTCGCCGGAAGAGATGGAGGTCCCGGGGATCCGCTTCGACGACACCATGTATCTGCTGGAAAAACTGGCCGCTCGCGGCGTCGATTATCTGCACTTCTCGGTGGGCGCGACTCTGCGTCCCTCTATCGTTGATACCTGCGACCCAACGCCGCTGATTGAGAAATATTGCGCCATGCGCTCTGACACTCTGGCTCAGGTGCCGGTGATGGGCGTCGGCGGGGTGGTTAACGTCGCCGATGCCGAGCTGGGCCTCGATCACGGCTATGACCTGATCGCCGTGGGCCGCGCCTGCATCGCCTATCCGGACTGGGCGGCTCGTATCGCCGCGGGTGAAGAGCTGGAGCTGTTTATCGACAGCACCCAGCGCGAGGCGCTGCACATTCCGGAACCGCTGTGGCGCTTCTCGCTGGTGGAAGCGATGATCCGCGACATGAGCATGGGCGACGCCAAATTTAAGCCGGGGATGTTTGTTGAAACCGTTCAGGATGACGCCAATGAGCTGGTGATCAACGTCAGCCTCGAAAATGACCATATCGCCGATATCGAACTGGCGGCGAGCCCGGTGCAGACCGTGGAGTTCACCACCAGCTTCGAAGAGATCCGCGAACGTATTCTGACCGCCAATACCCCGCACGTGGACGCTATTTCCGGGGCCACCAGCCAGAGCGAGGCGGTGAAAAAAGCGGTCGCCAAAGCGATGCTGAAATCGAGCAAAGCGCTGGCGGCGGAAGAGGGCGGCAATGACGCCGCGCCGAAAAGCTATGATGTGGTGGTGGTCGGCAGCGGCGGCGCCGGTCTGGCGGCCGCCATTCAGGCTCACGACGAAGGCGCCAGCGTGCTGATCGTCGAGAAAATGCCGACCATTGGCGGGAACACCATCAAGGCTTCCGCCGGGATGAACGCCGCGGAGACCCGCTTCCAGCGCGTGAAAGGCATTCAGGACAGCAAAGAGCTGTTCTATCAGGAAACCCTGAAAGGTGGGCACAATAAAAACAACCCGCAGCTGCTGCGCCGCTTCGTGGAGAATGCACCGCAAGCCATTGAATGGCTGGCTGACCGCGGCATTATGCTCAACGATATCACCACCACCGGCGGGATGAGCATTGACCGCACCCACCGTCCGCGCGACGGGTCAGCGGTCGGCGGCTATCTGATTAGCGGCCTGGTGCGCAACATCACCAAACGCGGCATCGACGTCCTGCTGGATACCTCGGTGGAGGAGATCCTGATGAGCGGCGATGAAGTCAGCGGCGTGCGTCTGATCAACGACGAAAACGAGATCGTTGAAATCCAGAGCAAAAGCATTGTGGTGGCCACCGGCGGCTTCAGCGCCAACAGCGCGATGGTGGTGAAGTATCGTCCTGACCTCGAAGGCTTCGTCACCACCAACCACAAAGGGGCCACCGGGAGCGGTATCGCGCTGCTGGAGCGTATCGGCGCCGACACGGTGGATATGGGCGAAATTCAAATTCACCCGACCGTTGAACAGCAGACCTCCTATCTGATTTCCGAGTCGATTCGCGGCGGTGGGGCGATCCTCGTCAACCAGCAGGGTAACCGCTTCTTCAACGAAATGGAGACCCGCGATAAAGTCTCCGCGGCGATTATCGCCCTGCCGGAACACTATGCGTACATCGTCTTTGACGAACATGTACGGGCGAAAAACAAAGCCGCCGATGAGTACATCGCCAAAGGCTTCGTCACCAGCGCCAGCTCGCCGCGTGAACTGGCGGAGAAACTGGGGATGGATTACCATGCCTTCCTCGCCACCCTCGAGTGCTACAACGGGGCGGTGGAAAAACAGCATGATGAACAGTTTGGCCGTACCACCGCGCTGCGCGCGCCGATTAACGAAGGTCCGTTCCACGCCATTCGTATCGCCCCGGGGGTGCACCACACCATGGGCGGCGTGACCATTAACACCGATGGCGAAGTGCTGAACGTGGCCCGGCAGCCGATCCGCGGCGCCTACGCCGCCGGTGAGGTGGTTGGCGGGATCCACGGCGGCAACCGTATCGGTGGTAACGCGGTGGCGGATATCATCATCTTCGGCACCCTCGCGGGCCACCAGGCGGCGAAACGCGCCAGAGGATAACACGCCATTGTTGATGCCGGGCCGGCGCTGTCGCCGCCCGGCTTACCCCTACTAAGGAGAGCCCGATGTCTGATAACCGCGTCTATAGCTACTCCGCCGTTCTGATGGGTTCTCCCATCCTGCTCAAACTCTGCTCCCATGATGAGGCGCTGGCCTCCCGCGTATTTCAGTTAATCAAGCGCTACGAAGATCTGCTTACCGTTAACCGCGCCGAGTCCCAGGTGATGGATATCAACCACGCCGCCGGACGTCACCCGGTGACCGTCAGCCGCCCGGTCTTTCAGCTCATTCAGTGCGCCAAAGCCGCCAGCATGGTGCGCGACAGCGCCTTTAACCTCGCGATTGGGCCGCTGGTGAAGCTGTGGCGGATTGGCTTTCAGGGACACAGCGTGCCTGACGCCGGCGAAATCAGGGCCCGGCTGGCGCTGACCCGCCCGCAGGAGGTGATCCTTGATGAGGCAACCTGCAGCGTGTTTCTTCAGCAGCCGGGGATGGAGCTGGATCTTGGGGCGATCGCCAAAGGCTATATCGCTGACCGGGTGCGTGATTATCTGCGTCAGCAGCAGGTGGAAAGGGCGCTGATCAACCTCGGCGGCAATGTGCATACCCTCGGCGAATGGGCTATTGGCCTGAAAAAACCGTTTGCCGATGCGCAGGCGCTGATCGGCTCCCTGACGGTCAACGGACAGTCGGTAGTCACCTCGGGCACCTACGAACGTTATTTCGAGCAGGACGGCAAGCGCTGGCACCATATTCTCGACCCGCGCAGCGGTTACCCGCTGGACAACGAACTCGACAGCGTCACGGTGATTTCCAGCGATTCTTTAGACGGCGATATCTGGACCACGCTGCTGTTCGGCCTCGGCGTCGAGAAAGGCTGCGCAGCGTTGCGTCAGCGGCAGGATATCGACGCGATTTTCGTCACCAAAAATCGCGACATTATACTGTCATCGCCGCAGCGCTTGCGCTTTGCGTCGCTGGACAGCGGCTACCGCGTTACTGACTGTACTGCTTAAGCAAACTGTACTGTTCGGCCACCAGGCGGTAGCGATAGACCGGCCGCCCGGTGGCGCCGTAGTGAATAGTGGTATAGAGAATATTGATCTGCGCCAGCCAGATCAGATACTTGCGGCAGGAAACGCGGGAGATATTCACCGCCGCCGCCAGCTCATCGGTAGAGAATTCAACGTCCGGGTGAGCGTCAATCCACTGGCACAGGGTGCGCAGGGTTTGCGCGGTGAGCCCCTTGGGCAGCTTGCGCGCGTCGCTGGCCTCCGGCGCGCCGCCGTGCAGCAGGCGGTCAACGTCGGCCTGCTCGTAATAGGGTTGGCCGGTTATCAGCTTGCGCTTCTCCCGCCAGGTGGTGAGCGCCTCTTCAAAACGGGGAAACTGGAAAGGTTTGATCAGGTAATCGACCACTCCGTAATGCATGGCGGTCTGCACCGTGGCGGCATCCGCCGCCGAGGTGATCATGATGACGTCGATGGCGCGCCCCGATTTACGGATAGTCGGCAGCAGATCGAGCCCGCTGTCCTGCTGCATATAGACATCCAGCAGCACCAGATCGATCTCCAGCTGCGGATCGTTAATCATCTCCCGGGCTTGACTGAGCGTCGAGGCGCTCCCGCTGCAACGAAAGCCGGGAACCCTTGCCACGTACAGGCGATTCAGTTCGGCCACCATGGCATCATCGTCAACAATCAACACATTTATCACGCACGTTTCCTTTTACTATCCCAGGGGAGATGAACAAAAAATTGGGTAAATACGCCGGGTTCCGACTCGACGGCGAGGGTGCCGCCCAGCTCGCGTAATTGCTGGTTGGCGAGAAACAGCCCGACGCCGCGATTCTCGCCTTTGGTGGAGAAGCCTTTGTTAAAGATAGCGTCGATGTTGTTTTCCGGGATCCCCGGCCCGTCGTCGCTCACTTCACCGCTTAGCCAGCCGTCCTGATAGTGCAGCAGCAGGCCGATTTCGCCCTCCGCCTGACCGCTCATGGCGTCCAGCGCGTTCTCGATAAGGTTGCCCAGCACCGTCACCAGCACGGTGACCTGCTTCTCATTCGGGCAATCCGGCACCAGGCTCTCTTCCGCCAGCTTAAGGGTAAAGCCGCACTCGGTGGCGCGCTGCATTTTACTTATCAGAAAGCCGGCCACCACCGGGGATTTAATGCGGTGCTGAATATCGCCGATGTCCGCCTGGTAGCGGTGGGCGGTCTGCAGCACGTACTCCTCGAGTTTGCCATAGCTTTTCATATTCAGCAGGCCGAGGATCACGTGCAGTTTGTTCATGAACTCATGAGAGGTGGTGCGCAGGGCATCCACATAGCTCATCATGCCGTCCAGCCGCTGCAGCAGCTGGCTGACTTCGGTCTTATCGCGGAAGGTACAGATGGCGCCGACCACCGCCTCCTGGCTGCGGATAGGCACCGTGTTGCTGATGAGCAACAGGCCATTGCACCCCAGCTCGCGGTCGTACATCGGCTCGCCGCTGTGCAAAACCGTCTGCAGGTCGGCCAGCAGCGGGGTATGCGCGAGGGTCTTGTCCGGCCCGGAAAAGAGAATCTCGCGCGCCGCCGGGTTGATCAGATTAACCTCACCATGGGCATCGACGGCCACCACCCCCTCCTTGAGGGCGTGAAGCATGGCCTGACGCTGCTGAAACTGAGTGGAGATTTCGTGCGGCTCCAGCCCCAGCAGGACGCGCTTCAGGCCGCGCACCAGGCTCCAGGTGCCGATGGCGCAGACCAGCGCGCTGAACAGGATGGTCAGCAGCACGTCCCAGCGGCTGTTGGCGATCTGCTCGTCCACTTTACTCAGCGAAATGCCGACCACCACCACGCCAATCTGCTGATGCTGGTCGTTGAACACCGGGGTAAACACTCGCAGCGCCGGGGCCAGCACCCCGTGGTTAATGGCCACGTTCTCTTTTCCCTGCAGCGTCGGCTGGATATCGTGGCCGATGAAGCGTTTGCCAATAATCGAGCTGTCCGGATGCGAATAGCGAATACCGTGCATATCGGTGACGATAGCGTACAGCAGGTCGTTGCGCCGGGTGATGGCCTGCGCCAGCGGCTGAATAATCTGCTGCTGCGGCGGCGCCGCCAGTCCGCGCTTCACCTGCGGCATATCAGCCATGGTACGCGCCACCGCCAGCGCGGTCTCCTTCAGGCCGTCGCGGGTGGCATTGCTGATCTGCATATACCACAGGGCATAGACCAGCAGCAGCACGGCGCCGATCACGCTGCCAATCATCAAGGAGACGGCGGTGCTCAGCTTTAGCGGTAAGGCGCGTTGACGAACGCGAGGCGGGTGCTCTGATGCCTTCATGACGATCCCGGATAGATTCAGTGAACGATTATTATCGCTGATAGCGCGGCATTCATAAAGCCGTGTAATCAAAGCAAAAGGCCGCTTTTGCTACGGTAGCCTCGGCCCGACCACGATAAACTGTCGCTTTTCGCCACAGGCTTAAGGCAGACATGATGGAACTGGCATCTCTGGTCCGGGATATCCTCCGGCAACAGCACGTTGAACGACTGACGCAGCATCGTCAACAGGACCGTGAAGCGGAAGCAGAGTGGGAGATCGCGCGCTGGCGGCATCGCAGCGGGGTGGTGATCCATTATCCATCACACTACCTCATGGGTACGCATGAAGAACCGGACTCATTCATTAACTCATTGTTAATTGTGAAGAAGAAAGAAATGTTTTTTGCATTGCTTTTCTACTGTTTTTCGGCGTTGCAGCTAAGTGTGTATTGCAATGTGTATTGCAGAATGAGGTTTTATGGCTGGCGAGAACAAGTTAAGCGACAAGGCGCTAAAAGCCTTACATGGTAAACCGCAGCCGCGTCAAAAGATGTTGGCCGATGGTCGGGGACTGTCTGCCAGAGTGAGCAAGACTGGCACTGTAAGCTTTGTTTATTTCTTTAGACATTCTGGCCGACAAAGTGCTCCTGTCTGGATGACGTTAGGCAAGTATCCAGATATGACACTTAAACAGGCCAGGGAGAAAAGGGATGAGTGCCGGGCATGGTTATCACAAGGACTGGATCCACGGATAGAGAATAAACTCACCAAAGAGCGTCTGTTCACTCCTGTGACGGTTAAGAACGCTGTCGATTACTGGTTTGATAATTATGCTAGGGAAAAACGCAAGGAGACGGTGCGTATCTATCGTCGTTATGAGAGATACATCTTCCCCTACATTGGGGATTTTCCTGTCGAGAAATGCAGCCTGTCAGACTGGATAAGATGCTTTGATCGCGTGAAGAAAATCGTGCCGGTTCAGTCTGCCGCGATGCTGATTGAGTTAAAGCAGATCTTTAAATACTGCCGGGTGCGCCAGTATGTGCGATGTAATGTGCTGGATGACTTGAGCCCCGGTGATATTGGCACGTATCAAAACAAGAGAGAACGGTTGCTTGAAGAAAGCTATGTTTCCGATCTGTGGGGTGTTTACTTTCATGGTAAGGGCAAAACCCGTGTTATGAATTACAAGAAGCGGATAGCTATCTTGTGCCTTGTATTTGGATGCAGGCTCAGTGAGGCACGTCTATCCACATGGGACGAATGGGACTTCGAAAAATGGCTTTGGACGGTGCCAAAAGAGCACAGTAAAAACGGCGAAGAGATTCTCCGGCCGGTGCCTCAGAAAATGCGGCAGTGGATCGTAAACCTGCACGAAGAGACTAAAAGGCGTAGGTATATACTCGGGGAACTGAAATCTGATTCAATCGTCAGCGCGATGGGATGCACAAACTTTGTATCTCTGAAACATGAAAAACGGTGGTCATTACATGACCTGAGACGAACGTTCTCAACAAGCCTCAACGACATGGGAGTTGATTTTTATGTTGTTGAGCAACTGTTGGGACACACCATAAAGGGGGTGGCCGGAATCTATAACCGCAGCAAGTACATACCCCAAAAACAGGAAGCGCTG